>DATGQI010000001.1:0-2816 GCA_035304285.1 Woeseiaceae bacterium
AGCCGCGGGCGCTGCCATACGATCGTATTTGCTTGCACTTGCGGCGGGACCAGGACTTCCGCCGGCGTCTCGCCCGTGTAGCCGTAATCGCGGATGACGCGAACGCTGCTCAGGATCGCGTGCCGGATCGTGATCGGGGCACCGCTCGCTTCGAGTTCAGCGGAGATGCCTCGCAGGGTGCCTTCCTTGACGCTGCGGTGCGCGCCAGTCAGCTCGGCTTCCGGTAACCACGCAAAAGGACCGGACGCAGCATCGAACCACAGCGCCGTGCCGCTGTTACCGGCAGGAAATGCGACGACCAGCCGCGGCGCCGGACCCGATGTGAGAACGAGGTGTGCCGCGATGTGCCCGTCGCGAAAGAACTCGTTGTGTACGCGTCCTTCGGACACGGAGAAACGCAGTGGAGAGGCTGACGTGGAATCCGCTGCGAGCAGGCTCGAAGAATGCCCGAGGCCGAAGCCGAGGGTGATTGCCAGCAGGCAGGTCAGCGAATGCGTCGTCACAGGCACGACACAATATAGCACTCACGCCCGCTCATCGAAGGCTGACGCAGCGAGCTCCTTGACACCCCCGATACGCCGCAGCAAAGTTCGGCCAAACGAAGAAGATACGGGCGGGGAAATTCGATCATGCATGAACTGCCGGTCACGGCCTGGATTCTCATCGCCTGCTCTACGCTCCCGTGGTTATCTATGACGATCCTGTACTGCCTCAAGGACGCAGGCAGGTCCGGGAGTGCTTCGCGCGATGAAGCCTGACCGATGAACGATCCGCTGATCATCGGAATCCTCACCGGTTACCTGGCCATATTGTTCGCCATCGGCTTCTGGTCGCGTGCCCAGTCAAGGACCCTCAAAGGTTACTTTCTCGCCGGGAAATCGCTGCCGTCCTGGGTAATCGCTTTCAGCTCCAACGTCACGGGAGAGAGTGCCTGGCTCCTCCTGGGGCTGACGGGGATGGGCTACCTCGTCGGCATCCACGCCTTCTGGATCGTTCTCGGAGAAGTGGTCGGCGTAACCGTCGCCTGGCTGTACGTGGCGCGGCCGTTCAAGGCACAGACGGACAAGTTCGACAGCATCACCGTCCCCGATTACCTCGAAGCACGCTTCCCCGGTGAAGGGCACCTGTTTCGCAAGCTGTCGGCGATCATCATCTTTTCGATGGTCGCGTTCTACGCGGCAGCGCAGATGACAGCTGCGGGGAAGGCGTTCGACGTATTCCTCGGCACCGGCTACCTGAATGGCGTGCTGATCGGTGCGGCGATCATCCTGTTCTACACCACCGTCGGCGGGTTCAAGGCAGTTGCCTACACCGACCTGGTCCAGGGGCTCCTGATGCTCGGCTGCCTGTTGGCATTGCCGATCGTCGGTATTGCCGCTGCCGGCGGCTGGTCGGAGATGATCGACAACCTCGGCCGCCAGGATCCGTTCCTGCTGACACCGATGGGAGCGGCCGGCTTCTCGACCGAGGGTATCGTCGCGGTCGCAGGCTTCCTCGGGATCGGGCTGGCGTTTCTCGGCGCCCCGCAGCTTCTTGCCCGCTTCATGTCCGCGAGGAGCGATCGCTCCCTGGTCCGTGCAAGCCTGCCCGCGGTCGTCTGCGTCATCATCTTCGACGTGGGGGCAATATTCTCAGGAATGGCGGGGCGCGCCTTGTTCCCGGAACTCGGAGATCACGAGTCCGTGCTTCCCGTGATGAGCCAGACACTGCTCCACCCGGTATTCACGGCGATCTTCTTCATCGCAGTGTTAGCCGCCATGATGTCCACCGTCGATTCACTACTGATCATGGCGTCGTCCACGCTCATCCGGGATGTCCTGCAAAAGACCATGGGTTCGGTGGCATCGGACGCAAGGCTCGCGATGTTCGGAAAGGTTTCGACCGTGGTACTCGGCCTGGTCGCCGTGGCCCTCGCGATCACCGAGGCAAAGGTGATCTTCTGGTTCGTCCTCTTCGCATGGTCCGGCCTTGCCTGTGCGTTTGCCCCGGTCGTGCTCTGCGCACTTTTCTGGCCCCGCACGACCCGCCAGGGCGCGCTGGCGGGAATGACGAGCGGCTTCATCGTGACCGTCGCATGGGCTGCGCTTTTCAAAGCCGGGTTTCACGACTTGTACGAAATGATCCCGGGATTCGCAGCCGGGTTGTTCTTTACGGTGGTTGTCAGTTTGGGGACGGGTAAGGCCGGGGCGCTTGCGCCGGCGCGGGGGTGAACGTTCTGTCCCGGATCTTCGTCGGGCTGCTTCGCAAAGCGGTAAGGATTCGAGAAAAGGCTTTAGGCTCAGTTGCTTAGGCTATTATAACTGTATATAATAACAGCATCATTAAGACACACGGAGGTGCCATGATGCTTGCCTCGAACCTCGCCGCTACGGCCGCTCAAACCCAACCGGATTCGACCATCGATGACCTCGATCGCGCCATCGTCAGTCTCGCAGCCCGCATCAATTCAGCCAGCCACGATCTCCTGGTGCTGATACGCCGCTTTGACGAACGAGGCGGCTGGCTCCGCTGGGGCTTCCATTCCTGCGCGGATTGGCTGCACTGGCGCTGCGATCTCTCCCTGAGTGCTGCGCGCGAGAAGGTTCGAGTGGCACATGCGCTGAAGACGTTGCCGTCGATCGCTATGTCGTTTGCCAAAGGCGAGCTCTCCTATTCCAAGGTGCGGGCGCTGACGCGGGTAGCGGATTACGGCAACGAAGACGCGTTGCTCACGTTTGCACTGCACACCACGGCGGCGCGAGTGGAGGAGCGTTGCCGGGAACTTCGCTGCGGCACAGAGGCATCAACAGGTGATGCGGTGCAGGCTCATGCGCGCC
>DATGQI010000002.1:0-12301 GCA_035304285.1 Woeseiaceae bacterium
CATAGGGAACGCTATCGAATGACTGCTCGGCACGTCCTTCCGCGGCCAGCAGAGCCGTAACGAAAAGAAGGTTTCGAACACAGCACATCATTGCAGGCGGCCCGGGCGGTGGAGGGTGCCGCGAACCGCAACCTGGAACGCGAAGTCGGTGGTTGCGTTGTCGAACAGGTCTTCGATCAGGCTGACTGACAGTGACATACCGCTCCACGGCAACTCGTACAAGGCACCGACGGACACCTGGACTGAGTTGCCTCCGATTTCATCGAGTTCGCTGTCGTAATAGGCACTCTGGGCATACAGTGCCAGTGCGACATCCAGCCTGTTCGTGGGATGCCAGGCTGCAGCAAATCCACCGAACGCAACGGTTTCACGCTGGATTTCGGGGAGCACGTCGCCCTGGCCGAGAAACAGCACACCCACTGTCGCCGACAGGTCCAGATCGATACGGGATATGAAACCCGGATCAGAGACATACAATCCAAGGGAATAATCCACGGCACCGCTGCCCGTCAGTTGTTCGGCATCGCCGGAGGGCAATTTCACACCGGCTCGAACCCCGAATTGGCGGCTCGTCCGGTTGCGCGGGTTGCTCGAGAGCAGGCTCGCGTTCAGCCGGATGTCGCCCAGTCCTTTGCTCGAGGTATTGAGTGTGTATGTCGTGAGTTCGGGGTTTTCATAGCGAATCGCAAGCTGATCACGCGGTCCACGCCGCTGGCTGTTGGACAGGCCCCAGATGTCATGCCAGTTTTCGATAGGCCCGTCCAGGATGCCGCCCGAATGGCTGACGAAAGGTATGTCGATGCCCAGTACGAGCCTGGTTGCAATCCGGTGTCGCAGCGCCAGTGTCAGGAAATGGCTTTCGCCGTCCAGGGTCGCCGCCTCCGTTCCTGTCGAACCTGAGTCAGCATGGTTGGCGACATCCAGGGCGATGTCGTACTTCGTTTCTCCGATGGCGGCGCTCGGCGCTGCCTCGAAAGCGGGCAGACCGAAGATCTGCAGGAACGGGTTGTGATTCCGGAACGCCGGCCACGGCTCATCCGCCGCGCGCGCATCGATAGTCGCATGCAGCAGCACGAGGCACGCCATCCTCGCGGTCAGCCGGACGGCTGCTGCCGGCACCCGCTTCGCACTGCAGCTACGGCGTTGTTGGTCCATCTCTGCCATCGGTATCATCCGACGAATGCACAACCAATGCCGAAACACCTGTTTATGGGAGTTCCGGGTGGAATCTATATTCACACATGTACGCTGGCTGGTGTTGGCGGTGTTTGTCCTCAGTACCACGCTTCCGGCAGCGGCGGCTGAGCCTTTGCCGGATTTCGAAGCCAGCTATACCGTGCGCTACGGGCCGTTGAGCGGGGTGATGGTGCTGCGCCTCAGCCGCCACGGTAACGGCTATACCTACGAGACCTCACTCAAACCGAAAGGGCTCGCGTCTCTGTTCGCGAGAGGCACGATTCACGAGACGACGAATCTCGTCGATGATGGCGTAACCGTCCGGCCGGTGGATTACACAAGCATTGACCGGATCGCCAATCCGGTCCGAACCACCCGCTATTTCTTCTACGACGAACGCGTCGCCGGCGAATACAAGGGCCGTCAGATCGAACTGCCGATGCGGACCGGCGGCCACAACCGCATTTCCGTGCATGTCGCCCTGATGATCGCACTGCGGCGTGGCATCGCCATCGGAGGTTTCCCCATCTTCGACCGCGCACAGTGGAAGGAATACCGGTTCCAGGTGATCCCTGAGCAAGTCGTCAAAACGGCGTCAGGAGAGTTCGAAACGATCGAGGTGCGCTACACATCATCCGACGGCGACAAGGGTTCCTCCCTCTACTTCGCACCGTCCCTATCTTACCTGCCGGTCATGGTCGCCTATCGCGAAGAGGGCAGTGTGAAGTCGCACGCGCAACTTGCCAGCTACAGGATCGCAGGCCTCGTCGATTCCGGAGGGGCCAATTTAGAAACGCCACAACACCCCGAGCGACGGTACGATCGGGAGCCACGTTCCTTCGTCGCTGACGAGTAACTGATTGTCGTTCCCGTCGAGTTCTTTTGGGTAAATTGCGAGCTGCAAACGTGCAGCTGAGGTATGCAACTCTGTTAGACTAAAGGCCATCACGCAGGAGTAGATATGCCAGATTCTGGACGAATTTTCGTTATTCTGGATCCGACCATGATGAATCAGCCTTCGCTGATCATGGGCGAAACCATCGCGAAGGATTACTTATCGTCCGGCTCAACGGATGTCACTCTGCACCTCTATGTCTGTATCGCTGAGAATACGGTGCGCAGACCGCCTGACATGGACGAGCAAACCGCGCATGCGGAAGAACAGGCACGGATCGAGAAATGGGTGGAGCGAATGGCTGAGCGCGGCCGTTCACTGGGCATCACCGTGGTTACGGAAGTCGAGATCAAGCCCAACTGGCGCGAAGCCATTACTGATGCCGTTGCCCGGCAGCCCTGCACTGTTGCAGTCAAGAACATGACCAACCAGTCACGGCTGACGCGACTCGTTCGCGAGACATCGGATTGGAAGCTGTTGCGGGATACCGTGTGCCCGTTGTTGCTGGTGAAGTCTTACGCACGACGCGACATCCGGAAAGTATTGGTCGCGATCAAGCACCGGACGGACGCGGATATCTACGAAACCGCGAACGATCGGTTACTGAAGACCGGGCGTGGAATAGCGGAGAGCCTTGGCGCTGAACTGTATGTCATGACAGCCTATGAGGCTGAGGATTATCCGGATCGGCAGAAATTCGCTGACCGCTGCGGGCTGCCACGCAATCGGGTACGGGCGTCAATTGGCGCGCCAGAGGCGGTGATTGCGAGCGTTGCCCAGGAACTACAGCCCGAACTCGTCGTGATCGCCAGGGTTGGCAAGCCGGGCAGCCAAAAGAAAGTCGGGCGTACCGCGGAAAAGGTCATCGACGGTCTCTATTGCAATATCCTGGTCCTCCCGATGACTGACCGGGACCGACCCTCATCTGCTGAGCGACCCTGAGCCTGCCTCGACTTCATGCTTCGGGCATCGTCCTTGTTTGCGCCACCACTCGAGATCGATACGGGATAATGAAACCCGGGTCAGAAACGCAATTCAGAAACGCCACAACACCCCGAGCGACGGAACGATCGGGAGCCACGTTCCCTCGTCGCTGACGAGTAACTGATTGTCGTTCCCGTCGATTTCGATGCTGTATTCGGAGCAGCAGGGGTTGTCGTGGTTCAGCAGGTTCGTCACCTCGAGAAAGGCGGTAAGCTCTCCACGCGGCAAGTCGAAGCGGCGGCTGATGCGAACATCCAGGGACTGGAACGGCTCGTGCCGGCGGCTGTTGCGGGGCTCAACGGATAGAAAAAGATCAGTCATTTCGTCCTCGCGAATCGCATCTGCAAGCAGTACGGTTTTCGGCCAGCCGCTGCGGATGAGCGCAACCGCGCTGACGCTCCAGTGGCTCCAGTCGCGGCTGATGCCTGCGCTGACGCTATGCCGCTGGTCCCAGCCCCTTCTAACCGTGAGGCCATCCAGTTCATCCTCGCTGCGCGACCACGCATATCCTGCCCACCACGAAAGATCCCTCTCGCCTTCGCCACTCAGCGTGATCTCGAGGCCTTCCGCCGTCGCCCGGTCCGCGTCTACGCGCACGCGATCGATCTGGAGTTCCGGGATCAGCACCAAGGGATCGAACACATTTTCAAACCGGGGCATCAAACCGTAATACTTCTTCTGATACGCCTCGAATCGCAGTTCGGTGCCAGTTGGAAATACGTGCGTCAGGCTCGCAACCAGATGTCGCGCACGCTGCGCCGGGTGAAAATCGACCACGTTGTCACTCACCTGCAGCTCGTTGATCTCCTGGGCCTGGTAGTACTGGCCAAACGCGAGGCGCAGATCGGTGCGGTCACTCATTCGCCAGAGCAAGTTGATGCGCGGGCTCATCTGCTCGTCGTCCGTCGCGGTCGTATAGGTCTGCTGGTCCCATCGAAGCCCGACGTCTACCGCCACACTGTCCGCGGGGCGCCACCTTACTTCGGTGTACCCGGCATACTGTGCCCCGCGAGGTGACGTGTCGATCGCGCGGGTCTGGAATGGGCGGTTGTCGAGAACGGAGTCAAAGGGCGGGGCGATCATTAACGCGGCGTCGTAGCGATAGTTCGCTTCCAGCCGCTTGAGTTCGACACCAGCGCTCAGCAGCCAGCGATCGGACATGCTATAGAGCCAATCCTGCTTGAACGCGAGCGACCTAAACTCCCGCTCGTCCTCGACGAAGCCTTCGATCACGCCCGGCTTTTCGGTCACGCCGGAGCGCCGGTTTTCGATCTCCGTTGCCGAGATGATCGTCCTGCTTCCGAGCCGCTCGCTCCATTCCGATTCAGCCTTGAGCCACAGGACGTCGTTCTTGTACCTGGCACTTGCGCGCTCGCTGCCGTCTGTTTGCGCCAGCGAAATCTTATCGTTCGAGAACAGCGCGTTACCCGAGAGATAATGGCCGCCGATATCCCAACCGACATGCGCAAGGTAATCCTGGTAGCGGGGTGCTCCATATTCCGGGTTGACGACGTCCGCGATAAGGTCGAGATTCGCGCGCCGCCCTGAGACCAGCCAGTCGCCGCGGTCGTTTCCTCCGAAGCGACCGCGAGACAGCGCTGAGGCGTGGAAAAAGGTGAGGCCAAGTTCCGTCTCTGATTCCTCCGGCGGTTCCCGCAGCTCGATGTCCACCACGCCACTCATGCGATCGCCATAGCGAGCCTGGTATCCGGCCGAGTAGAAATTCATCCCCGCGATCGCTCCCGACGGAACAATCGTCGTGATCGAATGAAAATCCTTCAGGTGATAAGGCTCGTACAGGCGCAGGCCATCGAGCAGGAAAAGCTGTTCGTTCTGCAGCCCGCCACGAACGTGATGGCGCGACGACAACCCGCCACTCGTAGCCCCCGGCAGGCGCGCAATCGTGCGCAGCGCTTCATCTCCAAGGTGCGGCAGTTTTGTCGTCAGCTCGCGGTCGAGGAAGGTGTGCGAACCGGCTTGCTGGTAGCGAATGTCGTAATGGCTCGAGGTAACGATAATCTCGGGCAGCGGTGCCGGCCCGGGATCGAGCGCTACGCGCACAGTGACCTCATCTGCGCCACTGGCCGTGAACACCGCCGTCGCCTCTCCTTCGTATCCGCTTGCGGAAGCCCGCAATTCGTGTTGCCCGGTTGCGACGTCCTCCATCACAAATCGGCCCGCCTCATCGGTGACTCCGGTTTGCCGCCCATCGAGGACAAGCCGGGCGCCGGTGACGGGCATGCCGTTCGCCAAGTCGACCACGTGTACGTTTACGTTGGGCGACTCCGCCGGTGCCCGCGTGATCAGCAGGGTGCCTGCCGGGCCGGTCGTCAGGGTCAGGCCGTATGGCGCCAGGACTTCGCGCAGGGCGGCTTCGGGATCGTCGGCGTCCGGCTCGACCTGCACCCGGTAATCTTCACGGACGAGGTCGGTGCTGTAGATAATTCGCAAGCCGCGGCTTCGCAGGTCGTCGATGTAGTCCTCGAGCTGCACACCCTGCCAGCTCTGCTCGGCAACGGACACGCCGTGGCACGCGATAAGGAGAGCGGCGATCACGCCGAGGCGGGCCAGGAATGACATCCGCCAATTTTAGCCCGGATATCTCACCGATCCGCGGTTTCTCGCTTGCCCGCGATTCCCGCGAATCCGGTCAGATATCCGGGCTAACGGTAATACGGCCGGAGCGAAGTTGATCGCCCGAGCGAATTCACCTACTGCGCCAGGCTGACAATCACTCGCTGTTCATCGACGTGGAACTCGAACCGGGAAATGGTCGGTTGGACCGCCTCAATAGCCTCAACGGGCGTCAGGCCTGCCACAGATCCGCTGAGCCGGGTCGACATTGCGGCGAGGCGCGCGCTATCTGTCGCGAAGACCAGTTCCTTACCGGTTTCGCGTGCCACCCACCGCAGGAAATCCATGACCGGGCGCCGGTCGATATCGAAAGCAGGCGCGAGAGCTGTCGCCCACTGCCAGGAGCGATCGTGCGAGGCGAGCTTCGTGTATTGAGCCTCCCCGCTATTATTGAGTGTCAGCTTCTCACCCGCTTCGGCAGTGAAAGACCCCCGTGGTGCATCAACCTCGACACTGCCCTCGCGAACGGCGACGCTCATGGCGCCGTTGTCATAGGCAACGGCGAACTGGGTACCGTAATCAGTTGCCGAACCAACGTCGGTGCGTATAGTGATCATCCTGTCTGCGCGAGCGCGGGAGCCTGTGTCCGCGTAGATCGTCCCCGCCGTGACAGTGACCTCGTCAATCGCCTCCAGTGTCGCGGAGGTGTTCGCTGCCAGCCGCAGCGACAATCCATTGTCGAACGAGAGCGAAAGGCCGGTCTCGGCGGTCGTTATCGAATCGCCTGCGTAGATGATGTCACCCGGACGCATGTGACCCTGCATCCCTGCGCCGGCGGTCATGGCAACCGTCGCGACGGGTGCGCGGTCCATCGGCAGCATGCGCCCCCCCAGCACCAACGCAACGATGACACTCGCCGCGAGAGCCGCGGGAATCGCCCAGCGTTGCGTCCTCCGGACTGCCACAGCGCTGCGCCATTCTCGCTTTACGGAAGCGTGCACGCGCGTGTAAGCATCCGGCGGCACGGCTGGGCGTGGCCCGGCCATGCGCATCAGCTTCGCAATCGAATCTTCGCGCGGCGGACCGCTGCCCGCCGTAGCATCTTTTGTCGTACGTTCGTTAACCATCGTGATTCACTCCTGATCCGGACTCGCCGCTACTCGAGCAGGAAGTCCGGTTCGAAATCCCACAATGACAGGAATCCTTCCTTGAATGCCGCCCGGGCGCGACTCAGCACCGACTCTGCCGCCTTGCTGCTGATATTCAGCTCCTCGCCGATCTCATCCACGGAGCAACCGCGGATGTATTTCATCTCCAGCGCGCATGCGTAGCGCGCCGGCAAATATTCGAGCGTTGCGCGCACGAAATTGGCAATCTCATCTTCGCTACGCGAACCTTCCGGCCCGAGGTCGACAGAGAGCGATGAGAGCGCTGCCTGTACCGCCGGGTTGTCCTCGAGCGGCACCTCGTGCTGTGGGTCGACGTGTCGTTCCCGGAACACCGACGTGATTTCGTTCCGGCAGATCTGGCATAGCCAGGTGAAGAGGAGCGCCTCTCCACGGTATCCCGGCATCTTCCGCATCACGAGGCACATGGTCCGCTGGACGATTTCCTCGGCGGCAGACTCATCTCCCTTGACCCGCCCCAGTGCGAACCGGTACAGCCGAGGGAAATACTCGCGGAAGAATTCCTCGAACGCAGCCTCACTGCCGCCCGCGATCCTGCGTGCGAGCGCCTTGTCCTCCTCGAGTTGGGAACGTTTCACCGAGCCGGCCGGTCCTCATTTACGTCGCCGTTAGACGACATTTCGCGATGAATCCTTCGCTCGTCCCTGAGAAATGCGCACAGCTTGGAAGTGCGCACCACCAGCTGGCCACTCACCGCCGTCCGGATGCAATAGACTAAACCGAAAGGAAGGAGGTTTCGCGTATGCACATCAGAAGCTGGCAGGCGGTCCTTGTCATTGCAGCCATCAGCTGCGCGGTTGTGGTCGCGCAGGTTGCTCCCGGGACGCGGTTTACGCTTGCCACCTTAAGCCTGTCCTCCGGCGTGACGGCGTTCTCGCTGATGGGTACCGCTGCTTTGCTCGGCAGTCGATGGCAGTTTATAGAGTCGCTCTTCGGCGGGCTGGACCGGGTTTACCTGACGCACAAGTGGCTTGGCGTCTGGGCGCTTGGCTTCGCTTCCTTCCACCTGGCGTTCAAGGCCGGCATCGGTACCTGGGACACGGCTTCAATCATCACGCTGCCGCCATTTTACACGCGCCTTGTGCGGCAACTCAGTTTCGTCGCGCTGATGCTGATCGTGTTGCTGGCGCTGAACAGGAAGATTCCCTACCACCGCTGGCGCTTGTGGCACAAGTCTTCCGGCCCGCTGTTCTTGATCGTCATCCTTCACTGGCTCAGCTTCGAGTCACCGATCACGCTCGGCAGCGCTGCCGGAACGTGGTTGGCGACCATTTCAGTGCTGGGCGTTGCCGGCGCCGGATACAAACTGGCGTTGTATCCATTCGTCTCCAAACATGCCGAGTACCGCGTCGTCGGAGTCTCTCCTGGAGAGGATGCCCTGCATCTGGAAATGGCGCCCGTGATGAATCCGGTGCGGTTCGAAGCCGGCCAATTTGCCTTTATCCGGATGAAAGAGGACGGCCTGCGCGAGCCGCACCCGTTTACGATCGCAAGCGGAAGCGAGTCCCACGGCCACGTCAACTTCGTCATCCGGAGCCTGGGCGACTACACACGGAAACTTACCCGTGACACCAGGGTTGGCATGCACGCTGACGTTTACGCGCCTTACGGTCGATTTAAGCGACCTTCTGACGCTAACCAGGAAGTGTGGATCGGCGGAGGTGTCGGGATCTCCCCGTTCATCAGCTGGCTGACGGACGAGTCCGGCACCGGATTCGACAAGGTCACGCTGTTCTACTTCTTTACGCCCGGTCGCGAATTTCCTAACAGCGAGGTCCTTGCCGACCTGGCGAGGCGCCGAGGCGCAGGGTACGTCCCCGTAGCCGCCGGGGCCATGAGCCCGGAATTCACAAAACCATTCCACGATATCGTCAAGAACGTCGGCGCTGGATCGGTGAGCATCAGCTTTTGTGGACCTGCCGGCCTCCTGCAAGCGATTCGTGCAACGATGCGCGAGCACGACATACCGGAGGCGAACCTTCAATATGAGTACTTCGAGTTCAGGTAAGGCCTGTCTTTAGCTGTCCTGCGGCAGTGGACAAGGCATCTGCCCCGCGAGTGCTGCGAAAGCTCCACTAAAGGACTGAAGCGCTAGTCGCGAAGGATTTCGCCCTATAACACGTCTCACCGGGTACTTCAGAATGGAGAGGAGTACCCGGATGCGTGAGTTCATGGTGGTGTTGCTTGCAACCGTATCGATGGCCGGTTGCGCGAGCACCGCTCAATTGTCAGCGGACACGGAAGCCACGGATTTTTCGCTCAATCCGGAAGCCTTCCGCAGCGGAGGCATCGGGTTCCTGACGCCGATTTCTGCAACGGGCCATGAGGCGAGCCGCACTGCGCTTGCGCTGGCATTCGCGAGTTCGCTCTCGGACGCTCGCGAGGACCTGCGCATCGTCAGCCTGGCGGAGGTGCTTTCCGCCGTCAATAGCGCCGGCCTTTCCGCTGCCTACAAATCGATGATCGAAGACTACAAGGCGACGGGGATCATGGAGAAGGAAAGGTTGCGACAGGTGGGTGAGGTCAGCGACGCGCGCTACCTCGGCCTGCTCGAACTCGCCGACTTCGATCAGGCGGTGAACAAGCGCTTCAGCGTCGGCGGCCTGCGGCTTCTCGATACGAAGCTCGCGAGCATTCGCGTCTCCTGGCAGATCTGGGACAGCGACAGCGGCACGATCGCGTGGGAAGGCACCGACGAGATCCACTATGCGTACGACACCGGCCGGGAACGGCCGGTCAGTTTCGGGTTCGTGGCCGGCCAGGCGGCAACGAACCTGATTGCGCAGATTCCTCTCGATGAGACAGCGCCGGAGCAAACCGCCGCCGCTGTAATTGCGCGGTAGCTACTGTGAGCGCATCAACACCGGCTGACCCGCAGCTCAGCATCGTTATCCCCGTCTACAATGAGAGCGGCAATCTCGAGCCCCTCATCGAGGAGATCGAGAGAACCCTTGCCAGCCGCATGCGCTTCGAGGTGATCGTGGTCGATGACGGCAGCGTCGATCTGACGGTCACCGAAGCCGCATCCCTCGCCGCAGTCCATGATTGGCTGAGGGTCGAGCGCCATGATCACAATCGCGGGCAGAGTGCCGCAATTCGCACGGGCGTCGGCGCCGCGCGTGCGCCGATTGTCGCGGTGCTTGACGGCGATGGGCAGAACGATCCGGCCGATATTCCATCGCTCTTCGCCGCACTCTTGCTCTCGGATACCCGCATGACGGTCGGCGATCGTCGGACGCGCCGTGATCGTCTGAGCCGCCGCATTTCGTCCCGTCTCGCCAACACAGTGCGAGCATCGATACTGCATGATGGAATCCGCGACACCGGCTGCGGATTGAAGGTTTTCTACCGCGAAGATTTCCTGGAGCTTCCGGCTTTCGATCACATGCATCGTTTCCTGCCAGCGTTGATGCGACAGCGCGGACGCAAGGTCCGTTCAGTTCCGGTCAACCATCGCCCACGCCGGCATGGCTGCTCCAAGTATGGCATCCGGAATCGCCTCTGGGCCGGCATCGTCGACCTGCTGGGAGTGATGTGGCTCGAACGTCGGCGGATTTGATCGATGACTACCGGAACGGTGTGGCTTGGGGTGGGACTCCTGGGCCAGGGCATGTTTTTTTCGCGTTTCCTGGTGCAGTGGCTGGCCAGTGAAAAAGCCGGCCGCAGTGTCTTCCCGATGGCCTTCTGGTACCTGAGCCTGTCCGGCGGCGCTCTGCTGCTGGCATACGCGATCTGGCGACAGGACCCGGTCTTCATCATCGGGCAGATCACTGGCACGTTTATTTACCTTCGCAATATCCGGTTGCGCAGGCGCGAGGGAACCACCGTCTCGTGAACGGCGCCGATGCGCGCAAGCTTGCGTGGCTGTTCGTGATCGCAGTCGCGGTGCTCGCTGCCGGTCTCGGGCTGCGCGAGCCGTGGCCGGCGGACGAACCGCGCTTCGCCCTCATCGCAAAGGATATGGTCGAGAGCGGGGACTGGCTCATCCCGCGGGTCGGCGGCGTGCTGTACCCCGACAAGCCGCCCCTGTTCTTCTGGCTGGTGGCGAGCTTCTACGCGCTCACGAACTCGATCTCGGTCGCCGTGCTCCTGCCTTCGCTGCTCGCAGGCCTGGGTGTGTTGTGGCTGGTCTACGATCTCGCGCGACGCCTGTGGACCTCCGATATTGGTATCTGGTCCGCTGCCGCGCTGCTCGCAACCGTGCAGTTTCCACTGCAGATGAAGGCGGGGCAGATCGATGGCGTGCTCTGCTTCTGGACCACGCTCGGCCTTTATGGCCTGTCGCGGCACCTGCTGCTCGGCCCCGACTGGCGCTGGCTCGCGATCGCGGGTGCTGCCTGCGGGCTTGGCGTGATCACCAAGGGCGTCGGCTTCCTGCCGCTTCTGCTGCTGCTTCCCTATTTGTACGCGCGCAGCCGTGGCTGGAATCTCCCGGCGATCGGCTGGTGCCGCGGGCGCTGGCTGCTCCTGCCTGCTGCGTTTTTTCTCGCCATTGCCCTGTGGCTCGTGCCGATGCTGCTCGTCACCACCGGCTCCGGCGATCCGGAGCTCCTGCAGTATCGGGACAACATCCTGTTCAGGCAGACGGTGACCCGCTATGCAGATGCCTGGGGACACATCAAGCCGCCGTGGTACCTGTGGACCAACGCATTGCCGTGGCTGTGGCTGCCGTTCACGCTTCTGTTTCCCTGGCTCATTCCCGGCTGGGCCAGGGAACTGAAGGCGCGCAATGCGGCAACGCTCCTCCTTGGCGCCTGGGTGCTGCTCGTCCTGCTGTTCTTTTCGATCAGCGAAGGCAAGCGCTCGCTTTACATCTTCCCCGCGCTGCCGGCGCTTGCCCTGCTTGCCGGACCGGCACTTCCGCAATTGGTGGCCCGGGCCGGGCCGCGTCGTGCCCTGTTCGCGCTAGGGCTCTCTTTGCCGTTGCTGATGGTTGTAGCAGGCGTATACGCCCTCGCCGAACCGGGGTTCCTGCAGGCGAAATTCGCCGCGCCGGAAATGGCGCGGTCTCTCGCCTTCAGCATCGCGGCCATCGGTTTGGCCGGCACGGCTGCGGTGCTCGCGTTCCGGCCCCGAAGAGCGGCGTTCGGGTATGCAGCAATCATGGCCATCATCTGGTCAGGCGTTTCGCTCCTCGTGTACCCGCGTATCGACGCGACGCGTTCGGGCGAGGCGATCATCGAGGCCGCGGCGCGGGTACTCGGTCCGGACGAGTCACTGGGGTTCGCGGGCTGGAAGGAACAGTTCCTGCTGCAGTGGAACCGGCCCGCGGTGCACTTCGGGTACCGTCGCAACGACGCCGAGGGCGAAATCCGGGACGCGGCGGGCTGGCTATCCGCAAGCCCGGACCATCGGCTATTGCTGCCGCAAAGGATGATCGAGCCCTGTTTCGACGGCTCGCACCTGTTGCCGCTCGGAACGGCGCACCGGCAGCAGTGGCTGCTCGCAGACCAGAGCGCCGTGCTGCCGGAATGCAGGGCCGCAG
>DATGQI010000003.1:0-2522 GCA_035304285.1 Woeseiaceae bacterium
TCGTGGGACTTCCAGTGACCTTGCCGGCGGAATGAATACTCGTAGCGGAAACAAACTGCTGTAGCGGTGTCGGAACCGAGAACGCCTGTGCCCGAAAACGGAGCTGCCCTGACCCACGCAAGACAGCTTCTTCAATCCGGAAAACTCGACGAGGCTCTATCCTCGGCAAAGGCGGCGGCTGACGCCGATCCTTCCGATCCCGAACCGCTTTACCTGAAGGCGGTGGCGCAGCGCTACCTGCGCAAGCCGGTGGCTGCGCTGGCCACGCTTCGCGAGTTACTGAAACTGGAGCCGCGCTTTGCCCGCGCCTACCAGGAACAGGGCCACCTGTACAAGCTGCTGGGCAAAGTGCCGCAGGCGATCGGCGCCTACCAGCGCGCTGTCGAGCTGAATCGCGGCCTCATCGCATCCTGGCGCGAACTGGCGGAACTTCATGCGCGGAAGGGCGCGAGCGCCGCGCATGCCGTGGCGGAAGCGGAGTACCGGCGGCTCGCGTCGCTTCCACCGGAACTCGTCAGCGTCACCAGCCTGATACAGGAGGGCAAGCTGTTCCAGGCGGAGACGCTTTGCCGGCAATTCCTGCGCGCACATCCGCACCACATCGAGGCGATGAGGCTGCTGGCGCGTCTAGGCATGAAGCTCCTGATTTACGACGATGCGGAGTTTTTGCTGGAAAGTTGCGTCGAATTCGCTCCGGATTACTGGCTCGCCAGGAGCGACTACGTAGAAGTACTGCACCGGCGGCAGAAATTCCGGCAGGCACTTGCGCAGGCGAAGGTGTTGCGCGACCGCTTTCCGGGGAACCCTGCGTTCGAGCTGTCTTATGCGAACGAATGCGTGGCGGTTGGCGAGTTCGGCGAGGCACTCGACGTCTACGAGCGGCTGATCGCGGAACGGGCGGAACGCGACCAGGCGCATCTCGCGCGCGGCCACGTACTGAAGACCGTCGGCCGGGTCGATGAGGCGATCGAGTCATATCGCAATGCCTACCGCGCGCGTCCCGATTTCGGCGATGCCTACTGGAGTCTCGCGAACCTGAAGACCTATCGCTTCACGGATGAAGAGGTTGCTTCGATGCAGCGCCTGGTTGAGTCGCAGGAAGCATCGTCTTCCGACCAGTTCCACTTGCTCTTTGCCCTGGGTAAGGCGTTCGAGGATCGCCAGGATCCTGCTCGCGCTTTTGGCTACTACGCAGAGGGCAATCGTTTGCGCAAACAGGACCTGCGCTACGACCCCGATCGTGCGGAAGCCGCAATGCGGGCACAGGCGCAAGTGTGTACCAGTGAGCTTTTTGAGAGGCGCGCGGGCTCGGGAGCGAGCGACCCGGACCCGATCTTCATCGTCGGCCTTCCGCGTTCCGGCTCGACGCTGCTCGAGCAGATCCTGGCCTCGCACCCAGAGGTCGACGGGACGATGGAGTTGCCCAACATCATCGCCCTGGCTCATCGCCTGAACGGCCGCCGGATGCTATCCGAGGAAGCGCGTTACCCGAAGATACTGGCAGAGCTTTCAGGCGATGAACTAAAGGCTGCAGGCACTGCGTACATCGAGGACACCCGGTTTCATCGCGCGGGCGCGCCGCGTTTCATCGACAAGATGCCGAACAACTTCATGCACGTCGGCCTGATCCACCTGATTCTGCCGAACGCGAAGATCATCGACGCGCGCCGCCATCCGATGGCCTGCTGCTTCAGCAATTTCAAACAACTGTTCGCCGACGGCCAGGAGTTCACGTACGACCTCGATGATATGGCGCGCTATTACCGCGCTTACACGACGTTGATGAAGCACTGGGACCGGGTATTGCCGGGCTCCGTTCTTCGCATCCACTATGAACACGTCGTGGAGGATCTCGAAGGGCAGTTGAGAAGGCTGCTCGACTTCCTGGAACTTCCGTTCGAGCCGCGGTGCCTCGACTTTCACCGCACCGAGCGTTCGGTGCGGACACCAAGTTCCGAACAGGTGCGGCAGCCAATTTTCCGGCGAGGCGTGGAGCAGTGGCGGAACTTCGAATCGTACCTCGTCAACCTGAGGGAGCGGCTTGGCGACCTGCTGGATACGTACCCGGTTTGAGATTCGCCACAGACCAGACCAGGACACTCAGCCCTGCCTGAGTCGCCGTTGCTCCGGTCCGTGCAGCGAACCTGCGACATTGCCATACCTGCTGTTGGCGGGACTCCTCGATGGCGCGAGGGATAAGCGAAGCCCCTCCTTCCCTTGCGTCGCAGACACCGATGACGCGAGCGCCGTCGGACGAGACGATAGCGCGGGTGAGTTCCAGTTCATCCGGCACGACCGCCGCGCGCGCCGTGGCCAGCGCGGACGTCGTGCTTGCCGGAAGCGGCGGCAGGAACACCCCGTTCCGTGAACCGGCCATGCCGCTCGCGACCCGCCGGTGAACGCTGCCGCTCCAGACCGCTTCCACGACGACGTGCGCGCATCGAAGAGTCATGCGAACGGACTCCGCGTCGGGAGCGGTGAAATGGCAAATCAGCCGCCGTCCGCCTTCAGCGACAAAACTT
>DATGQI010000004.1:0-2774 GCA_035304285.1 Woeseiaceae bacterium
CGTTCATCTCGTTGGTGCTCACGAACACCTCTGTGGAGAACGCATCGGACCATTGCGAGTAGAGTTTTGCCGTGATCGTTTCCGATTCCGCTCCTTTCACATAGAAGTGGTTGGCAAACTCGAACGCGGTCGGGCTGCCACCGTCGGAATCGCGTTCCTGGAAGCCATCGAAATAGTTATAGATGAACGCGATATTGTGGTTGTCGTTGATGTTCCAGTCGAGGCGCGCCATGTACTTTTCAACTTCCTGGACACCATCCTGTGGCAAACCGCCGGTGTCGTAGTTGTAGATTGTGGAAGCGATGTTGTTGACTCGTTCGTAGTCGGCCTGGCTGAGCCACGGACGTTCTTCGCCCTGGCCTGAGCCTGCGTAGCTGTGCGCCAGGAAGCGGGGTTCTTCCGATTCCTCGTAAGCGGCGAAAATGAACAGGCGATCCTTGATGATCGGGCCGCCGACCGAAAAGCCGATGTTCTTCTCGTCATAGGGCGGCGTGCTGAAGTCGCTGTCGATACCGCCGAGGCTGTCGCCGCGCAGGCTGTCGCTGGTGTACTCATAAAAAATGTTGCCTTGCCACTCATTGGTGCCCGACTTCGTAACCGCGTTGATGTTACAGGCCGAGAAACCGCCGTAGGTCACGTCGAAAGGCGCCAGCTCGACAGCGACCTGCTCGACCGCGTCGTAGGGGAAAGGCATGCCGACTGCCGTCGAATAGCCATTCTCATTCAGCCCGAAACGGTCGTCCTGGCTTACTCCGTCCAGGGTAATGCTGTTGAAGCGGGGATGTTTGCCGCCGCAGTTGATGGCGAAGCCGTCGTCCTCGTTGTCGAGGTTGATGCGGGGATCGATGCTGTATACATCGACGATGTCGCGGTTGAAGGCGACCGAAGTCTGCATGTCGAAGCTGTCAAACGTCGCGGCGGGTCCGGCGGCCACGTCGATTCCCTGGACGGCGGTACCGACTACGACAATTTCCTCGACCCCTTCGTCCGGCACTTCGACGGTGAGGCTGTAGACGTCACCAAGTGCGATGGATGGCACCTCCACCGGTTCCGCGCCTTCTACCACCACGCGATAAGGCCCGCCCACCGGCAGGTTGCTCGCGAAAAAGTTGCCGCTCGCGTTCGTAGAGTAGGTTCGGGAGACCGAGGTGCGCGTGTCGGTGACGATGACGGTCGCGTTATCGACGGGTTCGCCGCCGCTATCGACCACCCTGCCGCGGATGGATGAGGCTGTTTCCTGTGCGAATCCCGCAACAGGAGTCGTCAGCAGCATTATGGCAACGAGTAGCGCGCTCGCGATGCCGTACAGCAGTCCATGTTCTGGACGTACGCGGTCGATCTGGTTTTTCATCGTGGATCCCCGGGAGTGATAAAGGAGCGAATGCTAATGCTAGTTTGTGACAGTCAGGTTTCGCCCCGTCGAAATATCGAACATATCGAAGAAGAGCGAACGCGAAGGGCGTTTCACCTCTCTTCGGTGCGGCAAATCTAGCGCAGGCTAAATGCCCATGCAATAAGGGCTTTTGCAGCGCATCACCCGGTGGAACACAGCACGTACCACTTGGCTGCGCGAGCCAACTGATAAAGCGGAAACAATGTCTTTGCAACGCTTTGTTTCTATGTCGGTTCGATCGTGAAGTGCAGTGGCCAATGGTCGGAGACCCCTCTGCCGGAGGGCAAGACGAAGCGTGAGGGGGTACCGTCTTCGCGCACCTGCTCGTCAGTTTCGTTGGCGATACGCACGGAGCGTTCGCGTAAACGCCATGTTGCGCGCGCGCCACGACCTTGCGCGGGCGCCCACAGGATCATGTCGAGGAATGACCAGGTGTTGTCGCGCGCATAGTAGCTGGTGCCACGGCAGCTTCCCTCCCTGTCCCGGCAGTTCTTCTCGTGCACGACGGTCCAGTGAGGTCTCGCAAGCCGATCGAGCATTGCCTGCTTCCGGTCCTCCTCGGACGTCGTGTTGAAGTCGCCGGCCGCGAACGCGGGTCGGTCGGCAGGCAGGGAGGCTCGCAGCTTTGCAAGGAACTCGTATGCCGCGACGCGCATCGGCGTGGGATGGAAGGGCGCGGGAAAATGCACGGCGTACCCGGTCAGGAGCGTGCCGTCCGGCAGGACGAACGTGGTTTCAAGGATGCCGCGTGTGTCCGCCACGCGCTCTGGCTCAGCACTGTCGAACGGGATGCGGTGCAGCTTTGGCTTGCCGGAAGTTTCAAGCCTGGTAAGGAAAGCGACATCAATGCCACGGTTGTCGTCGCCTTCGATCAGGATCGAGCGCCGGTATCCGGCACCGCCGAGGTACTGCGTCCGCAACCGCTCGAGGACGGCCAGGTTTTCAACTTCCTGTAATGCAAGGATATCCGGTCCCCGGCCATCGTCGACTTGCAGGATGGCAGCCGCCACGACCGACATCTTGCGGTCGAGGATGTCCTCATTCCAGTCCCAGTTGAGGCACTGGTCGCGCCAGGCCGGCACCTCCACCCGGGCGCAGGCCGCCTGGTGTTCCGCGGTCTGCTTGGCCTCGAGCGGCAGGTAGGTGCGGTCGTCCTTACCGGGATCGTCGCTGGTGTCGAACAGGTTCTCGACGTTGAAGGTCATGATGGTGACCGCTTGCGAATCGTCCGCGCGTCCGGGTGCCGGTGTAGGGGAGGTGCAGCCGGCCGCGAGGAAGAAAGTGACGAGCAGCGCGGGCAGGCTTTTCCTTGTGCTGTTTTTCATTCGCCTTGTCGTCCCGGATCCCTGGTTGGGGCTAACTGTACCCGGTAAAGCGGGGG
>DATGQI010000005.1:0-5865 GCA_035304285.1 Woeseiaceae bacterium
AAGGATGGTGACCAGCACGGCGAGGAATTGCAGGAAACGAGTCCTTCGAGGCGCGCCGTCATTCCGGGTTTTTGCGTTCACGCGTCAATGATAGCAGGGCGCGCCGTCTCGGGGACAAGCCGGCGGCGGCGTGCAAGAGTCCGGCAGGCCTTCTGGCGACCGCTGGTTGGTGGCAAACTTCGAGCCCCCACAGTCGCGGCAGAGCACGATGTTCATCCGATTCATTACTACCGGCGGCACCATCGACAAGGTCTACTTCGATGCCATCAGCCAGTTCGAGGTTGGCGATTCGCAACTGAAGCACATCCTCAGCGACGGGCTCGTGGACTTCGAATACGACATCGTGTCGCTGTTCCACAAGGACAGCCTGGAACTGAGCGACGAAGACCGCGCGACGATCCGGGAACGTATCGAAAAAGACGAAGCGGAGCTGATCATCGTGACTCACGGTACGGACACGATGGTGCAGACGGCTGCGGCACTGGATGGCATAGCGGGCAAGTCGATCGTGCTCACCGGCTCACTTACACCGGCGCGCTTCAAGAGCACCGACGCGGTCTTCAACGTCGGCATGGCCGTCGCGGCCGTACAGATCGTGCAGCCGGGGGTCTACATCGTCATGAACGGGCAGGTGTTCGAAGGCGGCAAGACAAGAAAGAATCGCGCAGCAAATCGCTTCGAGCGCTGCTGATCTCCGATAGCAGAATGTAGGAGCCCACGTCCAGCGAAAGCGATACGGACAGGGGATCGCGCGTATCGTTTCTCGGGCGGCGGATGCGGGCGACATACCACCACTGCCTCGACGGTCGCCCGTGAGACGGGCTCCTACAGCCCTCTGTTTCAGGCTTCCCCTGCTTACAACCCGAAGTTGATCCCCTGTGCCAGCGGCAGGCTCTCGCCCCAGTTGATCGTGTTGGTCTGGCGACGCATGTAAGCCTTCCATGCGTCCGAGCCCGACTCGCGGCCGCCGCCCGTTTCCTTTTCGCCGCCGAACGCGCCGCCGATTTCGGCTCCGGAAGTGCCGATGTTCACGTTCGCGATGCCGCAGTCCGAACCGAGGTGCGACAGGAAATACTCGGCATGCTGCAGGCGGTCGGTGAAGATCGACGACGACAGGCCCTGGGCGACACCGTTATGCAGCGACACGGCTTCCTCGAGACTGCTCACGGGGACCAGGTACAGGATCGGTCCGAAGGTTTCCGTCTGCACCACGTCCCAGTCGTTCTTCGCCACGGCAATGACAGGCTCGATAAAGTTGCCGGGACGATCGAGAACCTTGCCGCCACAGAGGATTTCACCGCCGGCCTTGCGTACGGCCTCGGCCGCTTTCATGACCCGTTCCACAGCCGCCTCGTCGATCAGCGGTCCCATCAGGGTCTTGCTGTCCAGCGGATCGCCGATACGCACCTGCCCGTAGGCTTTCACCAGGCGCTCCTTCAGTTCTTCCATCCGGGATTCATGCACCAGCACACGCCGTGTCGTCGTGCAGCGCTGGCCGGCCGTTCCCACGGCGCCAAATACGATCGCCGGCACCGCCAGGTCCAGGTTCGCAAACTCGTCGACGATGATCGCGTTGTTGCCGCCCAGTTCCAGGAGGCTCTTGCCCATGCGCGCGGCAACGCGTTCACCGACCTTGCGCCCCACGGCCGTGGAGCCTGTAAACGAAAGCAGGTCGATACGCGGGTCGTCGACAAACTTCTGCGCGAGGCTGTTGTCGCCGTCGTTGAACAGGTGGAAGATCTCGGGGAAACCAGCCTCGGCGAGTGCCGCGTTGCAGATCTTCTGCACTGCTACCCCGCACAGCGCCGTCTTTGGTGACGGCTTCCAGATATTCACGTTGCCGCAAATCGCTGCGATGCAGGCGTTCCACGACCACACTGCCACGGGAAAGTTGAACGCGGAGATCGTGCCGACGATACCGAGCGGGTGCCACTGCTCGTACATCCGGTGCATGGGCCGCTCCGAATGCATGGTCTTGCCGTAGAGCATTCGCGACTGGCCCACGGCGAAGTCGGCGATGTCGATCATCTCCTGCACTTCGCCGTCGCCTTCGGCCTTGATCTTGCCATTCTCCAGGCTTACGAGGCTGCCGAGGTCGTTCTTGTGCCGGCGCAGCGCGTCGCCGAGCAATCGTATGGCCTCGCCACGAACCGGGGCCGGGACCTGGCGCCATTCGAGAGACGCCGCACGGGCAGCTTCGACAACCTGGTCGTACTCTTCTTCGGTAGTGGCTCGCACGCTGGCGATAACTTCGTTCGTCGCAGGGTTCACCGATTCGATCAGGGGAGCCGACGGCGACTCGGACGAGCGTGAACCCGACCAGGTGCCGGGATTGGTTTCGCCGAGCCCGAGGTTGTCGAGTATGTCCTTCATTTCATCTGCTCCTGGTTTGATCAATGTTCTGTTCTCTTCCTGCGTTGGCGTCCGGTCTCACCTCGCGCGACCAGGTTTGCAGAAAGCTGGTTGCTGCCACCATGCTCATAATACTCGCCGAAGCGGTTATTAAGGATTTCCTGCAATCCGAACTGCTCCTGGGCGATAAAGCCGCTCCGGGCCGGTCTGGAAGACAGCACGATGTCCATGACGCTGCAGACGCCCGCCGCGGTCGTGATCTGTATCGCGGACCAGAGCCGGCCACTCACCACTTCCGGGTATACCTTGTTGACATAGTTCTCTTCACGGAATTCGCCATCCTGCATTCCCGTCACCGCGGCATAGATAATCACGACGTCCTGCAGCGTCTGCGGTACGGAGTTTTCAAGGATGCGCTTGAGCGTCGCGCGGTCCCTGTTGAGCTTCAGCCCGTTCATCAGCAGGCGCATCTGCTCACAGTGGCCGGGGTAACGGATCGTCTTGTAGTTCATCGTATTGACGCGATCGCCGTAGGTCTCGCCCAGCGAGCCGAGACCCCCGGACGTATTGAACGCTTCGTAAAGTGTCCCGTCGATCTCGATTTCCTCCAGTCCTTCGAGCGGCAGTACGTTGATCTCCTTGCCCTCGACGATGCTCTGGCAGGGATTGCCGTACTCATTGATGAGCCCGTCCGTCGACCAGGTCAGCGAATACTTGAGCACGTTGTTCGGATGCTGGGGGAGGGCGCCGACCCGCAGCTTGACGGAACGCAGCTTGTCGAAGTGCTTGATCAGCTCGTTCGCGGCGATGCTGATAAAACCGGGCGCCAGCCCGCATTGCGGGACGAACGCGGTGGTCGCTCCCTTCGCGAGCGAACGCACCGAATTGGTGACGGCGACATCTTCCGTGAGGTCGAAATAATGCAGGTTCTCCGCCCGCGCGACCTTCGCGACAGCGACGTTGCAATAGAAGGGGAGGCCGGAGATGACCGCTACAGGCTTGTGCTTGCGAACGTGGTGGGTCAGTTGCTGCTCGTCGCTCGCGTCGAACGTGAAGGCTGAGGACGAATCGAGGCAGTGAGCCTCGGCCACTCCGGCCGCAGCGCCTTCCATCGCATCCGCGAGCTGCACGCGGTAGTCGCCGCACTCGGCCAACAGGCCCGTGATCAGCGCCCCGATTTTGCCGGCGCCGAGAACCAGAATGTCCTGCATGATTGCCCCTGGGGAGAAAGCGGGAGGTCCGCGGGCGCGCATTGTGCCAATGTCCCGCAACGCTTTCCAGACACATCTCAAGACATGGTGGGGCTTGCGCGTTTTTCCCGGGCAACGTCCTGATTTCGACCGAAACCTTTGCGCCGCTTTTCCGCTACGTGGCATAGTGCGCCAACCCGAAGGAGCGCCCGTGACCCGACCTGTCGTTAAAACTGAATGGCACCCTGCCAGCTGGCAGCGGCTCGACGCTGCCCAGCAGCCCGTTTACCCGGACCTGGCCGAGCTCGAACGCACCGTAGCGGAGCTGAGCCGCCTGCCTCCGCTCGTCACCTCCTGGGAGATCGACGCGCTCAAGGACCTCTTTGCAAAGGCACAACGCGGTGAGGCGTTCGTCCTGCAGGGTGGCGATTGTGCCGAGCGCTTCGATGACTGCACGTCCGACAGCATCGTCGCAAAGCTCAAGATCCTGCTGCAAATGAGCCTGGTGATGCTGTACGGCATGAAAAAGCCGGTGGTCCGCGTTGGCCGCATGGCGGGCCAGTACGCCAAGCCTCGCTCCACGGACACCGAAACCCGGGACGGGACGTCGCTGCCGAGTTTTCGCGGCGATCTCGTCAACCGCAATCCATTTAGCGCCGCGGACAGGGTGCCGAACCCCGACTTGATCCTGCGCGGCTACGAGCGCGCAGCGCTCACGCTCAATTTTATCCGCTCACTGATTGACGGCGGTTTCGCCGACCTGCATCACCCGGAGTACTGGGACCTGGATTGGGTCGGGCATTCGAAGACGGCGGACGAGTATCACGAAATCGTCCGGTCGATTTCCAGTTCCCTGGACTTCATAGAGTCTATTTCGGGACGCGCCTTCTACCAGACGCAGCGGGCCGACATCTATTCATCGCACGAGGGCCTGCACCTTTACTACGAGCAGGCACAAACCAGGTTCCTGGAGCGGCGGGGTCGCTGGTACAACCTCACCACGCATTTCCCGTGGATCGGCATGCGCACGGCGATGGTTGACGGAGCGCACGTCGAATATTTCCGTGGAATCTCCAACCCCGTAGGCATCAAGGTCGGGCCCGGGATGACGGAGGAATGGCTGCAACAGCTGGTCGCCGTCCTGAACCCGAACAACGAGCCAGGCAGATTGACACTGATTCACCGCTTCGGTGCGAAGGCCATAGAGGAAGGGTTACCAAAACTCATCCGGGCCGTGCGGGAGACCGGCTCCACTGTGTTGTGGATTTGCGATCCCATGCACGGCAATACGGAAAGTACGGCCGACGGCACGAAAACACGGCGCTTCGATAACATAGTTTCCGAGCTGGAAGCGGCTTTTCGCATTCACAAGGCGCACGGCAGTTACCTCGGCGGCGTGCACCTCGAACTGACTGGCGAGAACGTGACCGAATGCACCGGTGGCGCGCGTGGCCTGACCGACGGCGACCTCGCACGGGCCTACAAGTCCACGGTGGACCCGCGCCTCAACTACGAGCAGGCGATGGAAGTGGCGATGCGCATCGCCGGCGTGCATCGTAACGGATCAACCTAAACCGACCAGGTCTCCAGCCGCCTCCACGCCTTCATATTGGTCATGCGGCGCGTTTGCCCGCTTTTCATATCGCCTAGCGACCACGGTCCGACCGAATGCCGCACCAGCCGCAGCGTCGGCAATCCGACCGCCGCCGTCATGCGCCGCACCTGTCTGTTGCGCCCTTCATCGATCGTAACGTCGAGCCAGCTGGTCGGAATGCTCTGTCGTTCGCGGATCGGCGGGTCGCGGGTCAAAAGATCCTTCGGCTCCTGGATTGACTCGGCCCCCAGCGCGACGGCGGGGCCGTCCTTCAGCGTTACACCCTGCTTCAATCTCTCGAGCTGTTCCAGGCTCGCCAGCCCCTCGACCTGCACCCAGTAACGTTTCGGCAGCTTCGCCACCGGCTGGCTGATGCGCGCCTGGAGTTTTCCGTCGTCCGTGAGAAGCAGGAGACCTTCGCTGTCCGCATCCAGCCGACCGGCCGGGTACACACCTCGCTCCGCAACATAGTCCTTGAGTGTTGGACGATTCCCGGACGTGCTGAACTGGCTCAGCACCCCGTATGGTTTGTTGAACAGAACCAAAGGCACGGGAACAGTATAATTGCCGCCAGTGCCTCTCACACTGCACAAGGATCCGCCATGAACGACTCCAGCGCCTCCGCCCACACCCATGGTCCCCTGCCGCTGGTCGCGGGTCCCGTCAATGCCGCGTTCCGCGAGATTCTCAGCGACGGAGCCCTTGGCTTCATCGCTGCTCTCGCCCGGA
>DATGQI010000006.1:0-14939 GCA_035304285.1 Woeseiaceae bacterium
GTGTAATTCCGCTCATGCTTTCCTGGAGCCAATCCGCCAGGCAACGGCCCTTCCGCTCGTCAGCATTATAGAGGTCACGTTACAGGAAGTTCTGGAGAGCGCTCCGGGTGCGCGCCGCGCGGGACTGCTTGCCACCGACGGGCTTACCGCATCCGGCATCTACCAGGGTGCTCTCGAGGCGTCGGGCCTCGAACCGGTGCTGCCGGGGGACGAGGACTCGAGGAGCCTCATGGCACTGATCCGGAAAATCAAGGCGGGCAACAGGGGCGAAGAGGTGGCGCGGGAGATGGGCGCGCTCGCCGAGTTGCTCGCTTCGGCAGGCGCCGATGTCATTATCGCGGGCTGCACCGAAATTCCTCTTGTGCTGAATGCCCCGGTCATTACCGTGCCGGTAATCTCGTCCACCGACGCGCTCGCCCGCAAGACAGTCGCGCTGGCGCGCGGCCTCGAGCCGCTCGATCCATTTCTTCGGGCGACGTAGCCCACGCTGACCTTCTGGAGAATACCTTGTTACTTTCGCGTCACCCCAGGATTTCGCTCGCCCATCTTCCCACGCCGCTTGAATTTCTTCCCCGCCTGACGAAGCACCTGGGCGGCCCGAACATCTTCGTCAAGCGCGACGACTGCACCGGCCTTGGCACCGGCGGCAATAAAACCCGCAAACTTGAATTCCTGGTTGGCGATGCACTCCAAAAAGGGGCGACCACCCTCATCACCGCGGGGGCTGTACAGTCGAACCATGCGCGCCAGACGGCCGCCGCGGCGGCGAAATGCGGTCTCAAATGCATCATTGTTCTCGAACAGCGTATCGATGGTGCGAGCGAACCTTACCTCGAGTCCGGGAACGTCCTGCTGGACAAGCTGTTCGGCGCGAGTCTCCGCAACGTGGCGAAAGGGACGGACATGGAGGCGGAACTCGAGGCTGTGGCCGAACAGCTCAGGAAAGACGGCGACGTCCCTTACGTCATACCCGGCGGCGGTTCCAATCCGGTGGGTGCATTGGGCTACGTCAACTGTGCCTTCGAGCTTGTGATGCAGGCAAACCAGCTGAAACTCGCAATCGATCACGTCGTGCACGCGACGGGCAGCGCAGGAACGCAGGCAGGACTCGCAGCCGGACTAAAGGCCATTCACGCGGACGTGCCGCTGCTTGGCATAGGCGTTGGCGCGCCGCGAGAAGAACAGGAGCAGCGGGTGTTCGACCTGGCGGCGAAAACCGCCGACTTCATTGGCGCGCCCGCCACGGTGCGGCGTGATGACATCGTCTGCAATTGTGACTATGTCGGCCCGGGTTACGGCGTGCCGACAGATGCAATGAATGCAGCAGTCCTCTTGCTCGCACGCCTCGAAGGCTTGTTGTTCGATCCCGTCTATACCGGCAAGGCTATGGCAGGCCTCGTCGACCTGGTTGCAAAAGGTTGGTTCGAGGGCGCGGAAAACATCGTGTTCATTCACACCGGAGGGTCCGCTGGCTTATTCGCCTACGTTGACCAGCTGCAGACGGTTTGAAAGAACCTGCGAGCGGCAGATTCCACGGGGCCGGCACGCGGCCGGAACAGAAAGCTGTAGGAGCCCGCCCCGCGGGCGACGTGTATGTCTAATCGCGCTCCCGATTGTCGCCCGTAGGACGGGCTCCTACAGCGGCAGATTCCACGGGGCTGGCACGTGGCCGGAACAGAAAGCTGTAGGACCCCGCCCCGCGGGCGACATCTATGTCTGATCGCGCTATCGATTGTCGCCCCCTAAGACGGGCTCCTACAGCGCCCGATTTAATAGCTCGCGCGGCGGGACCAGAGGGCTACAGGAGCTGGCCCCTGGACGACATTATCAATTGTCGCGATGGGAACGGCTTCAAGGCTTCTTGTAGACCTGGCCGGCCTTCATGACGAAGTGAACGTTTTCGAGAACGCGGATGTCTTCTAGTGGGTTTCCCGGTACCGCGATGATGTCGGCCTGCTTACCGGGTTCGACGGTTCCGTGGGCGTCGTCGATGTCGAGGAAGCGCGCGGCCACACTCGTTGCCGCCTTGATCGCTTCCATTGGCGGCATACCGCCTTCGACCATCAGAGCGAATTCCTGTGCATTGTCGCCGTGAGCCGAGACGCCGGTGTCGGTGCCGAAGACGATCGCTACGCCGGCGCCATAGGCCTTCTCGAACGTTCCCTTGATAATCGGACCGATAGCCGCGGCTTTTGGCCGTACCAGCTCCGGGAAAAAGCCGTCGATTTTCGCCTGCTCGGCTACCCAGTTCCCGGCGAGAATCGTCGGTACATAGTACGTGCCGTTCTGCTTCATGAGCCGCATCACCTCGTCGTCCATGTAGGTGCCGTGCTCGATTGAAGCGACGCCCGCGGTTACGGCGCGCTTCATGCCCTCCGTGCCATGAGCATGAGCGGCGACTCGCATACCGTAGTCCGCGGCCGTATCGACGATCGCGCTCAGCTCTTCATCCGTGAACTGCGGGTTCTGCCCGCTCTTGGCCACGCTCAACACTCCGCCGGTGGCGGTTATCTTGATCCAGTCCGCGCCGTCCTTGTAGCGCTGGCGCACAGCCTTGCGGGCGTCCTCGACGCTGTTTACAACTCCGTCTACCGGACCAGGGTCTCGCTTCAAGTGGTTCGCCCAGCCGTTGGTAGGGTCGCCGTGCCCGCCCGTGGAACTCAGGCCTTTCGCTGCGGTGATGATCCTGGGGCCCGGGACATCCCCGCTATCGATCGCTGCGCGAAGCGCTATGGTCACGTTAAAGGCGTCCCCCAGGTTCCGGACCACCGTGAACCCTGCCTCCAGCGTCCGCTTCGCGAACTTCGCCGCATCGAACGCGTAATCGGCCTCGTTCATGATGAAGTCTGTTAGCCTGTCGTCCTGCGAATATTCACCTGTGAGATGGACGTGCGTATCCATCAGGCCGGGCAGGACCGTTGCTTCCTTCAGGTCGATCAGCAAGTCCTTCTGTCCAGGCCTTGTGTAGCCTTGCTCTACGGCAACAATTTGTTCGCCGTCGATCCTGATCGTCATCTCCATCCGGGCTCGTTCCCCGATGCCGTCTATCACGCGGCCCGCGTGGATGAGCGTGTCCGCACCTGCCGCCGCCGAAAAGAAGGCGCAGCAGGAAATGAGGATGAACCGGATTTTCATAAACGAAGGTCCTCGTCGATGCCTTTATAGTCCGCGGCATGTTACCACTCGGGACAGAGATCCTTACTGTTGGTGCGGCCGTCGGTAACGGCATGCTGGCTATCGCCGGAGAAATCCCCGGCGATTATGCGAGAATGCCGCGATCACGAGGCACGACAGAACACGCGAAAGAAAAGCGGACCAGGGGAGTTACATGGCGGGACCGGCGCATGCGGTCGAGCAGTGGTCATCCAGGATCGGGTTTCTGCTGGCGACGATCGGCTTTTCTGTCGGGCTCGGCAACATCTGGCGCTTCCCCTACATTACCGGGGAGAACGGCGGCAGCGCCTTCCTGTTCGTATACTTAGCCGGCGCATTCGGCATCGGGCTGCCTCTGCTGATCAGCGAATTGACCATTGGCAGGCGGGGCCGGCGCAGCGCTTCCGGGAGCATCCGCGCGGTTGCCGCTGAATCTGGCGCCAGTTCCCGCTGGGGTGCGGTTGGCGGGCTGGCGGTACTCTGCGTGTTCATCATCCTGTCGTACTACAGCGTCATAACCGGCTGGACCCTGGACTATTTCCTGCGTGCCGCCACCGGTGCATTCACGAACATCGACGCGGCCGGTTCCGCCGATATGTTCGCCGGTCTTTTAAGCAATCCGCTGCGCCTCCTGTTCTGGAACACCGTGGTGCACACCCTGATTTTTCTCGTGGTGCGGCGAGGAGTGCAGGGCGGTGTGGAGCGGGCGAACAAGATACTGATGCCGTCCTTGTTCATCTCACTGATCGTCATGGTCGTCTACGCGGCGGTAGCCGGCGACATGGCTGCTGCCATGACGTTCCTGCTGGAACCGGATTTCTCCAAGATAAGCTTCCGCACGGTGATGGTCGCGATCGGCCAGGCATTTTTCTCGATCGGCATCGGCATGGGAGCGCTGATCACGTTCGGAGGCTACCTTCCGAAGGAGTACTCCATTCCAGGCTCGGCCTCGGTCATCATCCTGGCCGATACCACGGTCGCGATGCTGGCCGGGTTCGCGATCTTCCCACTGGTGTTTGCTTTCGGGTTGCTGCCCGCGAGCGGTAGCGGCCTCATCTTCCAGACCCTCCCACTCGCTTTCGGCCAGATGTCCGGCGGCACAGTGTTCGCCTCGCTGTTCTTTGTGCTGCTGATTGCCGCGGCAATGTCTTCCTGCATTGGCTGCTCGGAAGCTGTCGTTTCCTGGGTGGACGAGCACTGGGGCATCAAGCGCGAAAAGGGCATTTTGCTGACGGTCGTCGCTGCGTGGTTCGTAGGCATCTTGACCATCCTGTCGCTCGGTGAATGGTCCGACGTCTACCCGCTGGACTTCATCCCTGCGTTCGCCCATCGCACGATTTTTGACGCGCTCGATTTCCTGGCCGCGAATATCCTGCTGTTGCTCGGTGGGCTCCTGACGGCCGTCTTCTTCGGCTGGCGGGTGCCACGACAGCTGAAGCTCGACGAGACCGGCATCAGCGACGGCCTGCTGTTCGGCTTCTGGCGCCTCATGATCCGTTTCGTTGTGCCCCCGGTGCTGCTGTTTGCGCTGGTGATGGGTATTACGGAGTAGTAGCAGCTGCCCGGACACGGCCGGTATAGTGGCTGCAGGACCTCGTCCCGCGGGCGGCATTCGTCCAATGCTGCGCGCCTGTCTTGTCGCCCGTGAGTCGGGCTCCTGCAGCGCGCTGTTCCGAACAGCTCGGATGTGGAATCCGGCACCGACTGGTTCAAGGTTTCCGCCACCACCGGCGCCAAACCATTGAGATAGCCGACTGTGTCACATCGGCAACGGATACCGGCTCCTAGAATGCTTGGCTGCTGAGTGACGTAGCGTCCTGCCATGCGCGGAAAACTTGCTTCACTTTCCCTGCAGCAAAAAGTGTCCGTGACGCTTCTTGCGGTTATGGCATCCATGGTGCTTCTGAGTTATCTCGTACTCAGCACAACTGTCGCCCCTGCATTCGCGAACCTGGAACAGGCCACTGCCGAGAAAAATATCGTGCGGGCCGAACGCGCCATCCAGAATGATCTCAAGAATCTTTCGGCAATCGTCGGCGACTGGGCTCCCTGGGACGATGCACACGCTTACGCTCGCGGAGACAACCCGGCCTTCCCCCGATCGAACCTCGACCTTCCCACGATGATTAACCTCGACGTAGACCTGCTGGTCATCTACAACGCCGGGGGCGATGTTCTGTGGTGTCACCTGTTGCGAGACGGTGAAAGCTCCGATTACAAGTCGCTGGGCATCCTCGGCACCGATAATCCCGAATCGTTGGCACTCATTTATCACCGGGAACTCGACAGCCGCGTGGAAGGCATGGTGCAAACGGACCTTGGGCCGATGCAGCTGAGCTCACAGCCGATCATCATGAGCGACAAGAGCGGACCAATTGCGGGCACGATGCTCATGGGGCGGTTCTTCGATGAAGCGACACGAAAAGCGCTCGAGGAACGCACCGAGGTTTCCCTCAACTTTCACCTCCTGGACGAGAAGCCCCTCGCCGATGTGAGTTTCCAGGCAAGGATCCTCGCTGCCGGACCGGATGCCTTCACCTATGCTGCTACCGAACGCGACATCCATGCCTATGGCGTACTGACCGACCTTTTTGGCGAACCCCTGATGATTCTGCAGGCGGATACGCCGCGGCAGATTTCAACGCTTGGTAACAAGACCGTGAACGGCGCATTGCTGTTCCTGCTTGCCGCGGGACTCGTGGTTGCCTTCGTCACCTGGTTCCTGCTCCGACGCATTATCGTGTTGCCCCTCGAGCGGCTGGCCAGCCACATCTCCGGAATCCGCGAAAGCGGGGATCTTTCCCTGCGGCTGAACGAAACCCGCAGCGACGAGATCGGTGACCTGGCGGTGGAATTCGACAAGATGACCATGGAAGTTCATGAAGCCCGGCGCCAGCTACTCGACCAGTCATTCAAGGCCGGCAAGGCGGACACGGCCGCCGAAGTGTTGCACAACATCCGCAACGCGATGACGCCATTGATCAACGGCATAGACCGGCTGTCGAAGAATTTCAGGTTAACGGGCGCGCTGCGCGTTCGCGAGGCGGCGGATGAACTCGCCGATCCCGGCTGCGAGCCGGAGCGACGCGGCAAGCTGTTGCAATACATAGTCTCGGCATTCGGCCATATCCAGAAGTCCAGCGAGGATGCTGTCGGCGACTTGCAGGTGGCTTCGCGTCAGGCGAAGCAAGTGGAGGCGATTCTCAGCGACCAGGAACGATACGCAAACGTCGCTCCGGTGATCGAAAGCCTGGACCTTGCCTCGGTAATCGAAGAAGCCTCGCTCGTCATTCCCGACCAGGACAAGCCCGGCATCCGCCTCGTGATTCCTGGGGGGCTGGACGAGCTTCGGGTGCGAGCCCACCGGGTCGGGCTCGTCCAGGTGCTCGGCAACCTGATCCTCAATGCTTACGAATCCATTCAGCGGGGGAAGGGAACGGCGGGCAGCATCGCTTTGGCGGCGAGCCACGACGAGCTCGACGGGCAACAGATGGTCCGGCTGACAATCACGGATTCCGGTTGCGGATTCAGCGAGGACGTCAAGCAGAACATCTTTCAAAGAGGGTTTTCATCCAAGGAAGGTCACCAGCGCGGGCTCGGCTTGCATTGGTGCGCCAATGCGCTCTCGAACATGGGTGGCCGCATCTCGGCCGAGAGTGACGGCGAAGGTCGGGGCGCGTCATTCCACGTGCTGCTGCCCCGCGCAACGGCTCAAAAGAGCGCGGCTCGGGGGTCGCAGCACGCGCCAGCCACATCTCGTGCAGCAAAGAGCGGCGACGCAGGGAGTTTGACAGGTGAATACGCAACCGGATAACAGCATTCGTGTCCTTATCGCTGACGATGACGAGCACATCCTGCAATGTTATCGCTCGGCGTTCGGCAGTAGCGATGCAAGCAGCTATGTAGAAACGCTAAGCTGCCTCGAGGCGGAGCTGTTCGAGCCGCAGCCCGCACCCGAAGCGCCCAGGTTCGACGTGGTCGCCTGCAGCCAGGGCAGGGACGCGATCTCGCTCGCCGTCGATGCGCGGCGAAACGGAAAGCCGTTCGACGTCGTCATCCTGGACGTGCGCATGCCACCGGGGATCGACGGTGTCGAGGCAGGAAGCCGCATCCGCCAGTTTGACCCGGACGTGGAAATCGTCTTCGTCACCGGCTTCTCCGACCTTACGATGTCCGAGCTCGCCAGCCGTGTACCACCGCCGGTGAAACTGCACTACTTCAACAAGCCCTTGTCTTTTATGCAGTTGGCGGAGAGTGTCGCCGAGATGGTCCGGGCCGGTTGAGCAAAGCTGTATGTTCTTCGCCGATTCCACTACCAATCGCATCCTGGTCGTCGACGACGACAAGGACATCGTGCGCGAGTACCTGGACTGCCTGGGCAGCAACTTCGAGCCTGAACTCGCGACGACGACTCTCGGAGACCTGGAGAAGGTACTGTTCGGAGAACAGACGGACGAGAAAGGATCTGCCAGGTTCGAGGTTGACTCGCGCGACCAGGGAGAGGGGGGTGTCGCCGCTGTCGAGCACGCGGTGCGGTTGGGCAAGCCGTACGCCATTGTCTTCCTGGATATTCGCATGCCTCCCGGTATCAACGGCGTTGAAGCTGCGTCCCGGATTCGCAAGATCGATCCGAACGTAAACATCGTGCTCGTAAGCGGCTCCCTGCTTCCCGAGCCGGAGAATCTCGGCAAGCAGATTCCTCCCGCCGATCGCATATTTTTCTTCAAGAAGCCGTTTCATGCAGTCGAATGCCGCCAGCTTGCCGCCGCTCTCTGCGGCAAGTGGCATGCCGATCTCGCGTTGCGCCGCGCCAACGAGGTTCTCGAGCAGCGGGTGATCGATCGCACGGCCGACCTGCATCGGCTGGCGTACTTCGACCCGGTGACCAAGCGTCCCAATCGGTTAAAACTGATCGACGAACTCCAGGTGATGATCGACGCGGGTACCAATGGGCGAACCGCGCTCGTCCTGCTCGATATCGAGCGGTTCAGCTTTCTCAACGAGACTATGGGGTACGAAGCCGGAACCGCTGTGCTGCGCGCGATCGCAAGCCGCCTGGCACGAGCGCTCGAAAGCCGCCTCGCCGCTCGGCGTAGCGTCGTTGGCAGGTTCGGCGCCGATGAATTTGCATGCCTTATCGCGGATGTCGCGGATGGATCCGAACTGCAGGAACTGGTGGATTACATCAGGCAGGCCGTGATGGAGCCGTTCGTCGTCAACGGACGCGACCTGTTCCTGAAAGCCAGCATCGGAGTAGCCTGGCATCCGGACCACGGGAACGATCCGAAAACCATTTTTCGCTGTGCGGAATCCGCGTTGCACAGGTCCATGCGGCGGCCTGATGGATACGTGACGTTCTACCACAGCGAAATGCAATTTCGGGCGCGCCACCAGTTCAACATGGAAGCCGAACTGCGACAGGCGATCGACAACGGCGAGATAACGACTTTCTTCCAGCCGCAGGTGGATTTGAAAAGCGGGCGCGTGGCGGGCGTCGAAGCGCTTGCGCGATGGATCCGGCCCAACGGAACGATCGTCAGTCCGGCGGATTTCATTCCCCTGAGTGAAGAGATGGGCATATCGGATGTTCTCTTCGAAAGCATCATGCGGTGGGTCTGCATGACCGTCCGTAGCTGGCGCGACAGCAGCGGCTGGGATGTCCCGGTCAGCGTCAACCTGTCAGCGCAGCAGTTGAGAAACCAGCAGCTCGTGCAGCTCGTCGGCTCCATTCTCGAACAGTTCTCGCCGGGGCAGAAGCTGATTAACCTGGAATTGACCGAGACTGCACTTCTCGAGGATCTGACGGTTGCCCGGCCGGTGCTTACCGACCTGGCGGCGCTCGGCGTCGGCATACATATCGATGATTTCGGCACCGGTTACTCCTCGCTGAGCTACCTCGCCGAGCTGCCGGCGCAGACCCTGAAAATCGACAGGACGTTCGTTCAGCGACTTTCGGAGTCATCGAACAACGAGCGGGTCGTGCAGGCTATCGTGGCCCTGGGCAAGGCAATGGAGCTCGAGGTCATAGCAGAGGGTGTCGAGACGGCCCAGCAGCTCGAGCTCGTGACGCGCTTCGGCTGCGATCTTGCGCAGGGATTCCTCATTGCGAAGCCGATGCCGGAGGAGGAGTTCCTGGCGTGGTGCGAAGCTAACGGTTCTTCCGGCCTCGATACCCTTCGCGCTCCCTCCGCCGCAGCGGGTTGCTAGTGTCCTGAGCCAGAGATCTCCTACAGCAGACCTGTTGCCCCGATAACCAGGCCTGTGCCGCACTTGTTGCGGTGATAGCGGCGTCCTGCCTAATATTGATCCCGCCTCTGCTCGAATAGTTGCTGCAGCGGCATCAACATTACCGGCCAAGGGGAAAAGTCATGCTCAAGGAATTTAAAGAATTTGCCATGCGCGGGAACGTCGTAGACATGGCGGTAGGCATCATCATTGGCGCTGCATTCGGCAAGATCGTGAGTTCGCTGGTCGCGGATGTAATCATGCCTCCCATCGGGTTGCTTATGGGAAACATGGATTTCAGCCAGTTGTACCTGAACCTGTCAGGTACGGACTATCCATCCCTCGCTGCCGCGCAGGAGGCAGGTGCTGCGACCATCAACTACGGGCTTTTTATCAATGCCGTGCTCGACTTTCTCATCGTCGCCTTCGCGATCTTCATGGTGATCCGCGGCATGAACAAGCTCAAGAGAAAGGCAGAAGAAGCGCCGGCAGAGCCACCGAAGGCATCCACCGAGGTCCAGCTCCTGACGGAAATAAGGGACTCGCTGCGCGCGAGGAGCTGATTACAACCAGCCCACCGCTGCTTTCTGTAGCACCGGGCACGACAGTTGGGTTGCCGCGCTGAAGGCACGGAACAGCATGGAATAAAGGGTTTCGGATCAGCAGCTTGAGGCACTGAAGGCTGTGCTTTCGTTACGCAGTTCCGGGCTTGCTTGTTCGCGCGGCTCACTGATGCGAAACTGTTAGGCGAACCGGGGGGGTTCAAAAAAAGCGATGCGCCGGCCGTTTGACACGGCGTACAAACAATGTGATCCCTTACGCGACGATCAAGAGGTGGTTACTTTGAAAGTCGATGCCAAACAACAACCGGTCGAGAGCGAGTTCGATCGCAAATTTGCCGAATGGTGCCTGTCCCTGGCGGGCAACCCGCGCATTTCGCTCAAGCTGTGGGACGGCACCGAGTATTATTCCGGGAAGCAAGCGCCGATCGCCCAGATGGAAATAAGGGACAGGTCGGCACTCCTGCAGTTGTTGCGTTCACCGCCGATGGGCTTCGGGGAAGGCTACATCCGTGGCCATATCGAGGTTCACGGAGACTTCTACGAGTTTATCGATGAAGCATCGCGGGCCTATTCGCAAAGGACGACGCGCGGCTATCACCTGCAGAAACTGCGATCGCGCCTTGCTGCCTTGCGCATCAATACCCGTTCCCGGTCCCGCGACAACGTGCACCAGCACTACGATCTCGGCAACGATTTCTACAAACTCTGGCTCGACGAACGCATGGTCTATACCTGCGCGTATTACGAGCGGCCGGAAATGACGCTTACCGAGGCGCAGGTTGCAAAGCTGGATCACGTCTGCAGGAAGGTGATGCTGAAGCCCGGCCAGAGAGTCATCGAGGCAGGCTGCGGCTGGGGCGCGCTTGCGATGCATATGGCTGAACAGTACGGAGTGTACGTCACTGCGTACAACAATTCTCGCGAACAGGTCGCCTATGCACGGGAACGGGCGGAAGAGCGGGGCCTTTCGAATCGGGTCACCTTCGTCGAGGACGACTACAGGACCATCACCGGCCAGTGCGATGTTTTCATCTCCGTAGGCATGCTGGAGCATGTCGGGCTTGCCAATTTCCGCACACTGGGCTCGGTCATGGAGCGCTGCCTCAAGCCGGAAGGCTTCGGGCTGATCCACTCGATCGGTCGAAGCAATCCGCGGCCGCCTGATCCATGGATTGCACGCCATATTTTCCCCGGCGGGCATATCCCCAGCCTAGGCGACATGGCAGCGATTTTCGAGCCGTTCAAGTTTTCCGTGCTCGATGTGGAAAACCTGAGACTGCATTACGCGCGCACATGTCGTGCCTGGTTGCACAACTTCGAAGCCGTTGCGGACAAGGTGCGGCGAATGCATGGTGAACAGTTCGTCCGCACCTGGCGGCTTTACCTCGCCGGTTCTGCGGCCGGGTTCAGGTCCGGAACTCTGCAGCTTTACCAGGTCGTGTTCGCGCCCCGCGGCAACAACGATGTGCCGATGACGCGCCATTACCAGTACCTGGCCGAAACGCCTCCGGAGTAGTCCTTTGCAACATGCGGATGTAATCGTCGTCGGTGGCGGCCCGGCAGGATCCACCTGCGCATGGAAACTGCGCCAGGCAGGCATGAACGTGCTTGTGCTGGATCGATCAGAATTCCCCCGGACCAAGCTTTGTGCCGGATGGATCACCCCGCAGGCGGTAGACGACCTGGAGTTCAACACGGATGAGTATCCGCACAGCTTCCTGTCGTTCGACCGGCTCGAATTGAACTGGCGCGGCTTGCGGTTCCGAAAGAAGACGGTGCAGCACTCGATCAGGCGTTACGAGTTCGACGACTACCTGCTGAAAAGATCGGGAGCGACACTGAAGACACACAAGGTCAAACGTATTACCCGCGCGGGTAAGCGCCTGGTTGTCGACGATCTCTTCAGTTGTGACTACCTGGTGGGCGCCGGCGGCACTTCCTGCCCCGTCTACAGGCAGTTTTTCCACGACCGGAGCCCACGCGCGAAAGACCTGCAGATAGCAACCTACGAGCACGAATTCGCTTACGACTGGCAGGACGACGAGTGCAAGCTCTGGTTCTCGGAAGACGGACTTCCCGGGTATGCCTGGTACGTGCCGAAGGGGAGGGGATACGTCAATGTCGGCCTCGGAGGCAAGGCGGACGCAATGAAGTCGAAGTCACTGCGCCTCCAGGATCACTGGGACCGTTTTGTTCGAAACCTGGAGGAACGCGGCCTGGTGACCGGCGCGAGCTATGACCCCAGCGGCTACAGTTATTACCTGCGCGGCAGCGTGGACACGGTGCGTCTCGACAACATTTTCATCGTTGGCGATTCCGTGGGCCTGGCGTCGAAGGATTTGGGCGAGGGGATCGGCCCCGCCGTGCGCAGCGCGATCCTTGCCGCGGAGGCGATAGTCGAAAACGCGGAATACAGCCTGCGCAAAGTCGACGGGTACAGCGTGCCGGGATTCCTGCAGCAGCGGATCCTGCGAAAGGCAGCCTCCCTGTAGCAGTTTCTGCCCACACCCGGGCGGCCTCGTCCGGCAGCTGCCGTTAGAGATTCCGCGTTACCCGCATAGCCTCGGCCGCTCCCTTGCACAGCACGGCCTGCATGCCTGTTTCGACGGCAGCCGCAACGTTAAGGGGATTGTCGTCAAAGAAAAGGAAGGCGTGCGCAGGCATATCGTACGCTGCGATGACCTGGAGGAACGCTTCGCTGTCCGGCTTCAGGAGCCCGGTCTCGAACGACAGGAAGGTCCTGTCGAACAGGCCGGAGAGTGATGGGCCGATATCGCTGCGGCCCCAGTGGGCGGCATTCGTGTTCGACAGGAGCAGCTTCGCGACTCCCTCGGGGATGCTGCCAAGGAGCGCCGTCGTCTCCGGGAAAATGCGCTCCGGCCATGAATCGAACCTGCGCAGGAATTCCTGCCAGTCCATCGCTAATCCCATTTCCTGCACGATTGCTCTAGCGAACGTCCCGGCATCCGATGCGCCGCGCTCAAACTGGCGTACGGAGGGTGACTTCAGCCAGCGCTCGAGGAACAGTGTCGGCGGCATCTGCACCCTGAAGGTTTCCCCGGGGGCACGGAGCTGCAACAGGACTCCGCCCAGGTCGAAAACGACGGCTTTGACATCACCTGTTCTGATGCTTCCGGATTTGCCGTCACTCGGGCTCATTGAATGCCGCGCTCCCGTCAGTCGGCGGAAAGTAAAACAGGAAAGGCAGCAATCCCGCCCTTTGCGCGACAGGGGCGCCCTCCCGCGCGGCGGCGCGTCATTCGGCCGCCGCGTCTTCCTCTTCGCTCAGGAGATCGGTGAGGCGACGGGTCAGCTGCTCGGCCTTGTAATCGGCGATCCTGTAGGTCCAGCCACTGACGCGATCATTGATCCGGGCCGCTTCCTCGTGCGGGTCCGGCGTTTCTTCGCCCGCTTCCTCCTCGCCTGGAGCTGCCGCCTCGGCATCAGCCCCGGGCTGCCCGGATTCCGGGGCTTCCCCCTCGGAAGGTTGTGCGGCTTCGGAAGGCTCCTCGCCCTCGCCGGGTTCCGGCGCGTCGGCGACCGCATCGTCTGCGGAAGCCTCCACTGTTATCCAGTGTTCTACCTCATCGTCAGCGGCATCGTCCTCCGCGGCCGGTTCAACAGCCCTGCTGCCAACTCGTACCAGCAGTTTCAGACCGTCGAAGGTCGTGAACTCGGCGGCTGATGCGTCTTCACCCGGCAGATCCCCGCGCCGCACATCCTGGAGCGTCAGGTTACCCGGCACGCCCGCGATTCCGTTGGCCACGGAGGGGTAGCGGAGTTCCCGGCCGTCCGGAATGTTCTCCACCTCGAAGTTGGCAGCGTCCGCATGCGCTTTTCGAATGCGAACGTCCTCGCCGTCCGCATGGCGGACGACGACCGACTGGATCCGGTCCGCGCGTATGTCCACGATCTCCGGCAGCAACCATCCTGTGCTGTCGTCGGGCAGGTCCGGGTTCTGGTCGATGAGCCAGCTCTGCTCTTCATCCGGGAGACGCGCGTAGCGAAACTCCCGCTGCGCCGTGTCCCCCAGTATGACGGAGACCGCCGCATCGTCACCTCTCGCTGAAACGAGCACGCCATTGCCGCCATCTTCCCGCGGATCCGCAACCCCGAGACGTCCATAGAGCTCCGGATCCGCTGTCTTCTGTTCAAGCTTTTGCGCGTCCGCCAGTGCCAGCAACAGCTGCCGCAGCTTACCGGTGTCGGCCGGATACCCGTCGTGCCCGGACGAAACCCATCGTCCGGCCGCAGAATCACCCTCAGCTTCACGCTGAAGGGTTATCGTTCCGTCGGCATCCGTGATGGTGACGGTATTGAGGTCGTTTAGACGCGACTTGATCGCGGGAAACAGCACTTGCCCGCCCGTTCGGGAATCACTCCTGTCCGTGGAGTTCAGCGCGAACAGAACGCCGAACAGGAGCAGCACTACGACAGCAAGTATTTTTACATTTCGGGGACTCACGTCCTGCTCCTCCTGCTGCGCCGCCACACCGCAAACAGCACGAAGATCGTGAGCAGCAACGGCACCAGGCCGATATTGACGACCTTCAGGACCGTGCCCAGGCGCTCTATATCGCGATCGAGGCCGCGCTGCACCGCGCGCAGCTCCTGGCGAATCGCGGCGCGGCGGTCGATAAAGCGGTCGATCTCGGCCTGTTGTTCTTCCGTCATGAGGATGTTGCCGCTGTCGTCGCGGGAGGTCTGCAGTTCCGACAGGCGCCGCTCGGTTTCCTCCAGCTCCCGCTGCAGGCTCTGCTCGGTTTCCTGGAACTGCGCTTCCGCCCGCGCCCGGAGGTCTGCGACGACGGTAAACGGGCGGGAGTAACTGGCGCGGCTTCTGACGTCAATGAGGTCATTGCTGCCGGACAGGCTCTCGAGCGCATTGATCACGAACGTGCCGTTGTCGGCAAAGGCATTTGCAATCTGTTGGCCGAAGAAGTTCTGGACCTGCACCCATAAGCGGTCGCTGAGCATGTCCACGTCGGCAACGACGAT
>DATGQI010000007.1:0-11325 GCA_035304285.1 Woeseiaceae bacterium
CCGAGGGGCGACCCTTATCGATCAGGGCTGCCGCTGGCTGTCGTCGTACATGCGCGTCAGGAAGTTTCGGATTGCCGGTACGGCTTCGCTCCTCGGCATCAGCTTCTGTTGTTCCATGACCAATGCCATGTCTTCGATGCTGCGGCGCCCGTCGATCAGTGACATGACGTAGGAGTAGATCCGCGTCGACAACGCCTGGTTCTGGAATGACGGCGTCAAAGGAACCGCTTCTTTACCGGTGACGATCCAGTCGGGCAGCGCTCGGTGCCTCGGCGGCTGGCTTGCGTCGGCAGTTTTCATCGCGGCGAAAGTGAAGACGGTTTCCCGTCGCCCGTGACGGCTTGCGGGCGAGCACATGTAAGGTATTGTCTCCTCGCGAACCGACGGCCGCTCGAAGCCCGCCTGTGCAACTATCTCAAGCGTTTCTTCCGGACCATAACGGCGCGCGTAGCTTACATCCTCGAACGCGAGTGATCCGAAGTTGATCCATCGGCCGCCTGCCTTCAGCAGCCGGTTGATGCGAGCAGCCAGCACCGGCAGGTCCTCGGAGACGATATCGATCAGCCACGGGGTTACCACGGTATCAAAGCTTCCCGGGCGAAACGGCACGCGCAGGGCATCGCCAAGGACCAAATAGAATCCATCCCGTACGGGGGCGGGTGCCGCGAGTCGGCGCGAAACCGCAACGTCGTCAGCCGTCCGTGGAGCGATCGGGAACTCGTGCAGTTGCACGGGCTTGCCACTTGTCACGGCATCGGCAACCAGCAGCAGCAATGGATTGAAATCCATCAGGACGGTCGATGACGGATTGAGGCTCATGTGGATGTCGTAGGCCAGGCGGCCTGCACCACCGCCCAGGACGAGCGTGTGCCCGATCGCTTCTTCGCCATCGTCGGCCTTCAACACCTGCCTGACTTCGTTCAGCGACGCATCGTTCTCGTCGTCTCCCCAGGACCAGTCCCTGTGAATATTCGCGTAGTACGTGTGCAGGCCCTGGTCCTTCGGCAGCCTGGTGCGCAGCGCCAGGTGAGAGTGGTAGCCCGCCTGCATCGATTGCACATCGACTGGTGCCAGTAATTGCTGAAGGTCCTGCCGGTGCCGCTCGGTCGCCTGCAGCAGTGACTCGAGCCGTTTCTGCGTCTGTGGCAACTGCTTCCCCTCGTCCAGTTCCGCCTTCAGTCGCTGCGATTCATGGGATAGCCGCTGCAATTCGAAGTGCAAGCGGTTTCGCCATTCGCCCAGGGCAGCATCGGGTTCCGCAAAAAGCCACGGGATGCCGGCGATCGAGGGGAACAGCGTTTTGCAGCCATTGCACCTGCGCCCGCTCTTCGATGTTTCGAGCGGCGCCTTGTCGCAGCGAGGGCAGGCGAGGATTTCCCCGAGGCGATCAGCGTCCGACATTGTTGAAGATTGATTGTCGTGACGCCATGCCGATGAATCCTGTACGAGCCTGTGTGGAGGCGGGGAATTATCCCGTAATTGGCGATGGTTTGGGAGCGAAACGGAAGCCGCTGGTGGTGTCGCTGTAGGAGATCACGCCAAAGGATGCGATGGCGTTGGCAGAACGGGATTCCATTGCGGACGGCGAAGGCGCGCGAGTTCGCTGACGCTTGTCGCACTCGCCCGCGTGGCGGGGTCCTACAGCCCAACCCGAATCGGCGTCGCAGGACGCGGGCCCTGGCCAGCCCCGTGGCTGGACGTCAAGCGAACAGGTGACGCTCAGGAAGGATTGAGAGGCCCGATCGTGCCGCTGACGATGGCGTCGAAGGCAGTCATGCTGTCGCGCAGGCTCGTATCGCCGAGGCCATGGTTCGACAGAACGTTTGCGAAGTTGCCTTCTTCACCGTGCAGCGCCATGTAGTTGAGGACAACCGTGTTGACCAGCAGGTTCACGTTGTTCGCCGCGGGTGTCGCTGCGCGCTGCACGGATGCGCCCGCATCCATGTAGCCGATCTGCTGGTGCCTTGCCTGCTGGTCCGGCGTGCCACCGCGTAGCACTGCGCGTCCATTCGGGTTGTACACCATGAAGAAGGATGCCGCGGTCGACGAGTTGTCGCTGTCCCACTCGCACTTGCCGCGTCCCTCCGCCGAGTTGTCTATCGCGCCGTTCGACGATAGCGAGCCGTCGCTGAAGACGTACATCATCAGCGGCACGCCAATGCGCGCGGCGTACTCGATGCACGCTCCCATGCAACGCCCGGCACGCTCGTCCTTGACTTCGCCTTCGCGCCGCATCCCGCCGTGATAGTCGTAGCCGCCCATCTCGATACACGCGGCGCCGGCGAAGCCGTTGATCACCAGCTTCATGATGGAGGCGGTCTTCCGGAACTCGTTACCGTCCGCACCGCCCGCGTTGAACTCGGCATCCGTGAAAATACCGCTGGGGCCCACGATCATCGGGTCTTCGGCGGGGTTAAGAGGTGTTCCACCGAAGCGGTCGGCGATGTCAGCGGCTTTCAGGTAGCCGCACCGGACCATGTCTTTCATGACTTCGGGCGCAGTTATCTGCTGGCCCGTTTCCGCGACCGCCATCTTCTGGTCGCTCAGGCGATAGATCGATTCCATGACGGCGGTGGCGTCATCCGGACCCAAAATGCCGACGAGCTCGCCCGTGTCCACGAGACCGGTAACGTCGCTCGGCCGATCCACCTTGGTCGGCCTGAACTCCGGGTTCATCATAGTTGCCGGGATCATGGAGTTACCGCCGGAATCCGTATTCTCGGAACCGGCCAGTTTGACGATGGAACCGTCGGCGCCCGCCATCGCTATGCCGTAGAGGGGGTTGTGCGGATTGTTGGCCGTGTCGTTATCCGAGCGCGCCGGTATTACCGCGCCGTTCAGGTTCGCCGCCCGTGCCGGGCTCATGCTGCGAAGCATGCCGCGGAGGAAAGCACTGTCGGAGTGGAACGCCAGCCCGAAGTCCGTGTTCGCATACGGCAGGCCGCTGATCGGGTCGTTCAGGCCCGGCACCATGTCGCCCGGCAGCCCGAGCTTCTGGTAGCCGGCGGTGCCCAGGAAATCGAGCTGCCCACCTTCCTTGCCGACCAATACGTTGGAACCCGCAATATTCGCGCCGCCCGCCAGGTCGAAGCAGATGAACGGAATTTTTCCGGCGCCCACGGTCGCGATGTTGCATGGGTTCTCCAGCAAGGGCGTCAGGTCACCGGACAGTGCGGCAAACGCCTGCCGGGGATTCGAGAAAAGGCTCATCACGCCGCCGCCCAGGGCGAAGGCCGATCCTGTCAGGAATCCCTGCGCGACGAATTCGCGCCGGGTCACCGGGCGTCGGTGGTCTCCATGCATCTGCGGCGCATCCGGGTGCCGACTCTTACGTTTCCTGGACATATTCCTGCCTCGTATCCTTTTAGTCTTCAGTTACTGGATTAGCGTGATAGCGCTGCCAAGAACGGCGGCGCAGACACCCTTCGCAACGGAGCGTGTATCCGCCGTGCCGCCATTCACCAGCCGGTCAACGAGGTTTGCGGGACGGCTGCCATTCGCCGCCACGTAGCCCAGTTCATCCCTGACCACCGTGAAGTCTGGTTGCGTCTGTACGCCTATGCCCATCACGTTGTCGATCAGCGGGTCGATGACCAGGTCACGGTTTCCGCCCGCGAACGCCGTGGCCGGAGGCTGGTTGAAGTTGAACCCCTGGAAATAAGAGGCCGACAGCACCGGGTCATCCACCAGCGCATCGCAGTACTGGATGGCGAGCTGCGCGATCGCGACCTGGTGCGAGGCCAGGAATGCCTCCGGACTTTCGATCGTGGGCAGGGACTGGCGCAGGCCCTGGTAGGTCATGTCGACGTCTACCTGCTTCGGGTCGACCGTGGTAACCGCTGCCATCGTGGCATTTATCTCGTCGAAGGTCCGCACGCCGAAACGAGGCGCTACGGGCAGGTCACCCTGGGTAAGTACCAGCGGCGGGTTCTGGGTACGGGCGTAGCTTTCCGTCCCGAGCAGGTCGAAAGTGAGGAAGAACTCGTCGTCCTGGGGACCGCGCTCGAGGGGCACCACGGCGCCGATGTCGGCAAGCGGCTGTCCCAGTTCGCCGAACAATGTTGCGCTGAGCGTCTGGTCCATGTTCGCGTAGGATTGGCCGACTTCGGCCTCCGCTCCGTTGATGCCGATCCGCAAGCCCTGCAGCGGAATTCCCTCCGGCTGCTGGGCGGAGTCGAGCGTTATGAAGTGCGGTTTGGTGAAGAGATAGCTGTAGCTGTCATACTGCGCGACCTCGAAGAGGATATACGCGGTGGGAACGTTGATGATGTCCTCGATGCTGAACAGCAGGAAAAACTTCTCGCCGACGCCGACATCGAAGTTCTGCACGATTTGCTCGGGGGTCAGGACGCGGTTGTGAATCGCGACCAGCCGGAAGGTTCCCTGCCACAGTCCCTGGCCGTCTGCCTCGTTGCCGAGAACCAGCGCGAACGTGTCCTGCCAGTCGACCAGCGAGCCGGTGGCGACGGGATCCGCCTCCGTCACCAGCACACCGTTGACGTAGATCCTGCGGCCTTCGACGGCGTCGTAGGTGGCGACGACATGTTGCAGCGATGCCTGGAGTATCTCGTCTGCGGACGGTGTAGATAGCGACGGGTCACCATTCAAATCGGTTTCGGTGCTGCGATGCCGGAAGTTGTAGTCATACAGCGTCTGCTGCAGGGTGAAGTTGCGCGCGTTGTCACCGCCGGAATAGCTGACGATGCGTGCCATTTCCTGCGTTACATTCGCCGGCACTACCCAGGCCTCGATGGAGTATTCGCCCGTAGCACGAATCAGGTCATGCAGCTTCTTGCTGGCCGACGTCGACCCTTGAGCTTTGCCGTCATTGATCGTGACGCCCCAGCCGCCGAACCACTCGTAGGCTCCCGAGAGCGTCAGGTTGATTGCCGGCTCTATGCCGCTGGTATCGAAGACCGTGGAGCCCTGGCCGGTCTTGAACTCCCACAAAGCTATCTGCGCCCCTTCATAACGGTTCCCGCCCGAGGCAACTGTTCCGTCAACGATGCGCAATGCCTTGCTGTTGACCAGTGTTGGATCGAGAGCGGTTATGGGGACAGTGTCCGCAAACGCCTGGATCGCCGACTGCATCTGTGCCGCCGATGAGGAGCAGTTGTCGTTCCAGCAATTGTGAAACTCGCTGCCAAGCCTCACCACGAACCGCGAGTCTGCGGGAACATTGAGGTCCATTCTCGGCTTCGCTGCTTCATAGGCGACAGCGATATCTGCTTCCGCGAAGTACGGCTGCTGAGACGTCGAAGCCTGTGAAGAGTGGCAACTTGCACAATGCGCGGTAAGAACCGGTCCATGGACCAGCGATGCGAAATTTGCCTGCGAAGCGCTCGCATAGTTCTTGCTCGAGCCGGGATCTATAGAGACTGGCGGCTCCAGAACAATCTGGCGGCCGCCGGTGGCTGTTGCCCCGGCCCAGCCCTCGATCCAGGTCGTCATGATGTCCGCGCATGCCTGGTTATCGCTGAGCCAGCAGTTGTGCGCGTCTCCGACCCGCTCGACCAGTCGCGAGTCCGAAGGCTGGACCAGGTTCACGACGGAGTTGGCGGCTTCATAGGCAAGGTTGATGTCGTCGCGCCGCGCGAACAGCGGCGGCTGACCGCCCGAATCGCTATGGCAGCTCCCGCAACGGTTAGAGGCCTGGATGTTGTCCCACAGGTTCAGCTTGAAAGACTGCACGTCTTCAGTCGCCGGCGGCGGACCGGAGTAGGCAGCCGGCGGCGTAACGCCCGTGATCGGGTTCTCGGTCGTTCCGGCACCTCCGCCGCAACCGTTAAGGCCAACAGTAAGGCCAAGTGCCGCGATGAGCGCCAGGACCGATGGCCGTGTTCGAATCCGGGCCGGCTGCATGTAGCCAGAACGAAGCCTTGCAAATTCCGTTGCGTTCTTCATGTCCGATAGTCTCTCTACTGGCCCATGCAATAGACGGCTGCGTCCGCAAACGTCTGCTTCATCTGGTAGCCCGACGATGTGAACGCGCCGACCATCTGGTCCACCTGCGCCCGATCGGCGGCATCTTCCGGCGGCCGGAGGCACACGGCGCGAAAGACCTTCTTGACCTGGCAGCTGGCAAACGCGGCGCTGTTACCGAGTTCTTCGCCCAGGGATTTCGCGCCGCTACCGCTCCCGGGGAGGCCCGGATCCCAGCCAAGGAACCGGTTTTGCCCGGATCGCCAGTAGTTCTCCCAGCTGTCATCGGGCGTCACGAAACCGAACGGGAAATTCGCGTCGTTGTTGAAGTACTTCGGCTGAACCTGCCCCGGCGTGTATTCGATGCTTCCGCTGTCGACGTTGAAGTTGTAGTACGCGAAGGCCTGTGCCATCGGGTCCATACCGGTGTGGCAACCGATGCAGTTGTTCAGGAACAGGCGGCTGTCGCCCCCGGGGCTGCGGCTGACGTCCTGGCGAATGCGATCAGGCGGAAGCTTGACGTCCATGACCTGTTCCAGGTCGTTGCACATATGGTTGAGCAGCGTGAACCGGAACATGGCCCTGTTGGTACCGGCTACGAAGAAGGCCTCTGCGGCTGCACGAGTGGTCATCACGCCAGCGGTCGCAGCGGGGGGCAGGCCGTTCACGGAGGATTGGGGCATTTGCACCAAGCCAGTCATGAGATCCGCGCCTTGCTGTTCCATCTGCTCGTAGTGAGCATTGTTCGAATTGGACCAGGCGGGCAAGCCCAGGCTACCGGCTCCGACGTAAACGATGTCTGCCGAGAGGAGCGTGTTGAACGGCACGTCGTCCCGGATCATGCCGATGACCGTTGCGATGTAATCGTTGAGTGGAACGAACACGCTTTGTTCGCGGTTCGTCCAGGGAGCGGCGAAGTTCTTGAGCGTGACGTTATAGAAGTTGGGGTTGTCCATCGCGATCGCCGCCGCCGCCTGCGGATTATTCATGCTGATGGCGTTTTCCATGCTCTGGAGTACAGCCTCGGTCGGGGGCACGCCGGCAAGGCGATCGTGTATGCGCTTCGCCTGTTCGCGGGGGTCCGCGGTGGCAACGCTGGCGAGCACTACGCTGAACAACAACGCGATCAGCAGTTGCAGCGAAATTCCGTTTCTCATCGGCCACGTCCTGTCGTTCATAACGTTCTGCTCGTAACTGTAAGGCTGAAGCGCGCTCGCATTTTTGTTCGCGTTCAACACTATGCATGAGGATCACAACAACATCCGTGACTGCACTCACACTCGCATGTGCACCGTGATCCCGCGATTGTTGCCGTGATCTGCACGAGGTAAAGCAAGGCCTGTGCCACAGCGCCTGAAGCTGGAGGCCGTTGCCAACTACCTTTTATTTATCAGCTACTTGTGAAGCTACGCAAAATCAGGAGGGGAGAATGAATATGTCAACCGCTTGTCGTTGCTTTCGCTGGATTCGTTACAACGGGCTTGCTAAGCCCATGTTTGTTATGCAGCTCACCCTGTCGCTGTCCACAGACAAGTGTGTCTGTTGACGACAACTTTTGCGCTGGAGCAACACAAAGTTAATAACTTCCCTGTGGAACAGCACCTCACATTGATTATCGTTAAGCTCCGTGCCGCGCCTTTATGTGATCTCGTTAACGGTACCCGCAGTGCTTCGTCTCCACTATTGCACATAACCTGAGTGCACGATCGTTACGCCCGCCGTTTCAACGCACGGCTGAGTCCCGGGTGGTCTGGAATTTGCATTGGCTTGTTCTCTAAAGCCTGATCGCAACTTCCGCTCGATCGAGCGTGAACAAGAGCGTCACGATAAAAGCACTCGTACCGGGGTAAGAACTATGAATCTGCTGTTGCACCGTTATCGGAAGGGACGTTCGCGCGCGAGTGCGAAAGGTATTCCGTTGCTTGCAGCTCTATCCGTCAGCTCCATTCTTGGCGCATGCGGCGGTAGCGGGGATGGCGTCAGTATTGGAAGCGGCCAGGACCAGGACCCGGTGGTCATCGACTTTCCGATCGCCTACATCAAGGCGCCGCTGCCGCTCGATGAACAGGGGCAACTGCAGCAGCCGGATGTTCGTGAACTTATTACGTTCAATCTTGGCGCCGATCTTTACTTCCGCGATCGCGCGTCGCCAAGCGCACTTGACGTCAACATCACCGAAGGCGTCTTGAACGGGCTTGGCGACGTAAGGGATGTCGAGATCGCCTACGACGGCAGCAGCCTGCTGTTCGCCATGCGGGGGCCGGCGAACGAGAATCTCGATCTCGACGACGAAGACCAGCCGACGTGGAACATCTGGGAATACGTCTTCGAGACTGCCGAATTGCGCCGCGTCATAGCGTCGGACCTTACCGCGGAAATCGGGCATGACGTTGCCCCGCACTACCTGCCGGATGGCCGCATAATCTTTTCCTCGACGCGACAGTTGCGTTCCTCAGCCGTGTTGCTGGACGAGGGAAAGCCACAGTTTGCGGCGCTGGATGAAGATACGAACGAAATGGCCTTCGTGTTGCACGTCATGGAGGCCGACGGAACCAACATCGAGCAGGTCTCGTACAACCAGAGCCACGATTTCGATCCATCGGTCCTGTCGAACGGCCAGATCGTGTTCAGCCGCTGGGACAACATGGGAGTCAATGACTCGGTCAACCTTTACCGGATGAACCCGGACGGATCGTCGCTAGAGCTTCTTTACGGACAGAACAGCCATGACAGCGGGACAAACGGTGCGACCGTACAGTTCATGCAGCCGAGGGAACTCGAAGACGGGCGGATAATGGCGCTGGTGCGGCCGTACTCCGACACCGATGCCGGCGGCGACATCATGGTGATCGATACGCCGGCCTACCTCGAGATCACCCAACCGAACAAGGACAACGCCGGCCTTACAGGCCCGGCGCAGGAGCCCGCGACCGTGTTGGAGGTTTCGACAATGCCGGACTCGCTATCCGGCGGAGGGAGATTCCGCTCGGTATTCCCAATCCAGGACGGAACCGGACGACTGCTCACCAGCTGGAACCAGTGCCGTGTGACAGAAGAAATGCTCAACGTGCCATGCACTCCTGAGCGGCTTGCCGACCCGGCTGCGGAAGTCGCTCCGCCGATCTATGGAATCTGGATCTACGATCCCCGCGACAACACCCAGCTGCCGGTTGTGCCGCCGGAGGAGGGCTTCATCTTCACCGAGGCTGTATCCGCCGATCCAAGAGCCGCGCCGCCGGTGATTCTCGACAGCGAGAACAGCTTTACTCCCGACCCCGACCTCGTCGGCGAAGGCGCGGGTGTGATCAGCATTCGCAGCGTGTACGACATCGGCGGCGGCGCGACCGCGAACATCGAGGCATTAGCAGATCCTGCCCAGACAACGGCGGATCAGCGACCGGCGCGGTTTCTTCGCGTCGTGAAAGCGGTGTCGATCCCTGACGAGGACATAGTCGACCTCGACAACACGGCGTTCGGACGAAGCACGCAACAGGGCATGAAAGAGATCGTCGGCTATGCACCCATCGAGCCCGACGGTTCGGTCATGGTGAAAGTGCCGGCCAACGTCGCACTGGCTGTGAGTGTACTGGACGCCGACGGGCGCCGGATTTCGGGCAGGCACCAGAACTGGCTGCAGGTGCGACCCGGGCAACTGCTCGAATGCAACGGTTGTCACGTGCCTCAAAGCGGCATCTCGCACGGCCGGAGCGATGCGTTCGAAAGCGCCTGGGCCGGCGCGCCGACGGCCGGTATCCAGTTCCCGAACACGGACCCCGCGCTGTTCGTCGGTGAAGCAGGCGAGACGATGGCCGAGGTCAGGGCGCGAATAACCTGCGGTGCGACCAACTGCTCGTCACTCGAACCGTCCGTCGACCTCGTGTACGAGGACGTCTGGACCGACGAGCTGGCGGCCGGACGCCCGAAAGACGCCAGCTTCGACTACTCGTATGCCGACCTGTCGACACCGGTGCCGACCAGCCTCAACTGCATGCAGCAGTGGAGTGCGAACTGCCGCATCGTCATCAATTACGAAACCCACATACATCCGCTCTGGACGGCGCCGCGGCCCGTGCTGGATGACATGGGTAACCCGGTCCTCGATGGAAACGGTTTGCCGCTCAGTAACGACTGCACGAACTGCCACAGTCCGATCGACGACCAGGCAGCGGTACGGGTGCCGGCGGGCCAGCTCGACCTGACGGATGGCCTGTCGCCGGATCAGCCGGTGCATTTCAATTCATACCGGGAACTCCTGTTCCCGGACAACGAACAGGAAGTCGGTATGGGAGCGCTGCAGGACGTACTGGTCCAGGTGGGTACCGATCCGGACACGGGCGATCCGATCTTCGCCACGGTAACCGTAGGTCCCTCGATGAGCGTGGCGGGGGCAAACGCGTCGGGCCGATTTTTCGACCGGTTCGATGCAGGCCAGAGCCACGACGGGTACCTGTCCCCTGCAGAAAAACGATTAATAGCGGAATGGCTGGATGTCGGTGCACAGTATTACAACAACCCATTCGACGTACCCCAGAACTAGTGCCCTGTTGCGCACCAGGCTCCTTACGGGCTTGGCTGTTGTCTTGTGCCAAACGTTCACCGCAAGCGTTGCCTGGGCGGCCAGCGAATACCGTACCGTTTCGGTAGCGGACCCGTACCTCGAGATGCACACGGGGCCCGGCCGCGGATACCCGAAGTTTCACGTCGTTGATCGTGGTGAAGTGGTGGAGGTGATCAAGCGCCGCACGGACTGGTTCCTGGTTCGCGATGCAGGCGGCGACGAGGGTTGGGTGGATCGTGCCCAGATGGAGCTGACGCTGCAGCCGGATGGACAGGAGATCGAGTTTACGGAAGCAGGGCGAGAGGACTTCACCAACGCACGCTGGGAGGGCGGTGTGCTGGCGGGCGATTTCGGTGGCGCGAACATCATCTCCCTCTATACCGGCTACTCGCTCAACCCGAACGTGGCCGTGGAGGTATGGGGTTCACAGATTCTGGGAAATTTTTCGAACGGCTGGATGGCCAGTGTTAACGTCGTTCACGAAACCTGGCCGGAATGGAGGGTGTCCCCGTTCTTCACGCTCGGCGCCGGGGTTGTGCACACGGCCCCCAAATCGACGATCGTGCAGGGAGAAGATCGAACCGACCAGGTCGGGCACGTCGGAGGGGGCCTTCGCATCTACGCAACCAGGCGATTCATGGTGCGAGCGGAATACAAGAGCTACGTGGTGTTCACGAGCCGTGACGATAACGAGGAAGTAGAAGAATGGAAAGTCGGCTTCGCGTTCTTTTTTTGAGCCTGGTCGTGTTCGGCATGAGCGGCTGCGCTGCGACCAAGAACCTGTTCGGCATGGGCGAAGAGCAACCGGACTTGACGCCGGCGGAGGCTCCGACGCCCGAGCAGGT
>DATGQI010000008.1:0-4681 GCA_035304285.1 Woeseiaceae bacterium
TGGTGGCCGCAAGGCCCAGCGCAAAGCTGCTCTTGCCGCGGAATGCACCGGCGAGCGCGCTCCATATCAACGCGACGACACCGGCCAGTATCGCGCCCATCACGATCTGCCATAAGACGGTGGCGAGCGTAGGGCGAGCAAAGACGGACGTTCCGGTGTTGAGAAATCCCAGCAACCAGTAGATGAGTGCCGCTGCAACGATCAGCGGACCGGTCAGGAGAAGCGCGGTCTTTTTCCAGTCCAGCGCCTCGGGCAGATAGCTTCGCCAGGTCGGCTCAGGATCCAGCAGAGCTCCCTTCACCAACTCGAGGGTGCGTTTCAGGTGGAACATGGACGTCTCCCTTGCATTTATTCTGTTTGGGCGAGGTTGACTGCACTTGCCCCAGGCGGAAGGCGGCCGCGAGGCCGCCCGGCGTCCTATTCTTGCACCTTGACCCGATATCTTTCCAGCGAAGTTTCTATCACTCCTTAAAGTTGCCTTACCGTGTCTGCGTCCAGCTCGTTACCATTTCGCTCCTCGTCGATCTCGCCGCTGATCTCGACCTGCATATCCGGCGTTGCTTCGAGGCCGCCCCAGTCATCGTCGTCGATCTCAACGACGATCGTGGCCGAGCCGTCGGTAAACTCGTACTTTTCGTCGCCGAGCGACCTTACGATTCTTCCCTGTATTTTCACGTCCGTGTCGTCTGCGAGTTCCAGGGCTTCCGCAACCGTCACGACCCGCAGGTTATCGGGACCTCTAAAGCCGCCCTGCCCCTGGGCATGCGCGGCAAGAGAGAAAACGCCCAACGACAATGCGCCGGCGGCCAGGAAATAAAAGGAACGCTTCATAGTGAATCTCCAATGACTCGATGTAGTGGTGTAGGCAAAAGATTAGCCGGGCAACCTTAAAGGAAGCTTAAGCCGGCTAAAGAGCAGGTCAGTGCGGGAACACTACCTCGATTACGAGCCCCGGCACGCCGTCCTCGCGTGACAGGAATCGAAGCGTTGCGCCGTGTACTTCCGCGATCTTCTGGCAGATCGCGAGCCCCAGCCCGAAACCCTCGCTCTTACTGTCGAGGCGCATGAACCCTCGCGACATCTGCCGGCGCAAGTCGGGCGAAATTCCGGGTCCGGTGTCGCTGACCCGCAGTCGCAGCTCCTCGCCCGACTGACCTTCCAGCCCCGGCTGCTTCGGAGCAACGCGTTCCAGCCGCACCTCTGCCACGGTACCCACGGGACAATGGTTGAGAATATTGTTCAGCAGGTTCTGCAGCAGGATATCCAGCAGCGTTGCATCGCCTTCCATAGTGGCCTCGCACAGTTCGCTGTGCAAGGTCATGTCTGCGTCGGCGAACTTCTCATGAAAGCGTTCGAGGACGCGGCCGAAAAGCGGCTTGAGCTCCACTTCTTCGAATTGCCTGCGCCACTGTCCCTGCTCCAGGCGCGCCAGCGTCAACAGCTGCTGGACCAGGCGGGACAGTCGGTCGACCTCCTCCCGAATCGCGCGAGTGTCGGGTTCAGCATTCGCCAGTTCCAGCTTCAGCGTGGTAAGGGGCGTGCGAAGCTCGTGCGCCACGTCGTTCGCGAAACCGCGCTCGCGCTGCAGCACCGCGTCGACGCCGCTCATCATCCGGTTGAGCGCATCGCGGAGCACGATCACTTCCCTGGCCGGAGTGCGCATTTCGATGGGAGCAAGGGAGTCCGCGCTGCGCGTTTCGAGCTGGCGGACGAGCCGCGTCAGCGGCCATGTGAAGAAGCTGATTAAAATGCCCAGCAACAGCAGGTTGATAACACCGCCTGTCACCGCAGGTGTGACAATGTGCTCCAGGATGTCCTTGCGCACCTCGTCGAACAGGTCCTCGCGGCGCAGAATCTGCACCACGATATCGTCTTCTTCGGCCTGGTAGCCGCGCCACGTGTAGCCGTCGAACTGAAGCTCCAGGTCTCCGTCGTCGGTCGATGCCAGCGGAAGGTCGTGCGGGAGATTGCTCACGCGCAGCCCGCTCCGGGTGTCGTAGATGCTGACCCAGCGCGTATCTTCGTCCTCGTCCGGTTCGAACGCGTCTTCGAGCAGTTCCTGCAGGTCGCTCCCTGAAGGCAGGCGCTTCCGGTCCGCGAAAAACTCCGCCAGGAATTCGCTCTGGATCTCGAGGTCTTCGTCCAGCACGTCACGGAATTCCTCGTCGGCGATCCGGTAGGTGGCCGTTACGCCGCCGATGGCCGTCACCACTATCGTGACCGCGAGCAACAAGGCCAGGTGCGAAAGCCGGAACGTCACGCGCCGGAGAGCCTGTAACCGAACCCTCGCACCGTCTCGATGCGATCCTTGCCGAGCATCTTGCGCAAGCCGTAGATGTGTACTTCCAGGGTATTGGAATCGACGCCGTCACCCAGGCCATACAGTTGCTGCATCAGGCGCTCTCGGCTAACCGGTTTCTCGCCCGCCTGCATCAACACGGCGAGGATCTGGTGCTCCTTGGGGGGCAATGTGATCGGCTTGTCGTCGAGGTAGAACTGGCGCGATTCAGCCTCGTAAGCGAGATTACCTGCGGACAGCCGCGGTTGAGCGCGACCGGATTTGCGACGCAGCAGAACGCGTATTCGCGCCAGCAGCTCCTCCGGCTCGAAAGGCTTTACAAGGTAGTCGTCGGCTCCGGTATCGAGCCCTTTCACCCGGTCGTCGAGGGCGTCCCTCGCGCTCACGATGAGCACCGGGGTGTTGCAGCCGGCGGTCCGCAAAGACTGCAGCCACTCGACACCATCGCCATCCGGCAGGCCGAGGTCCAGCAATATCGCGTCGTACTCCGCGCTCGCAAAATGATTTTTCGCAGCTTCGAGATTTCTCACCCAGTGCACACGGTAGTGCTGCTTGAGCAACCTGGACAACGCATTGCCGAGATTCAGGTCGTCTTCCACCAGCAACAGGAACATTGGCCTACCTTTCGTTTTCCCGATTGTGACGATGCGGCCTTAAGCCAACCTTAAGCAAGCCTTCATCTGTTTTTAAGTTTCTGCCGGCAGACTGCAGGTACCGAACAATAACGGAGCATCGCAATGAAGCAAACAACAACCCTGTGCCTGGCCGTCCTGCTTGTTGTCGCAGCACAGCCCGCTACTGCCGACATGATCGCCGGCGGGAGCGCGAACTCTCCCGCCACCATACAGGAGCGCTTCATCACCGCGCCCGAACCCGAGGCGAACATCGATTCGGTCGCGGTCGCACCCGGCCAGCCCGCACTTCTCTTCGCCACCGCGAAAGCGACCGACGTCGTGAAGGTGTTCGATGCCTCCACTGGTGATGAGATTCGCGAGCTCGGCGGCAAGGGAGAGTCACCCGAAGATTACCTGAGGCCGAATGGCGTTGCCGTGGTCGACGACCTTTTGGTAGTCGTCGAGCGCGACAACCGGCGCGTCAATGTACGCTCGATCCCCGACTACCGTGTGCTGGCCACCTTCGGCGAGGAACAGTTGCAGAGCCCGTACGGCGTATGGGTACAGGCCCTCGGTACCGGCAACTACCGCGTCTTCGTCACCGATGCTTACGAGATGCCGGACGAAAGCGTGCCACCGAACGAGGAGCTGGATGAAAGGGTGAAAAGCTATCGTCTCGACGTGGAGCGAAGCGATAGCGGCGAGGTTGTTGAGGCGAAGGCTCGCTTCGAGAAAGCATTCGGTGAAACGGAAAGCCCGGGCGCTCTGCGTGTGGTCGAATCGATTTTCGGCGATCCGGTTCATGACCGCCTGCTGATCGCCGAAGAGGATGAAAGCCCCGTCACCGGGCTCGTCATCAAGGTCTACGACCTCGATGGGCGCTTTACCGGAAAGCAGATCGGCAAAGGCATCTTCGAGGCGCAGGCAGAAGGCATAGCGCTCTATGCCTGCGACGATGGCTCAGGCTACTGGTTATCCACCGACCAGGCCGACGACCGCACCGTATACCACGTGTTCGACCGCCAGTCCTTGCAGCACGCCGGCGCGTTCATGGGAGAGACAACAGCCAATACCGATGGGGTTTGGCTTGCAACCGGCGGGGTCCCCGGCTTTGAAGGCGGCGCTTTCTTCGCAGTGCACGACGACCAGGCTGTATCCGCCTTCGACTGGCTGGAAATCGTGACAGCGCTCGAACTCACAACCTGCTCCACATGAGGCCACGGCAGCCCAATTCGACAGGCCGCGTTGTTATACTTCCGAAAGGGCGTTTCCACGCCCCTTCCACTTGCTTTGGGGAACAAAACGAATGAAAAGATCCGCTGCCCTGCTCCTGTCGCTTGCCTTCCTGTCACTGCAAACCACCGATGCCTCAGCGCAGGAGAATCTTCACCTGAATCGCACCATCGAGACGATTGCCGATGGCAAGCCTGCTTTCGGCATATTCAGCGGCGATTTTTCCCTCGCCAATGCACGTGCGCTGGCCACTTCCGATCTCGATTTCATCTTTATCGACATGGAGCACTCTCCGTACGATCTCGAGACACTCCAGCAATTCCTGCTCGGCATGACGAACAAGGAACGCGTTCTCGAGAAGGGTAATCTGCAGATGGACGTGACGCCGCTGGTTCGCATTCCGATGAACGGCAGGGAGAACCTTCAGTGGCTGGTCAAGCAGGTGTTGGATGTCGGCGCATTCGGCATCGTCTTCCCCTACGTCGAGACGCGTGAGGAGACGGAGAACGCGATCAGTTCGATGCGGTATCCACAG
>DATGQI010000009.1:0-4207 GCA_035304285.1 Woeseiaceae bacterium
TCGGATTGTCCCCGGATTCGCCGCCGTATGCCATGCCAGAGGCCGCGTCGTTTATCAACGCGCCGGCACCATCCGCCGGATGGTGGCCTGACTTCAACGGTTTCGCCGCTGACATAATGCCCGCTTATACGCACTATCCGCTTGGCTGGAGCTGGATTCATAATTATCGTAATGCGTTACAGTTGATCTGGCACCCACCGTCACCGCGAGACAATCAGCAGGGTCAGGGCAGGGTAAGAATGAGCTGTAATGGTCGGGAGCCCGTTGCTGGCGCAGCTGTGATTCCGCCCGAGGCCTCCAATATAATCAAAACAATGTGAACCTCCCGGTCGCCGCTCCATGTCGGCGACGTGTGTGTTCTTCGTACTCCCGGTTTGTTGATGGAAAGAACATGAAGGCAAAGCAGCGTGAAGAACTACTTGGCGCATTGCAGGCTCGTTTCAAGAAGAACATGAATCGTCATAAAGGGATTGACTGGGCCAAAGTCCAGGAAAAGCTGGAAGCCAGTCCTGGAAAACTGCGATCACTCCATGAAATGGAGAGAACCGGCGGTGAACCGGACATCGTTGCCTATGACAAAAAGAAGGGCGAGTACATTTTCTACGATTGCTCCGTGGAAAGTCCCAAAGGCCGCAGAAGTGTCTGTTACGACGGCGAAGCGCTTGAGTCGAGGAAGGAACATAAACCGAAGAATAGTGCGATCGGCATGGCCGCGGAGATGGAGATAGAGCTTTTGTCGGAAGCGCAGTATCGGGAACTGCAGCAACTTGGAGAGTTCGATACAAAAACCTCGAGCTGGGTGAAAACACCTTCCGCTATCCGGAAGCTCGGTGGCGCCTTATTCTGCGATCGTCGCTACGACCACGTGTTCGTGTATCACAACGGTGCACAATCCTATTATGCCGCCAGGGGCTTTCGTGGCTCGCTGCGGGTGTGAGCTCGCAGACCGCAAGACTTCAAGAACGCACCTTCTGGAATTCCTGTACGGGCTGTCACCCCGCGCATACTCCGAAATGACCGCGGCGTAACGCCGTCATTGGTAACTTGCCTGCATCGACCTGTCGATATCAGGTCATCGGAAGAGGTTACCCCTGATGCGCGACCGTTCTCACATAGTAATTGTTGGCGGCGGGTTCAGCGGTGTCTCCCTGGCGGTACAACTTCTACGCAGGGCCAACTCCTGCCTGAAAATCACACTAATCGAAGCCGGGGATCGGCTGGGGCGTGGCGTTGCTTTCAATACGAGTGAAGCGGCGCACGTGTTGAACACCAGGGCGGGACACATGAGCCTGATCCACGATGAGCCGCAGCACTTCGTTCACTGGAATGAACGAACCGGCAGGGCGGTTGGTTCCGCGGACTTCGTAAGCCGGATGGCGTTCGGTCATTACGTTGAAGATACTTTTATCGAAACGATTGGGTTGGCCACGAACCGTGAAGCTGAAATCGCCACACACCTTCAAACGCAGGTGGTGGACATCGCGTGTCACCTGGATCGATTCGCGGTTGCCCTGGATGATGGCCGGACAATCGATTGCGACAAGGTCGTTGTAGCAACAGGGCTGCCTCTGCCGTCAGATCCATTGAAGGCATGGTTGTCCCCCGAAACCGAAAGGTACCTGCGGAACCCGTGGCGGAACGACAGCTTCAACGGAATCTCTGCCGATGATCGGGTGCTGCTACTGGGCACCGGGCTTACGATGGTCGATTCGGTTCTGACGCTCCAAAGCCGGCGGCACCGAGCGCCGATTCATGCATTCTCGCGGCGAGGTCTGTTGCCGCGGGCTCACTACGATCCGGTGCAGACCCTGCCAGGCGACCTGGAAGCGGGTCTTCATGCAGCAATGGGCGTTGGCGATCTTCGGCATGTGTTGCGCACCGTAAGAAGCACAATCCGGGCGGCGGCAGAGCGCGGAGTGAGCTGGCATGCGGTGATCGACGCAATGCGGCCGGTCACGCCCGCCCTGTGGGCGAACATGAGCGCAGCCGACAGGATGCGCTTCATGCGATGGCTGCGTCCTTACTGGGATGTCCATCGCCATCGGTTGGCCCCCGGGCCGGCCTCGACGATCGGCGCCATGCTTGCGGACAGCCGCCTCAAGGCCAGTGCCGGGCGTGTGACGCATGCTCGGCAAAGCGGGGACCGGATCATCGTCGAACAGCGAGTTCGGGGACGACCACAGGTCTTCCGCGAGGCATTCGACTGGATTATCAACTGCACCGGGCCGGATTACGCAGGCGACCAGGCGCGTATTCTCGAGCAGCGACTCATCGCGCGCGGATTACTGAAGCCGGACACGCTTGGCCTGGGCTACATCACCGGCCCGATGGGCGAGGCGTGCGGTGCCGACGGGCTCATTCCGGGTCTCTATCTCCTTGGCGCTGCCTGCCGACCGCGCAGCTGGGAACACACGGCTGTTCCGGAGTTGCGTCAACAGGTGGGCGTGCTGGCCGCCGAACTCTCGAGGCGCCAGGGGAAACTGCAGCATTCGTCGCGGTCGACGGTGCTGCCGTTCTTGCGTGTGCGGAAGCGCCGCGTGGTGGCCGGCGGGTACAGCGTACGGCGGAACTAAACCATCGGTTACGCCGGTATCCCGTCCCTGTCGATCAGGTATCCGGAGTGCGGAACGGTTTTGAGGAGCCTCGGCTCGGTCGGGTCGGTTTCGAGTTTTTGTCGCAGGCGATAGACCAGTTGCTTGAGAAGCTGTCGGTTGCCTCCAGCCCGGTTTCCCCAGACGTGACTCAGAATGCGTTCAGTCGACACTGTACGGCCCCCGTGTGCGAACAGGAGCTGCAGGAAGCGAACCTCGAGCGGGGTCAGGCTGATGGGTTGTTCGCCCAAGCCTTCGAGAGAGAGATCTTCCACATGCAGGATGAGCTTGTCGAACGATATGGTGCCTTCTGTTTCCATACCGACGCGGCGCAGCAGCGCGCGTATGCGGGCAATCAGGATTCGCGTGCTGAAGGGCTTTGTCAGGAAGTCATCGGCGCCGAGCCCCAGCGCGCGGATCACGTCCTCTTCCTCGCTGCGCACGGTGAGCATGATCAGCGGCGTCTGGCTGCGTTGCCGAATCTGCTTTGCCAGTTCGAAGCCGTTCATGTGCGGCATGTTGATGTCGATGCGCCGTCCCTGCGGGCATCGTGGCGAAGGCCTCGCAACGGGACAAGCTCGACGCGGGCATGGATGCCCGCGGTAGAGCAACGCAGGAGCAGTTGCCGAGCACTGGCACGCTACGTCGCAAGGCCGCCGGTCGCCGCCGAGCGGCTGTCGCTGACCGAGGGCGGGCTCGTGCGCTGCGCACTGAAGAGGAAGCCGCAGTGATTGCGCGGCTTCATCGCGATGTTCCGGCGCACGCTCGGGGCTCCGCCGGGGAAGTATTTCAAGCATGTCGCGGGAGACGTCGAATAGCGGGACACTGGCACCCTTGCCAGCGAAAGCCATCCAGCGGTCTGCGTGTTCTCCGCATGCCCATCCCATACCCGTCGCGTGACTTTGACAGCACCAAAGTGTGGCGGCATGATCATGGTCACAACGAAAAGGGAGAGAAGACCATGGCTGACGATTGGGCTGCAGACGTAAAGAAGTACGTGAGCGCCGCGGACGACAAAGCAATCGCCGGTATCGTGCGGCATTGTGGAATTGCCCTGCAGAATCGGGACTCGGCTCTCGTCTCGTTCAGTGACAGGAAGGAGCTTGCGCGCGTGCGCGACAGCTTCCTTAGGAAGAAACTGGGACTCACCGAGGACGATGCAGAACTCGACCGGGCGATCGCAGGCGTCGGAGAGAAGTTGAAGGGTGTCAGCAGCAAGAACAGGGTAACCGTATACTATTTGCTGGCCGAACACTTCGGCAGGTTGTCCGCCTTCCATTAGCCCTTCGCAGACGCGCAACCAGAAGCCGGCCGCGTCGAACGCGACCGGTTCGTCTCGAGGAACGGTCGGGCCAGCGGATAGTGCGTATAAGGGCCCTCATGTGAGCTGACGTGGAGCCGTCGAGCCTGGAGGGGCGTCCGCCGAGCCCCGAGTCAGCGCCGAGCCGCCCGGGTCTGTCGTGATTTGTTGTGCGAATCTTCGCGTTCCATCGAGAAAATGCTCGCGCATCCGGCCGCAAGCCAAGACCCGCCCGTCCCCGGCGCGGTGGCTCGGCAGTGCGGAGCGATCAGAACGACAAGTCGCCCTGGGGCGGCGCACGGCTCGGATACGCCGG
>DATGQI010000010.1:0-20966 GCA_035304285.1 Woeseiaceae bacterium
CATGGCCCCGACCCCGGCAACTTCCCAACAACATGGTTATGTCCACGCCGGCGTGGTGACGAGCCTGCTCGACAGTGCCTGCGGCTACGCGGCGCTCACCCTGATGCCGCCAGAATCCGAGGTACTGTCAGTCGAGTTCAAGACGAATCTCCTCGCGCCTGCCCGGGGCGAATTGCTGCGCGCCGAGGCAACGGTCCTACGGTCCGGCCGGACGTTGTCTGTTTGTCGGGCAGATGCTTTCGCGTACCAGGGTGGCGAACGGGTAATCGTGGCCACGATGCTTGGCACCATGATGCGTGTCGTACCCGGTCGAGAAGTATCTCGGTGACCGCCGTGCGCCAGGTATGAACGAGTTTTGCCGAACGCTCGGGTTGCTCACGCCGGTTATCCAGGCACCGATGGCCAACGTGGTGACGATGCGGCGTCGCTCGCTCCGGTCGCGCATCAGCTGGGAATAGAGGATGTCGAGCAGGCAACAACGGCTTCAGAGGTGAAATCAGGTCCCACCGAGCCCTTGAGATATCTGTTTCGTGCAGCTCGAACGTCGCTCGGTCGCAGCAAGCTACCGACATGATCGGCACGATATGGCGCTTCAGAAGGCAACGCATTACTCCTTGTCAGTACCGTGGTGCTGAAATTATACAGAGGCTAAAGCGATGTTCGAAACTCAGGCACAGGCGCAACTGGAATCATTTCGACACATCATCCAGCGATCCGCAAAAAGCGGCCAGCAAGCCGGCCAGAACGCGGATGACCCGCCACTGATGTTCGGTCAGTCCAAACTTCTGGGCATCCGCGTCATTGCGGCTTCGCGGGCTTTCAACAACTCCGGCGGCAGCGAACGGTCGTCAAGACGGATGGAGTTCGTTACCGTTGACGATTGAGTGAGGAGTTTCGCCGCTCACCAATCGTCTTCATCTTCCCACTTCCGCAACTTGCTGCGGTCAACTTCTCGCCATTGCTGACGGCTCTTTCGGGAGTAGAAAATCACCTGCGCTACGACATAGACCAAAACGGCAGCAATCACCAGAGCCAAAGCCAAAAATCCCTCGCCCATCCCGGAACCCTCGCATATATTCCTGGGTTCAAAACATCGCGATGAACCAAAGAAGTCACACCGGCAATGTAGATATTGCAAGATAACGTAATTTGTTCACAGAGGCTGCAGCCTGTGCGCTCACCTCTGCCGGCACGCGGGCACCAATATCACTCCGGAGAACCCGCCGAAGACGCGTCACCCACTCTCACCAGTGAGCCAATATTGCTGAAGTACTCGGCAAGCTCCCTGATCTCCTGGTCCGTCAGGGACTGGGCGACCGGTGTCATCAAGGGATGGTAGCGTGTGCCGTCGCGAAAGTTCTCCAGTTGGATTTGCAGGTAAGGGGCATTCTGGCCCGCAAGGTGCGGGAACATCGGATTCTCGGAGACGCCTCTTGTACCGTGACATGCAACACATTCGGTCGACCTGCCCTCTCCACGCGCCTCGTCCTGGGCGGTAAGCGGCGCGAACGCAAGCACCAGGGGCAGCCCCATCACGGGAACCAGCACCTTCTGCCATACCCCATCTCGATTCCGTCGCATGAGAGACTCGATGCAATCTCCATGCCGCGCGGCAGCGTGCTGTACGTCCCGTGGCATAGAAATTGCTCCCCTAGAGTCTCCTGAGGATCTCACCGCAAAGAGCGAGGAAGTTTATGACCTGCCGCTCGCATGGCACTTTCCATTCTGCCGCCCTTGGTTTTGCCGCAAGCTTCTTCTACATCACGTGCGCGACTGCTTCAGAAGAACTGGTCCGGATGTCACAGGACGATTCCCAGTGGGTCATGCCGGCGAAGAACTATTCTTCCACGCGATTCAGCGGCCTCGACCAGATAAACAGAGGTAACGTCGCGGACCTCGCGGTTGCGTGGACTTTTTCCACCGGTACGACGGCAGGCTTCGAAGCAGCTCCCCTGGTCATCGGCGACACCATGTACATAGTGACACCGTGGCCAAACGTCCTCTACGCGCTCGATGTGCGTGACGGCAGCAAGCGCTGGTCCTATGAGCCCGAGCCGGCGCGCGCCGCCAAGGGCGTGGCCTGCTGCGACGTCGTAAACCGGGGCGCCGCTTATTTCGACGGCAAGATAATCTACAACACGCTAGACAATCATACGGTCGCCGTTGATGCCGAGTCCGGCAAGGAAGTCTGGAAAACCAGGCTGGGCGATATCAACCGCGGGGAAACCATGACGATGGCGCCCCTGGTCGTGAAGGGAAAGGTGCTCGTCGGAAACAGTGGCGGTGAGATGGGCGTGCGCGGCTGGATCACGGCACTGGATGCAGGCAGCGGAGAAATCGTCTGGCGCGCGTATTCGACCGGACCGGACGAGGAGGTCCTGATCGGCGACGACTTCCAGCCCTTTTACGAAGCCGACGCCGAACCCGACCTCGGAGTAAAAACCTGGCCGCCCGGCCGCTGGCAGATCGGCGGGGGTACCGTGTGGGGCTGGATCTCGTACGACCCGGACCTCGACCTCATTTTTTACGGCACCGCAAATCCCGGCCCCTGGAATCACAACCAGCGGCTCGGTGACAACAAGTGGACTGCGAGTATCTTTGCGCGCAACCCCGACACGGGCATGGCGAAATGGGCATACCAATGGGGGCCGCACGACCTGTTCGACTACGACGGAGTCAACGAAAACCTGCTCATCGACCTCGATATCGGCGGAACGGACAGGGCGGTGCTGGTTCGCCCCGAGCGAAACGGCCACATGTACGTACTCGATCGCGAAACCGGCGAAGTACTCTCGGCGGAGCCTTACCAGCACATTACCGTAACCGAAGGCATCGACCTTCAAACCGGACGGCCGAACCACGTGGCGGCGAAGGAGCCAAGAGAAGGGGAGATTACCCGGGACATCTGCCCCTCGGCACCCGGCGCCAAGGATTGGCAGCCCTCCGCATATTCCCCCCAAACCGGGCTGATCTACGTGCCGCATCAGCACCTGTGCATGGACATGCGTCCCGTCGAAACGAGCTACATCTCCGGCACGCCTTTCGTGGGAGCGGAAGTCGCGATGAAAGCGGGACCGGAGGGACATCGCGGCGAGTACATGGCGTGGGACCCGGTGGCCCGGGAGAAGGTCTGGACGATCAAGGAAAACTTCCCCGTATGGAGCGGCACGGTCGCTACCGCCGGCGGAATTACCTTCTACGGCACGATGGACCGGTGGTTCAAAGCCGTCGACGCCGAATCGGGTGAAGTGCTGTGGCGATTTCGCGTTGACTCGGGAATCATCGGGCAACCGATCACTTACCAGGGGCCGGACGGCCGGCAGTACGTCGCGATTGCAGCAGGCGTTGGCGGATGGTCGGGCGCTGTCGTTTCGGGCAACCTCGATACGGATGTGCCATTTGGCGCGCTCGGGTTCGTTGGGGCGATGCAGGACTTGCCGGACCACACCGCTGCGGGCGGCACCGTCTACGTATTCGCACTGCCTGGACGAAACCAGTCTGCTTCGCCGGTGACGGCTGGTGAGCAATAAGTTGCTCATAGCGGGAGACCTTTTCGCGCCGCCGGGCGGCGGTGGCCAAACAGGCGAAGTGCGACCTGGGATACCGCACTCGCCCGCGTGGCGGGCTCCCTCAGCAGTACTTGCTGTACTCCTGCTGGTGCTTGCGTCTCCTGTTTCGGCCGCGGAGACTGAGCTTCGGGTGTGCTCCGATCCGAACAACCTCCCCTTCTCGAACCAGGAAGGGGAAGGCTTCGAGAATGCGCTCGCGGAAATCATTGCGGAAGAAATGAACGCTCAGGTCACCTATACATGGTGGGCGCAGCGGCGTGGCTTTATCCGCAATACGCTGAATGCCGGCGCCTGCGACCTGGTGATGGGCGTTCCGGCCGACTTCGAACTGGTCGAAACAACGCGGCCTTACTATCGCTCGACGTACGTTTTCGTCCATGCGACGGATATTGGTGAGCCGGTTCAGTCTATCCAGGATCCCCGCCTCCGAGACCTCAAGATCGGAGTACACCTGACCGGAGATGACGGCAGCAACCCTCCGCCTGCGCACGCACTCGGCCAGCTGGGAGTAGTCGACAACGTCATCGGCTTCATGATCTACGGTGACTATCGTGAGCCGAACCCACCCGCACGGCTCATCGATGCCGTCTCCACCGGCGACATCGACATTGCGGCAACCTGGGGGCCCACGGGCGGGTACTTCGCCCGCCGCGCAAAGCCGCCGCTCGAACTGCAGCCGATAACGGATACCGCGTTCACCGCGGTGCCATTCACATTTTCCATCGCCATGGGTGTCCGCAACGGCGACGTCGCGTTTCGCGATGACATACAGGCCGCAATCGATCGCCGACAGGCCGATATAAGGAAGGTCCTCCTCGATTACGACGTGCCGCTTGTTGCCGATGATATCCAGGCAGCTGCCACGGAGCCGTTGCCATGAAAGAATCTCCACTCCGCGAGCGCTCTCGCGCAATAGCTTCTACCCGGCCCTTCCTGTGGGCTTACCTGCTCCCCCTGGTGGCCATCCTGGTTTTCGGCTGTGATACCCGGAACGACGCTTCCGATAGCAGCGGCCAAAATGGCGCAACGGGTGATGCCGGCAACGTGGCAGACCGCGCTGAACCGACCGGCACTGAAAGAGTAGCGCTGGGAACGTTTTCGAAACCCGCGCAGCAGGTGGCAGCAGAAAGCGCTCAGGGGCGGCTGCCAGGCGCGGGTGGAAGCGCCGCCTACATACCGGTAACCGAACTTTTTCCAGGCGCAGCGCGGCTGGATCCGGGAATTGGTAATCCTTACCAGGGAGATGCGGACGCCATCTCCGCGGGCGAACAGCATTATGCGGCCTTCAACTGCGGTGGATGCCACGCGCCAATGGGTGGCGGCGGGATGGGCCCTCCGTTGAGCGATGACGCCTGGATCTACGGAGGCGAGCCGGCGCAGATCTATCTTTCCATCATGCATGGGCGTCCCGAGGGTATGCCTGCATGGAGCTCGATGCTCCCGCAGCGCACCGCATGGGAGCTCGTCAGTTACATCGAGAGCCTGTCCGGCGTGGATGATTTCGCTGCGCAAAAAGGCTTCACGAGCGGTTCAAGGACGGGACGCTCGGGCAGAGATGAGCCTGGTGCAGGCGCCGGCGGCAGTACCACGGGCGGCGAAGATGGCACCACCGGTGAAACCCAAGCAGACCAGTGACGCCGCACCCGCGAGTTGCATGCACCTGCGCGCTTCTCGCCGCTGCGATTCCTTTACTTGCCGGGTGCGAAGGCCAGCAATCGGCGCTCGACCCCGCGGGACCTAACGCAAGGGAAATTGCCGCCCTATGGTGGTCCATGGCTGCTGGCGCCGCGGTGATCTTCGCGCTGGTCCTGGGCGCGCTGCTCTATGGCATGTTCGGTCGCGGGAAGCTGCGCGAGAGAGTGAAGTCGACACCGCTCATCGTCGTCGGTGGAATCGTGCTGCCGATCGTAACGCTATCGGTCCTGGTGCCCTTCAACGTGTACGTTGCCGCGGGAGTCACCGAGGCGCGGGAGCCCGACACGCTGACAATTCGCGTGCACGGGCGCCAGTGGTGGTGGGACATCGAGTACGACGATGGAACGGACGCGGGAACGTTCACTACCGCAAACGAAATCTGGCTGCCGCTCGACGAGCCGGTCGAGTTGATCCTGACTTCGGCCGACGTCATCCACAGTCTCTGGTTTCCGCGGCTTGCAGGCAAGCTCGATCTCGTTCCCGGGCGAACCAACCGGCTCATGATCGAAGCGGACACGCCGGGCGTCATGCGTGGCCAGTGCGCGGAATTCTGCGGCGTTGGCCACGCGAAAATGGCGCTTTATGCCGTCGCCGTGACACCAGGTGAGTTTGCCGAGTGGTCGGAACGTCAGCGCAACCCTGCTTTGCCCGCGGCCGATTCTACCCAGGCGGGCGCAGAACTTTTTTCCGCCAGCGGATGTTCCTTGTGCCACGCAGTGCGCGGACATGGCGCATGGGGAAGAGCCGGACCCGACCTCACGCATGTCGGCAGCCGCCTGACCATCGGTGCGGGACTCATCGACAACACGGCTGAAAACATCGCGCAATGGATAGCGCACAACGACGCCTTGAAGCGCGGCAACAAGATGCCGGACTACTCGGACCTCAGTCCGGAAGCACTTCACGCGATCGCACAGTACCTGGAGAGCCTGGAATGAAGGAGCCGGGCGCGGAGCGTGCGCCTCACGGCGAAGACCGTGACGTAGACTTCGAAGACGAGCTCTTTCACCGGGTATGGCGCCCACCCACCGGGATACGCAGTGTCTGCGCGGTCAACAATTCCATTGTCGGACGCCGCTTCATCGTCACCGGCTTTATCTTCTTCCTCATCGGGGGAGTCCTCGCGTTGCTCATGCGCACGCAGCTGCTCGTGCCGGAGAACGACTTCCTGACGCCGGAACTGTACGACCAGCTGTTCACCATGCACGGCACGACGATGATGTTCCTGTTCGCCGTCCCGATCATGGAAGCCTTCGGCATTTACCTGATCCCCGGGATGGTCGGCGCACACGACATGGCATTCCCGCGGCTGGGGGCCTATGGCTATTGGTGTTTCCTTCTCGGCGGCATCCTGATCTATTCGAGCTTCATCGTCGGGACGGTACCAGACGGCGGCTGGTTCATGTACACCCCCCTGACGACGCTCGAGTTCTCGCCTGACAAGAGCCAGGATTTCTGGCTGCTGGGCGTAACGTTCGTCGAGATTGCGAGCATTACCGGCGCCATAGAACTCATCGTCACTATCCTGAAGATGCGTGCTCCTGGAATGTCGCTCGACCGCATGCCCATCTTCGCGTGGTACATGCTGGCCGTGTCTTTCATGATCGTCTTCGGTTTTCCACCTCTCGTCCTCGGCAGCATCCTGCTGGAAGTGGAAAGAAGCTTCGGCATTCCCTTCTTCGACGTCTCGCGAGGCGGCGATCCGCTGTTGTGGCAACACCTGTTCTGGATTTTCGGACATCCCGAGGTGTACATCATCTTCCTGCCCGCGGCAGGCCTGGTCAGCGCTATCCTGCCTGCGATGGCGCGCAGCCACCTCGTCGGCTATCACCTGATAGTACTGGCAGTCATAGGTACGGCCTTCCTGAGCTTCGGCCTGTGGGTACACCACATGTACGCGACAGGCATTCCGCGGCTCGCGCTGTCGTTCTTTGCCGGCGCAAGTCTTGCGGTTTCGATTCCCAGCGGTATCCAGGTCTTCGCCTGGATCGCCACTCTCTGGAACGGGAAGCCGCAGTTGCGCACACCGCTACTGTTCATTGTCGGATTCATCATTATCTTCGTGCTGGGCGGCCTCACAGGAGTCATGGTCGCCATGGTGCCATTCGACTGGCAAGTGCACGATACCTACTTCGTCGTCGCACATTTCCACTACGTTCTCATCGGTGGCATGGTTTTCCCGCTGTTTGCCGCCCTCTTCTACTATATTCCACGTGCAACGGGACGCATGCTTTCCGAGACGCTCGGGCGGCTTAGCTTCTGGCTGATGTTCATCGGATTCAACGTCGCTTTCCTGCCAATGCACCTGACCGGGCTCCTCGGCATGCCGAGGCGCGTGTACACCTATCCGACAGGATTGGGGTGGGACGGCCTGAACATGCTATCGACTCTCGGTGCCTATCTCTTCGGCGTCGCGGTTCTCATATTCCTGTTCAACGTTGCGAGGTCGGTGCGGCGAGGCAAGGACGCCGGCACCAACCCGTGGGGTGCAGACGGGCTGGAATGGGCCAGCGATGCACCGGTTCCGCCCTACAACCTGCGCAGCATTCCTCCCGTCAAGAGCCGACACCCGCTGTGGGACGAGCCCGACCTGCCCGAGCGCATCCGCAACGCAGAGGAGTACCTGGGAACCGCACCCGAGGGACGCCGGGAATCCCTCGCAACTTCCATGGCAGCAGGAAAGCCGGAGTACGTGGTGCGAGTTCCACACCCGACCGTTGTACCCCTTTTTGCGGCGCTGGCCACCGGCGGGATCTTTGTGGGGATACTCTCATCGGTGTACGAGATATCGTACGCCGGTGTGGTGGCGCTGCTCTTAATTCTTTGCGCCTGGTGGTGGCAACCGCTTCCGGAAAAGGACACCAAGGATGCCGGCAGGGGCCTCTGGCTTCCGATCGAACTGGGAAATCGCCGCTCAGTCGGCTGGTTCGGCACGGCGATGTTCATCTTCGTCGATGCCTCCGTCTTCGCCTCTCTCGTCTACAGCTATTTCTACCTGTGGACGGCTGCCGATATATGGCCGCCGCCGGGCTTCAACCTTGTTGCCGACTCCACTACCACGACAGGCGCCGCCCTCATCGTACTGGTACTGGCGGCAGCCATCGCTACCTCGCAGGGCGTCCAGCGAGGCGGCCGATTGCTGTCCTTTGCCGGACTTGCCGCCACCGCGATACTTTCCGTGGCTATCCTCTACACGGAAGTTCTGCTGTTCCAGTCGCTGCCGTTTTCCTTCCGCGCGGATGCCTACGGCGCGGTGGTAGTGGCCCTGGTGACCTACCATGCGCTGCACGTCGCTGTTGCGCTGGTCGCGTCGCTCTTTGCGCTGGCTCGTACTTCGCGCGTCGGCGTCAGCGCCGATCGCTCCCTTGCCGTGCGCGTCACTTCGTTACTGACTGGATACATGGCCATACAAGGAGCCATCGCCTTCAGCGTCGTCTACTTCTTCCCCACCTGATTAGCAGAGGGCTCACGCATTGAACAGCAGAGCTTCGCCCCACGACGAGGAACCGGTAGTCGACGACTACGGCCGTGATTTCATTGCGAAGAGGCACCGGTTTCCGGCCAACGCTACGGGTTTCCTCATGGCGCCAATCCTGTGGTTCGCGTATTTCATCGCTGTGTACGCGTTGCAAGGAGCCGGCTGCGCCGCCGGTCTCGACCAGCACACCGTTTTCGGCGTCGGCACGCTGCGCTTCATGCTCCTCGCGCTGAGCGCGCTTGCAGCTTTGTCTATTGCCCTGTCCGGCCTTTGGTCATTCCGCAGCTGGCGGCGACTCCTGAAGGACCTGGATGAGGAGGAACGAGAGCTACATCGCCACTCCGTCTTTCTTGCATACGGCGCATTGCTTCACTCCGGCCTTTTTCTCATCGCGACCCTGTGGACTGCGATACCGGTTGCCTTGATCGATTCCTGCGACTTCCTCGGTTCAACGTGAAGGTGAGCTTGCCCCCGCCGGCCGCGGGCGCCCGCCCCGGAAATATTCCCGCCCCTGACCGCCTGCCTGCGCTGAAGGCTGAAGGCCAATGTGCAGGACACACGCCGGCACCCCGTCAATTGTCTTTCTCTCCAGCGAAACCCTGGCGTATCCCAGGTTCTCCGCCACAATTGCGCCGAAAACGTTCGCCGTCATCGTGCACATCGATGCGTGTCCCGGCCCCTTTTCCCCACAGGAACAGGTGCGATTGATCATCACGATCCTGTCGTCTTCTTCTTCGAGAGCCTCATAGCCGCTCGCAACGCGGCGGCTGACGTCAACCAGGACCTCGCTGATCCTTGCACGCGGAAGCTCCCGAACGGCCAGCGCAGACTTGTAGCCTTCGCTAATGCGTTCTCCGACGCGTTCGCCGGCAGCGTTAATCCAGCCGGAGGCTTCGTCGGGCCCCACCGTGTCCTTAAGGGTGCTCTCGAGTTCACCCACCAATGACGTCAGGAAAATGTCCCGGTCCAGAGATACCGGAAGTGCCACAACGGGCGGGAAACAGGCTGTTACTCCGCGATACCCGGTCATGATCATGCTTGTACTGCCTCATGAAGTTGTAGAATCACATCGACGAATGGCCGGGATGGATGCAACTCGCGTGCCACGAGCCAGTAGCGGGAAGTAGCGCCGGAAAGCCGCGTCTACTGCTCCGCAAGTTCAACCGGCGCGGGTACTCCTTACATCAGTTGTCGCAAAATTTTCCATGAACTCGCCGGTCCCTACCCATAGCGCTATCGGCAGACCTCGAAACATTTGGGAGACGGGAACTGATTTCTCCTCGTGCGGTACTTCACTTCCAGTGAAGGCGTCGACGTACCGGTGCCGGCCAGGAGGCAGCTCGATCGACGTTTCCGACAGCCGGCTCACATCCAGCGCCTTGCCGTCGGAACCGGTGATTCCAGCAAGCCATCTCAGCACGGCCACCACCACGGTCCTTCCCTGCCAGCTCCTCGCAAATGCAAAGACGTGCGCGGCGGCGTCGCCGGTGACAGCAAGCGGAACATAGCTTCCTCGCTCGAACAGGGAAGCGTATTCCGCTCGCACCGCCAGTCCACGCCACGTCGTGAACAACTTCAGGCGGCCATCCTCCGGTACGTCGCAAAACTCCTCCAGCATGTTTGCGGCGTCGCCGCGTTCAAACCTGCCGCGAAGGTCGGCGAGCAACCGCTTCCGCCGGTCGAAGTCCACCGGCCGGCGGTTGTCCGGATCGACCAGGTCGAACCGCCACAGCTCGTTTCCCTGGTACAGGTCGGGAACTCCCGGGCAGGTCAGCTTCAGCAGCACCGCGACGAGCCCGTTGTACAGGCCTAATCGGGCGACTCGCCTCTGGAACGGCAGAAAATCTTCCATGAACGACTGATTCGAGGCCGGATCGAGCAGCGCCTGCACGAAATACTGCAGGCTTTCTTCGTAATCCGGGTCGGGGTTGAGCCAGGAGGTATGTCGTTTCGCTTCCTTGACTGCCTTGACCATGTAAGAGGTCATGCGCGCAGAGAATTCTTCATGCCCGGCCTCGTCCCAACTGCCATAGCCCTCAGATGGCCACGCACCGAGAAGCGTTTGATAGAGGAAGTACTCTGCGTCGCGGTCCAACAGGGTCTCTTCACCGCTGTGTCCTTTGAGCGGCTCATTCACCCGCGACCATAGTTCGACATGCTGCTTCCACTCCGTCGCCATCTCCGACAGCACGTGGAGCCGGGCCCGCACGTCCTCGGAGCGCTTGGTATCGTGCGTCGAGGAAGCGAGCATCGAGTGCGGCCAACGTGCCTGTCGCTCGCGGTTCGCGGCATGAAACTCCTCGATAGAGGCGAATGGTTGTTCCGGTGTCCCCCCGACCTCGTTCAATGAAAGCAGGCGCGCGTACCGGTAGAACGCTGTGTCTTCCATTCCCTTGGCCGCGACCGGACTGGTGTACTGCTGCAGCCGCATCCCGAACCTGGCTACCCGGCTCTTCAGCTCCTCACTTCGGCCGGTTGCGCTGCGGTTCAACATGACGTCGCGCAGGAACTCGAAGACGCTGGTGTCCGCGGCCTCGCTGCGTCGTTTCGCGGAATCTATTGCGTGATCGATGACCGCCTTGTCTTCATGCGATACCTCGCCTTCCACACAATAAGTTCGATAGACGGAAAAACAGGCCACTGTTTCGAGCAGCGCGGATCGCAGGCCGCCGAGGCCGAAGTCCCGCGTATGCGGGTCCTGCTCCGCCAGGCGGTCGAGCTCGGCGGTCAAGACGTTCAGTTCGCTCGCGAGCGAGGTTTGCATGATGAGCGTCTTCGAGCGGTGCAGGATTTCATCGTAGGAAGCGCTCTTTCCGATGAATGCATGGTACGCCGCGTCGAGTTCCTCGAGCCCATCCGGCCGCACGAGGAAACGGTTTACGAGGTTTGCAAATTCGTACCCTGTGGTGCCGTGGATCGGCCAGTCGCTGCGCAACGTTTCCTGGCCGGCCAGAATCTTTTCCGCCAGCATGTACAGCGGGAGGTCGTTGAAGCCATCACCCCGATCCTCCGGTAGCACACCGACGCGCTGCTGTAACGTACGGAAGTAAGCTCGCGGATCGTACAGCCCGTCAGGATGGTCAATGCGGACACCCTGCAGCTTTCCGGTCTCGATCAACTCCAGGACGAGACCGTGGGTAGCCTCGAACACCTCCGGATTCTCCACACGCAGAGACGCCAGCTCGTTGATGTCGAAGAAACGGCGATAGTTAATCTCGTGCGAGGCAACTCTCCAGTACGCGAGGCGGTAGGCCTGGGATTCAAGTAACTGGTGCAGGCGTGTGACGTCGGCGGGATACTGCTCATCTCCGTTGAACATGCGCAGGCATTCCTCGACGTAGCGCCGGATGTCCGGCTCGCTCGCTACCAGCTCCGCCAACCGCTGCTGGTGGAGCTTTTTATCCCGCGCCCGTTCGCGGCGGATATCCTGTTCGCTGCGGTCGCGCCCGGGCAGATTCCCGAATGCAGTAACGAGACTCTCGAACAGCTGAAGAAAGGAGTCGTCATCCTGCAGGCGGTTCCGCAACAGCTCCATATTCGGCCGCAGTATTTGCGGATATTCGCGCGGATCGATGGGAAAACGATGTTCAAAATACTCGACCGAAAAGCTCCCGGTCTCGTCATCGAAAACCAGTTCCAGTTCCCCTGTGTCGAGAACGTTGCCGTAGTGATCGCCGAGTACCGGTAGCAGCACCTTGCCGCGCAACTCCTGCTTCAACGGCTGCCAGTCGATGTCGAAGAATTCGCCGAAGCGGGAAGCGGGACCGTTCTCCAGGACATCCAGCCACCAGTCATGGTCACGCCCCGTCACCGCCATATGGTTTGGGACCATGTCCAGGATGTGGCCCATGCCGTGCGCCGCCAACGCATCGCAGAGGCGGTCGAAAGCCGCGCGGTCGCCGATTTCCGGATTGAATGCGTTGTGATCGACGACGTCGTAGCCGTGCTTGCTGCCGGCACGCGCCTTCATGTAAGGAGAACAGTAGATGTGGCTGATGCCGAGCATCGCGAGGTAGGGCACGAGTTCCGCGGCATCTGCAAAGCCGAAGCCCTTGTGCAGCTGCACGCGATAGGTTGCCCGGGGGATGCAGGCTCGCCGCTCTGACCGCACTGCTCTGTCTTCCGCCTCCGCTCCCGGTGCGGGCCGTTCTTCGCGAACCGCCGACAGGATCCGGGACACCCGTGGATCATCTGTCCAGCTTTCGAGCGCTAACGAAAGCCGGCGGCGCCAGTTCGGGTGCTCGTTTGTCGTGCCGGGGAGATTTGCCTGCCCGCGCTCTCCGAGCAGGTCCTCGACCTGGACACCGACAAGTGAACTGGCGCTCCTCGCGAGATACCGGTGAAACGCCGCACCCAGTCCCGGTGTCATGTCCGCGCCGAGCTGGAGTTCGGCACTATCCGGGGCCTCGGGAACAAGCTGCTGCTGCTCCAGCGCGACCATCAGGCGCGCGCGATCTTCGGCGCGGGCAACCAGTTGCTGTTCCCGATTTTCCGCGCTCGGGAACAGGTCCTCTGCAGTACGCCATTCGATGTCGGCGCCCTGCCAGAAGCCTACGAGTGTCGGGAGATCGTGCGTGCTGATGACCGTCAGGACATTGGCGTCGAAATCGCCCGGTTGCTTGTAGCTGCCCTGCTCGTTCTTCTCGAAATAAAGCACCCGATAGCCCAAGACGCCGACGTCGTTAAGGCCCCGCCGAACCTCGTCCGGAACCGTACCCAGGTCCTCGCCGATAACCAGGCACTGGTGCCGTTGGCTCTCGAGCGCCAGGATCGCGCGCATCTCCTCGAAGGGGTAGTGGACGTACGTTCCCCCGGACGTGCTGCTTCCGGCGGGCAGCAGGAAGCAACGCATGAGTGCCATGACGTGATCGATGCGCAGCGCACCGCCGATACGCATGTTCGCGCGCAATGTATCGATGAACGGTCGGAAGCCCGCTGCGCGCAGTTTCGCCGGGTTCCACGGCGGCAGTCCCCAGTCCTGCCCGGCCTGGTTGAACGGATCGGGCGGTGCGCCGATGTGCGCACCGCTTATGAACAGGTCACGATCGATCCAGGTGTCGGCTCCGCCATTCTTGGAACTCAATGCGAGATCCGCATAGATGCCGACAGGCATCCCGAGTTCGTCGCCGCGCGTGGCCGCGGCCGAGAGTTGCAGGTCTGCATTCCACTGCAGGTACATGAAGAAGTCGATCCGGTCACCGCGACTCTCGAGGAACTTCGCAACTGCCTCGGAGTTGCCGTCCTGGAACTCTTCCGGCCACGCCGGCCAGCCCCATGCCTCCGGATTCTTTCCGTACCAGTGCTCGTAGAGCACCTGGAAGGAGGCAAATTGCCGAAGCAACGGCCCTCGCTCCCTCTGGAATTCTTCGAAAGCTCGCGCGCGTTCGCTGCCCTCCTGCAGGTGGCGACGGCGGAAGCTCTCGAACAGGACCTGCAGCACCTTGTGCTTCAGCGCACCTGTTGCCTGGTAGTCCACCAGTTCCGCCGCGCGCAGGCTGCGCAGTTCCGCCTGGAAATCCTCGTCGGCAACCAATTGCTTCGCCTCTGAAGATTCCTCGAAATCCGGGATGGATTCGACGTCCAGGTACAGCGCGTTCAGGAATCTCCGGCTGGACGGGTCATAGGGACTTGCGTGCGCATCATCCTGCCTGAGGGGGCTGTGCAGTGGATTCAGGCCGACAAAAGCAGCGTCGTTGCCGGCGGCGAATTCGACAAGCCGCAACAGGTCGGTGAAATCGCCGATCCCCCAGTTTCGCTGCGAGCGCAACCCGTACAGTTGCGCCGTCAATCCCCAAAGTCGACTACCTCCCGCAAGCGGTGCAGGTTGGTAACAACGGGTAGGAGCCCACACCACCAGGCACTCCGCTATTTGTCTCGGCGAACCATCCTCGTAGAGGCGGATCCGGTGGTACCCCTCCGTTTCCGGTGCCGGGATAATCAGCAATAAGCGTACCCACGGTTTACCACTGATTTCTCGCCGCTCCCGAACCTCGGCCTCTGCCGGAACCACCGAACCATTCGCAGTCCGTCCCGACTCTTCCGTCAGGTGCCAGTGAACCGGGCGGTGCGTTTCCGCTTCGGGCAGGGCAAGCACAAGCGACAGGCTGGCATCCCCGGTCCGGCCGATGGCGACAGGCTCCAGTTGCCTGCGCCATTGCTCGTCCTCCGCGGCAATGAGCATGCGAGACACATCCTCGTCGCTGTTCAGCTCGAGCCCCATGGCACGCAGCAACGACTTTCGCGTCTCGTCCGGGACGTGATGCAGCTTGCCGGTAATGTCGTGGTATTCGTTTGCGACGCCGTACAGCGCGCAAAGCCGGTCGAGAGGAGAGTGGTTCACTTAGAGGCTGTCATTGATGTGCCAGGCTACAGACCAGGGAGGGAGTTCGTCCGCCGCTGAAACAGTGCCCGCGCTTCCAGGCTGTGCGTGCAGAAGACGCCCCGCCGGCCGCTGCCTTGCACCAAGCTGCAGCGTCTCATCTCCGAGGTTGGCGAGCAGCGTAAGCTCGATGCCATCAGCGAACTCCCAGGTGATTCGGAGCCCCCTCTCCCCCGGTAACTCCGGCGCTCTTGCTGCTGACGGAGGGAGGTGAGGCACCACGAAACGCCGCCGCAGATCGAGTAGCTGCCGGTAAAACTCAACCCATTCGGCATGCTCCGGTTCCGCAAGTTTGTCCCACCGGAGAACGCTGCGTTCAAAGGTATCGACAGCGATCGGATCGGGAATCGCAGCACCAGCGACGCCATCGTCGGTGAACTGCGCAAAGGCGGCAAACTCTCTTCTTCGACCCTGCCGGACAGCCTCCGCAAGATTACCTTCGAAATCCGCGAAGAACAGGAATGGTTGCCGGCAGCCGAACTCCTCGCCCATGAAAAGACCCGGAACGCTCGGGCCCAGGAGCATGATGCTGGTGGCCGCGCGAAGTGCGGGTGTCGATGAAAGCTCGATCAGCCTCTCCCCGAAAGCCCGGTTACCAACCTGGTCGTGGTTCTGCAGGAACGAAATGAAAGAGGTCAGCGGCAAATTCCCGCTGGCCTCCCCGCGGCGAACTTTATTAAACCTCGATTCCTCGCCCTGGTATGCGAAACCTTCGCAAAGGCAGCGTGCAAGATGCGCGACAGGCTTGTCTGCATAGTCCATGTAGTAGCCGTCAGACTCGCCGGTGATGAGCACATGGCATGCATGATGAAAGTCATCGTTCCATTGGGCAGCATATCCTGCCCGCTCATGCAGCGTGGAGGCATCGAGAAAGCGGGCTTCGTTGTCGTAGTTTTCAAGTACCAGGTGTATCGGGCGCAGTCGGCCCGGACCGTTCAGTACAGCATCTGCCAGTTCGTCCAGTATATGCAGGCCGGAGTCATCAATGATGGCGTGAACGGCATCGAGCCGCAGGCCGTCAAGCCTGTATTCCTCCAGCCAGTACAGGGCGTTGTGCAGGAAATAATCGCGCACGGTCCGGCTGTGCTCGCCATCGAAGTTTATGGCGTCGCCCCACGGCGTCTGGTGTCGGCTTGTAAAAAACGGGCTCGCATAGGAGTGCAGGTAATTGCCCTCGGGACCGAAGTGGTTGTATACGACGTCGAGCAGCACCATTATGCCGTGTCCCTGCGCTGTCTCCACGAACTCCCTGAACTGGTCCGGGCGGCCGTACACCGGGTGCGGTGCGTAAGGCAACACGCCGTCATAACCCCAGTTCCGCATTCCGGCAAACGTCGCCACGGGCATCACTTCGATCGCGGTGATGCCGAGTTCCGCGAGAAAGCCGAGACGGTCTTTCGCGGCTTCAAAAGTACCGCCCGGGGTGAACGTGCCCACATGCAGCTCGTAAACAACCGCTTCATGCCAGGGCCGCCCCTGCCACGCCCGCTGCCACTCGTATGCAGACGAATCAATCACCTCGCTCGGCCCATTGACCCCATGGGGCTGGAACCGCGAAGCCGGGTCCGGCACGAGAAGTTCACCGTCGATACGGTAGCGATAGCGAGTGCCGGCTGCGGCCTCCGCTGTGGCCAGCTCGTACCAGCCGTCCCTCCCGGAGCCCATATCGAGTACGCGGGGACCGGCGCCGCTCTCTATGCAAAGATCCACGCGCTCGGCATCCGGCGCCCAGAAACGGAACCTGACGAGCCCGTCATCGGCCAGCTCCGCGCCGAAACGCATCCTGTGAATCGTGCCGCGGCTCATTGCACAGGCCGATGCACGCTCGGTTGGGTCAGGACCGCAACCGATCTTCCTTCCAGCGGGTAGTTATCCGAAGCCTGGTAGCGACCCTGCGACTTTAGGCCTCCGTCGCGTGCGGTATCGAAAACAGCCAGCCACCGTGTTCCGCTCGCCAGGGCAGGCAGGGTGAAGGGCACCGCCTCGTGATGTGCGTTCATCAGGACGAGGAATGTGTCGTCCAGTATCCGCTCGCCGCGTGCATCGAGCTCTTCGATACCTTCGCCCGACAATAATGCGCCGAGCGTTTTCGCGTGAGAGCTTACCCACTCTTCCTCAGTCATCTCGACTGCAGCGGAATCCAGCCAGAGGATGTCCTTCGCGCTCGCGCCCTTGATCGGCTGGCCCTGGAAGAAACGCCGCCGACGAAACACCGGATGTGTTCTTCGCAGGGAAATCAACTGCTGCACGAAGGCGAGCAAAGACCTGTCTTCGTTTCCAAGCTCCCAATTCATCCAGCTCAGGTCGTTGTCCTGGCAATAGACGTTATTGTTTCCCCGTTGGCTCCGGTTGACCTCGTCTCCCGCCAACAGCATTGGCACGCCCTGTGAGAGAAACAGCGTGGCTAAAAAATTTCGCTGCTGGCGCGCCCGAAGCGTCAGCACCTCGATATCCTCCGTCTCACCTTCCACCCCGCAATTCCAGCTGCGGTTGTGGGACTCGCCGTCCCGGTTATTCTCGAGGTTCGCTTCGTTATGCTTCTCGTTGTAGCTCACCAAATCGCGCAGTGTGAAGCCGTCGTGGGCCGTGATGAAATTGATGCTCGCTACCGGCCGGCGACCGTTACGCGCATAGAGATCGCTGGAGCCGGTTAGCCGATACGCGAGGTCGCTTATCAAACCGCCTTCGCCGCGCCAGTAGTCGCGGATGTGGTCGCGGTAGCGGCCATTCCATTCGGTCCAACCCGGCGGAAAATTGCCAACCTGGTACCCGCCCTCGCCGATATCCCAGGGCTCTGCGATCAGCTTGACCTGCGACAGGACCGGGTCCTGGTGGATAGTGTCCAGGAATGCCGTCAGGCGGCTCATATCGTGCAGCTCCCTGGCGAGCGCGGCGGCCAGGTCGAAGCGAAAACCATCGACGTGCATCTCCAGCACCCAGTAACGCAGGCTGTCCATGATGAGCTGCAGCGCCCGCGGGTTTCCCATGTTGAGGGTGTTTCCGCAGCCCGTATAGTCCGTGTAATAGCGAGGCCGCTCCGATTCCGTTCGGTAGTAAGTCAGGTTGTCGATACCCCTGAAGCTGAGCGTCGGGCCGAGTTGATTGCCTTCCGCGGTATGGTTGTAGACGACGTCGAGAATCACCTCGATGCCGGCCGAGTGCAGTGTCTTCACCATCGACTTGAATTCCGTCACTGCATCCTTCGAGCGGTAGGCAACCTCCGGCGCGAAGAACCCGATCGTGTTGTAACCCCAGTAGTTGGAGAGACCCTTGTCAACGAGATGCCTGTCGCTGATGGCGTAGTGGACCGGCATCAGCTCCACCGCGGTGACACCGAGTTCCTGCAGGTATTCGATGACGGCCGGCGTCGCAAGGCCGGCGTAGGTACCGCGTAACTCCGGCGCAACGTCCGGATGCTGCACGGTGAAACCCTTCACGTGCAGCTCGTAAATGACGGTGTCGTGCCAGGGCGTCCTTGGCGGCCGGTCGTCTCCCCAGGTAAATGCGGAGTCGATGACAAGACATTTTGGCATATGGGCCGCGCTGTCGCGCTTGTCGATGGCGAGGTCGGCGCGCTTGTCTCCTACGCGGTAGCCGAAATGGGTGTCCGACCACCCGGTCCACTGTTCGATACTTTTCGCGTACGGGTCCAGCAGCAGCTTCGCCGGGTTGAACCTGTTGCCCTGGCGCGGTTCCCAGGACCCGTGCACCCGGTAACCGTAGCGCTGCCCGGGACGCGCATCCGGCAGGTAGCAATGCCATACCTGGTCTGTCTTCTCCGGCAACACCACGCTTTGTCCCTGGCTGTCGTCATGCTCCGAGAACAGGCACAGCTCTACCTTGTCGGCGTGCTCCGTGCACAGCGCAAAGTTCACTCCCTCCCCATCCCAGGTAGCGCCGAGAGGATACGGCTCACCCAGCCAGACTCTTGAAACCTTCCGGTTCCACGTCGCCTTGTTCTCAGTCAACCTGGAGCAACCTCAGGATCAGGAGTGGAACGCGGGTTGCGGCCGACGCACTACATTCAACTGGTATGGTTTTTGCAGCATGCCTGCAGACAAGCCCAGGATTGCAATTTTTCAATACAGGAGAGTTCAATGCTCAAATTCCTAGGCGGAACTATCGGCGTCATATTCCTGATAGGCCTTATTGTCGTAATTCTTCTTTTGATGCTGATCTTCTGACTTCCCCAGACCCGCGAGCCGAGGCTCGGGTGAGATCCGCAGCTGTGTCGCTCCGTCGCGACAGGTCGCTTTCTGGAAGCCGATGTTTACCTCTGAGGCCGGTAGTTTTTACCGGCGCGAGAATCGCTTCTCTGCGGTTGCGCAATGAGACGGTGTAGCGCTGGATCTGCGTACGGCAAGACCAGCCAACGCGCAATGACTGCCAAGGCAAGGATGACCAGCAGACTCAGCACTGAACTTAACCACAACAAAGCCAGAAACTTGACTGCCAACAGCGCAAATGTGGATAGCAGTAGTGCCGAGGATAGTAGCGCAATATATGTTCCCATCTTCCCTCACCGGTTCAGCGGCCCGCGTCTTACAGGACAGGCCCTAAGCGTCGTGGAAGATGAAGCAAATGTCGTGCCAGAAGGAGTTAAGGGCAAGAAACCCGACATCTGTCACGGACGCGAGTACATGCGCGCATTTATTGTGCCGGCGTTGACACACTCGCGGGGCGATACAGGTTGAACGATTATGATTGACGATGATCTGTCCGACACAGCCGAACTGGAACTGATGGACACGGATATATTGGAACAGCTTCCGGATGCCGCTGCAGAGCCTGGCGTGGCCAGCCATTCTACCGCGAGTGACGAGCCTACCAATGACGAAGCCAAAGGACCACGTAACAAACCCGGCTTCGATCCTTACAACAACAGCTGACGGTCAGCCTGCGGCGTCGATGAAACGCCCGGCCTCGACGATGGCCCGCTCCATCTCCTGAATCAGCGAAGTAGTGGCCTGCTCAATCGTGGCGAGTTCCGACTGCAGGGAGCCGATAGCGCGAGCATTCAGGTTGTGGCGCAGGAACAGCACCTGGTCGTGGAACAGTGTAAGCACCGGACCCATCGAGTCCTCCGCACGGCGCATGGCAGTTATGACGTCCCCGTAGTCGTTCCGTGTCTCCTCCAGTAATTGAGCGCTTTGCCGGCTCAACGCAGGATCGGAATATTCGTCAATCTCATCTTCCCACTCGTCAAACAGGTCCTCTGCCACCTTCTCGACCGCGCGAATTCGGTCGGCCACTTCAGTTGCGCGACGTTCACTTCGCTCGTACGCGGAGTTCAGCCGGTCGTAGGTCTTCTCCAGGTCGCCGCCTTCGACGCTGATGAGGGCGCGATAGTTGTCCAGCGCGGAGGTAAACTGCTCTTTCGCATCCGACTGGGAGTCACGCGCGTCGTCTATCCGGGAAACGAGCACATCGCGCTTCTCGATGCCGATCGACTCGAGGGCGCGATAGTAGGTGGATGAACAGGCAGTGACGGTCATCGCCGCGGCCATGAGCGTAGCTATAGCCACGCCTTTGTCAGTCAGCACGTTGATTCTCCTGGCTTCTGTCCGCTAAGAATCTCATGTCGGGTTACCCCCACGCTACAGGAATTCGGCCTTTCCGGTGCAATACCGTGGTGTTGCAGTCTAACCTTCACGCACTTATCGAACGAGGCTCCGTCTCCTATGCGCTACCACGCCCTTGCCTGCGACTACGATGGCACCATTGCTCACCACGGTAAAGTGGATGACGCAACCCTGAAGGCACTGAAGAAGACCAGGAAGTCCGGCCGCCGACTGCTGCTGGCGACTGGCCGCGAGTTGGACGACCTCGACAGGACTGAAAGCCG
>DATGQI010000011.1:0-7065 GCA_035304285.1 Woeseiaceae bacterium
ACGTTCCTGCATTCCGACACGGCGCTGTTCTGCGAGACCGGCATCGACGAGAACGTCTGCGCCATCGCTGCCGACAGCGATCTCTACTGGCAATTCCAGACGTCACTAGGGCTGGTTCTGCAGTTCTGACGTAGCTGTCGCATTGCAGCATGACGCGCGGGGGAGTCCAGTCCCGCCGTGTTCAAACTCACACCGGCGAAGCGCATTCCTGCGTTCGTCAGTCGCCCGGCTTCCAAATAACCATCGATGCAGGTTGCAAGGGGCGGGATGGCGTAGCCGGGGTAACCGTCGATGTGCGTCCGGCTCGCGTCGTGGCACAGGATCAGCGCGTCCGGTTGCGAACCGTGCAGAAGCCCCAGCGTGACCGCTGCATAAGCCGGGTGGAAAAGCGATCCCTGGCCTTCAATGACATCCCAGTGATCCTCCTCGTTCCCGGGCGACAAAAGCTCGGCCGCGCCTGCGAGGAAGTCGGAGACGACTGCGTCCATCGGGATGCCGCCGCCGGCAATCAAGATCCCGGTCTGTCCCGTTGCACGAAAAGTGGCCTTGCAGCTTCGCGCCAGAAGCTCACGGTGCATCGCTAAAGCCGTATATTTCTTGCCGACACAGCAGTCGGTACCCACCATCAGCACCCGCTTTCCACTGCGGCGCCTGCCGCTGCCGATGGGGATCCTGGCGGGTGGCACCCGCACGTCCACCAGTCTGCGGCCAGTTTCAGCCGCCACCTCGGCGAGCCTGACTACCGAGTCAAGACGAGTGTGCATGCCACTCACGATGTCGAGGCCCGCGCGCATGGCATCCTCGAACGTATCGGTCCAGCCCGCCTCGAAACCGCCACCGAAGGAGGCAATTCCAACCACGAGGCTTCGCGCTCCTTGCGCGCGAGCTTCCGCGGGCGTCATGTCCGGCAAGCCAAGGTCCACGGCGCAACCGGGATAGCGCAACTGCGCGACGCAGGATTCGCGCCGCCAGTCCACCAGGCCCTGCCCGGTTTTCGCGTCGCGTGGATTTGCAACGGCGCCTGAGAAAACCAGGTAAGGAGCGGCAATTTGCGTAACGTTCATCGTGGCGGAGATTCTGCCGGCTTCCGTTGCTTTGCGCCGCCCTGGCGGATGGTTCGATCGTCGTCAGCGAGCATTGGGGCACGCGGCGGCATGCTTTGAGCTCCTGCGGTCACAATATGCAAATATGCTGTTCCGGTGCAGGCATCGACGGTACGGTCGAGCGCGGAGGGCCTACTTTGTCAAAAATCCCGAGCGTTGCACTGCTTCTTTCCTTGTTCTTTCCCTTGGCGGCCGATGCCGACCAGGTGGCTTCGGTCCAGCCTGTCACGATCGAAGATTTCGGAAGACTCAAAGGGCTCGGCAAGCCTGAGCTTTCGAAAGACGGGAGGCAAGTGGCCTTTGCGCTCGAAGGGCGCATCTATATCGTGCCGGTCAGCAGGGGCGAGCCGCGGCAGGTAACGTCGAATGGATCGTCGGCCTCCACACCCACCACGGCAACTGGAACCCCGCCTTCACCAAGGACTACCTCCAACGCATCCTCGCCTGGTTCGCTCCACACGACACCCCAAAACCGGGACACCCATGAATGACAAAACAGGGACACCCATGAATTGGCCGGATCGGCGAGATCGGGCGGCCGGCGAGATCGGGACACCCATCTACCGGCGGCGACGGCGAGATCGGGAAACCCATGAACCCCAAGGTCATGGATGAAGATAAACGGGACACCCATCATTCGAGCGAATGTAGGGAGCAAAGCTAGGACACCCACCAGCTAAGGAGTTGTCGGTGAATCTCAGAACCAGGTTGCGCGTGCTTTTAGTGGATGTCCCCGTTTGGGCATGCGTGCTTTTGACGGGTGTCCCCGTTTGGGGGGCTGGCGAGGCGGACGTTGCGTTGGTTGCTGACAGGGTGATCGACGGGCGGGGGGGCAGGCCGCGGGAGGGAGTTGCGGTGATGGTGGCGGGCAACCGGATCGTCGGGATTGACGATGTGGCTTCCGTGCCGGCCGATTTGCGAGTGATCGAGTTGCCGGGGACGACGCTGATGCCAGGGATGATCAACGTCCATGAACACCCGCTGATGTACTCGGACGACTACCAGAATGCTCACCTGCAGGGTTCCTCGGCGTACAAGGCGCTCATGGGGCTTGCGGCTATGCAGGCCCAGTTGCAGGCGGGATGGACGACGATTCGTGTGATGGGCGACATCGACGTCCACTATGCAAACCAGGACCTTCGCAAGGTGATCGAGGCGGGCGTATTCAGCGGGCCGCGCATCACGGGTGCGGGGCATTACATCTCCATCACTGGCGGCGGTGGAGACATCAACTTCGCCTCGCCGGAGCAGCCGGTAATCGCCGATGGCCTGATCGCCGATGGCCCGGAGGAAATCCGCAAGGCAATCCGCAGCGAGGTCAAGTTCGGCTCCGACTGGATCAAGCTGCTGGTAACGGGCGCCTTCCAGTCGGTCGGCGACGACCCTCGCAATGTCGCCTTCAGCCCGGAAGAGCTGGACGCCGCAGTTGCCGAAGCGCGGCGGCTCGGCGTGCCGGTGGCGGCGCACGCCCACGCCACGGAGGGCATACGGCAGGCCGTGCTCGCCGGCGTGCGCTCCATCGAGCACGGCACGTACATCGATGACGAAACCATCGAACTCATGGTCGAACATGGAACGTGGCTAGTCCCCACCATCTATGTCGGTGATTACTACGCCGAAGGCGACCGCCTTCTCGCCCAGGACAAGCAGGACGACTACACCGCCAACTACCGCTCGGTCTTCCTCGCGGCCATAGGGCGCGCCCACAAACGCGGAGTCAAGATCGCGACCGGCATCGATCTCGGCGGCTATTCCGTCGACCCCATCGTTTTCGCGCGCGAGTTCGCGGTGCTCGTCGAAGCCGGCATGACACCGGCCGAAGCCATACAGGCAGGCACCCGGGTCGGGGCGGAACTGCTCGGCTGGGACGACCGCATCGGTACTATCGAGGCCGGCAAGCTTGCCGACATCATTGCGGTCACCGGCAACCCGCTGCAAGACATCAGCAGGCTGGAGCAGGTCGTCTTCGTGATGATCGACGGCAAGATCGTCAAGCGCCCGTAACCCCCGACAGCAGCCTTAGCGTTACGCCTCAGCCCTCTGCCCCCAGCTCCCGTAGCACGGCCACCCGCAGTTCCTGCGCCTCGGGACTGGTCAGCTTCCGCGGGTGTGCAAAGGGTACATCGAACGTTGCCTGTATGCTGGCTGGTCGCGGGGAGAGAACCATGATGCGGTCGGCCAGGTGAATCGCCTCTTCGACATCATGGGTGATGAGCATCACGGTGTGCCGTTCCTCGGAAAGAATCCGCAGCAACTCATTGCGAATGCGCAGGCTCATCAGGGCGTCGAGCGCGGAGAATGGCTCATCCATGTAGAGAATCTCCGGCTTGACGACCAGGGCACGCGCGAGTTCCGCGCGCTTCAGCATGCCGCCGGAGAGCTCGTGCGGGTAGCTCGTTTCGAAGCCCTTGAGCCCCACGATCTCCGCGTAATGGTCGGCGAGGTCCACCCTGTCGAGAGAAGCGTGGCCGTTCAAGCCGAACATGAGGTTCTCCTGCACGGTGAGCCAGGGAAATACGGAGCCGTGCTGCGAGATGAGAATGCCCTTCGAGTCCGGCTTCCGCCTTTCGATCCCGTCGATGAAAACCGCGCCATGGTCGGGCCGCAGGAATCCCGCGATCATGTTCATCAGGGTGGTCTTGCCGCAGCCCGAAGGGCCGATGATCGCAACGAACTCGCCGTCCCCGACCCCGAACCCGACAGCGTCAACCACAGGAAGGGCGCCCTTGTCCGAAACGAACGCCTTGCTGATGCTCCTGATGTCGATCTTAGTGCGCATAGCGCCACCGGACGAGCTTGTGTCCTTCCAGCAGGCGCATGCCGCCATCCAGCATGAGGCCGATCAGCCCAATGATGATCATGCCCGCGATGACCAGGTCATATCGGTTGCCGGCGTTGCGTGAATCCATGATGAGGTAACCCAATCCCGTGCGCAGCGCGATCATTTCGGCCGCCACGACCACCAGCCATGCGACGCCGAGGCCAACCCGCATCCCGACGAGGACCTGCGGCAGCACCGCCGGAATCACCACCTGGCGAAACAGCGTGTAGCGCGATACGCCGAAATTTTCCGCGGCGCGGAGATAGCGCCGCTCGATGGATTGCACGCCGGCGATCGTCTGGACGACCATCGGGAACACCGACGAGATAAAGATGAGAAAAATCGGCGAAGCGTTGCCGACACCAAACCACAGGATTGCAATAGGTATCCAGGCGATCGGTGAAATGGGGCGAAGTATCTGGAAAAGTGGGTTCAGCGTGACATAAGCACCCTGTACCCAGCCCATCCACAAGCCCAGCGGCATCGCGAGCGTGACCGCGAGTAAAAAGCCGGCGGCAACGCGAAACAGCGACGAGCCGATGTGCATCCACAGCGTGCCGTTCTCGATCAGTTCCCACGTGCCGGTGACGACCTCCCAGGGTGTCGGGAAGATCACGCTCTCGGTCTGCACGACAATGACCCACCAGCCGGCCAGCAACGCTGTGAGCACCGCCAAAGACGGTAGCGACTGCCTGAACCTGCTCATGTCGATTCCTGTTTCCGCAGGTGGCCCGGTTTCATCAATTCGAGCACTCGCCAGCGAAGTCGCGCCCACGGTGTTGACGGAAACGCCTCGACGATGATGGTCATCTGCCCGCTGGCATGCGCCGTGCACGCAAACTGGTATTCGGACGGCATGTCGAACGGCAGCCGGAAACTCTGCCCCGGCATCATCAGCGTGGGACCGAACATCTGGGGTACATCGTCCGAGTTCTTCAATACGAGGACGTCCCTGACCCCGAGTGTCAGGCGAATTTCCTCCGGCAGTATCTCGACCGCGTCCCCGGACATGCGCTGCGCCCAGGTTCCTTTGGGTATTTCGAACACCTGTTCCTTCGACTCCGCATCGACCGGCGCCATCGCCGCCCACGCCGTCACGCCAAGCCCGCCACTGGCAAGCAGCGCGTAACACCAGTGCCTGCGCGAAAGGGTCACTGTCTCGCTACCAAAGCGCGGAAAACCGGTGCGGCGAAGCTCCTCTCATTCCTGCAGGAGGATGCGGATGTCGTGCGCGAAATCGTCAGCGGAGTGCCCATAGGTCATCAGTGCCCGCAGCTTGCCGTCACGGTCGATCAGGTACGTGTACGACGAATGCGCGAATGTGTAGTTGTCGCCCTCCACCTGCTTCTTCGCAATGATGCCATATTCCTCGCGCACGGCAGCGAGCTGTGCGTCGGTGCCGGTCCCGCCGATAAACGTCGGGTCGAACGCGGCCAAGTAAGTGCGTATCTGTTCCGCGTCGTCTCTCTCGGGGTCCACCGTTATGTAGACGACCTGCAGGTCATCAGCCAGCTCGCCGAGTTTCCTGCGTGCCTGCGCGAGGATCGCCAGGGTCACCGGGCAGACGTCTGGGCAGGACGTAAAGCCGAAGCCGAGCACCACAGCCTTGCCGCGAAAACGCTTAAGGTTGAGGTCGCTGCCGTCGGAGGCCGGGAGGGAAAATTCCGGGGCCGGGCGCGCCGGCTCGAAGACGCCAGCCTTAAGCTCCGCGGCCTCTGTGGCGACTGCGGGAAGGGCGCCAAACAGGAGCGCCAGCAGGGTGATCGATCGTTGCATCACAGGGAGATCTTTGCGGGAGCCGCGTTCAGGGCAAAACGCTCATCTACGTAGGTTTCATAGGCAATTGGATGCCTTATGGTCCCGGCATCAATCGAAAGCTGCATCAGTTCCTCGAACTCAGAGCGGATCATGCGCAGGTCCCCGTAGGTGACCCGGTCTGCCGGATTTTGCATGACGTACTTGATAATTTCCGGGTCCTGGTTGAAGTATTTCAGCCCGGCGGCGATTTCCGCCGCCTTGTCGCGGTTCTCCTGCGCGGCGTCGAGCCATTGTCCCGCGCCCAGCACGTAGTCCACGAGCGACTGGACCATCGCAGGGTTTTCCTCGATCAGCGACTCGCGCACCGTCAGGACGCAGCAGATGTAGCTCGGCCACTCGTCGCGCGTCATGCGCAAGGGCCGCGCATACCCCGCTCGCTCGGCAGCCGCGCCGAACGGTTCTCCAGTGCAGTAGGCATCGACGGCGTTCGCATAGAGCGCGGCCGGCATATCCGGCGGCGGCATCTCGACCAGCCTGATGTCGTCGTGCGTCATGCCTTCTTCGGCAAGCATGCGTCTCAAGAAAAGAAAATCGACGGCGAAGCGGCTGGGGATTGCAACGGTCTTCCCGGAAAGCTTGCGGAAGGTGTCGTAGGGTGAGTCCGTGCGGACCATGATCACCGCGCCGGAGCGGTGACCCAGAGAAACGATTTTGACCGGGATCCGGCTGTCGGCCAGGTCCATCACGAGCGGCGCCAGCATGTACGCTGCCTGGACGCGCCCGGCCATGAGTGACTCCTTGATCTCCGGCCAGCCGCTGTACTTGTTGTACTCGAACTCGAAACGCGGCAGCGCGGCTTCGGTGGCGGCGGCGTTCGCCACACAGGCGACCGGCAGCGTCAGGTTACAGGTGACCGGCAGGCCGCCGACTGCAAGGTAGTTCTCTCGCGGTTCCGCGCAGGAGAGGGCGCCAAAAGGCAGCGCAGCGGCGAGGGCGCCCTTGAGCAGTTGCCGTCGGCTGACGTTACGATACGGGATCATGCTCTATATGGGATCAGCAGCACAATGTCGGTTAATGTAATCACGGTGATGTAGCATCGTGTCCGCACACTTCGCGATGACCGATCTTATATGCGACATGCGCGCTCGCAACTCCCCGAGCGGCATGATATCCGCCATCGGGTCGTGCCCGCGAGGTTTGAGCCCCTGCCCGATCATGACCGCGAACCAGCTTGTATCGTTGAACAGCTCCTCGTTCTCCCGAAAGACCCGGCCTCGACTCTCAAACAGCCGGATCTTCTCGTCGAGTGAATCCGGGACACCCATCGTTCGGCAATAATCCCAGAACGGCGTGTCGTTCCGCTCGGTGGCTTTGTAGTGCAGT
>DATGQI010000012.1:0-26866 GCA_035304285.1 Woeseiaceae bacterium
GTAAACGGGGTTGTCCTGGGGCAGGCGGCTCCGATCCGCCTGCTGGTTATCGCCGTCTTCTCACGAGGCCACGTCCTCCTGGAGGGCGACGTCGGCGTCGGCAAAACGACCCTGCTCAGAAGCGTCGCCCGCGTCATCGGCGGCGGCTACGCGAGGATCGAGGGTACGATCGACCTGATGCCCGCAGACCTGATCTACTACACCTACGTGGACGAGCTCGGCAAGCCGAAAGTTGCCCCGGGACCACTGCTGAAGCACGGCGAATCGCTTTCGACCTTCTTTTTCAACGAGGTGAACCGCGCCCGTCCGCAGATGCATTCCCTGCTGCTCCGCGTAATGGCGGAGCGCAGCGTTACCGCGTTCGATCGGGAGTACCGTTTCCCGCACCTCCAGGTTTTTGCCGACAGGAATCGGGTGGAAAGGGAGGAAACGTTCGAGATTCCCGCTGCGGCGCGCGATCGTTTCCTCATGGAAATCGAGATCCAGGCGCCGTCGGACCCGGAGATGCAACTGGCGCTCATGGTAGAGACCCGGTTCCATAATGTGGATACCTTGCTCGAACGGCTGCCCGAGGGGATGGTGCCGTTCGACCAGCTGAACGAGGTTGCCGAACGGGTCCAGAACCAGGTCAAGACCTCTGCGGTGCTGCAGCGTTACGCACTGGACCTTTGTCGCGCAACGTCGGACCCGCACGCGTACGGCGTTCGATTGGACGACGTCGATGTCGAGCAGCTCGTGCAAACCGGCGTAAGCCCACGTGGAACGAGCATGCTTCTCCGGGCGGCGAGGGTGGCGGCCTGGCTCAATGGTCGCGACTCGGTGGCCCCGGAGGACATTCACGAGGTCTTTCGGGTGACAGTAGGGCACCGCGTGTTCCTGAGGCCCGTGTACGAACTGCGCCGGTCGGAACTGATCGGGCGATTCCTGGACCAGGTGCTGGACCGGGTGTCCGCGCCATGACCGCAGCTACTCTCGCCGCCGGCGAGGTCCGCCGTGGCAGGGCGGACGCATACGCCGACAATGCGCGGGCGAGCCGGAGCGTCGAGACCTTCCATTACAAGCTGCCAACGCGCGCGCGAGGCGCCGAGCCTGGCGCCCATCCTGGCACGCAGCGTGGCGGGGGCATGGAATTCCAGGGGCATGCAAATCTTCTGACTGCGCAGGATCCGCGCCGTTTCGACGTTGCCGCGAGCCTGCGGGACCCGTTCAACCAGGTGATGGTCAGGGTCTACACGCAGCGCAGTGCCGTCCCGGTCAGGGTGATTGCCGACGTCTCCGCCTCCATGGGTTTTGCGGGCCGCTGCAGCAAGTTGGAGCTGCTGGCTGACTTCGTCGAGTCGATGGCTCTTTCCGCCTCAGGTGTCGGCGATCCCTTCTCCTTTACCGGCTGTGACAGCGCCATTCGCGAGGACCTGCTCCTGCCGCTTACGAGAAGCCGCGCTGCAGGGACTTTGCTGGCAGCACGCCTGCGCGACCTTACACCCTCGGGCCGGAATGCCTCAGCCCTCCTTGCCGCGGTTCTGCGGACACCGCCCTCGCGGTCGCTGGTGTTTCTCGTGTCCGACTTTCACTTTCCGCTGTCGATGCTGGAGACGTTGCTGGGCGGGCTTGCGCTGCATGAAGTGGTACCGGTCGTATTACGGGATAGCGCCGAGGGCATCGCGCCACGTTATGGCATCGCGCGCATCTTCGATCCGGAAACCGGCGCCGAGCGCACCTTATTGCTGCGACCGTCGCTTGCGCGGCGCCTGCAGGAATGCGTTGCCGCACGGTTCGAAGCGCTGGAGCGCTGCTGTGCGCGCTTCGGTGTCAAGCCACTCTTTATCGAGGACCGGTTCGAAGCGGACGCAGTGACGCGGCATTTCTACGGCTGAGGCGCGCTTCAGCCAAGCGTACGACCAGCATGCAATGAAGCACGATTTGACTCATCGCCCTAGCCACGGCCTGGCCGGCGTCGTTTTCCTGCTGCTCCTCATGGCCTGGCCGCCGCTCTCCCGGTCGCAGGCTATTCTCGAGAACGAGATCATCGACGCGCGTACGTTCGGTTACGTGCTCGGGGACAAGATTCGCAGGGAGATGATCCTGACCCTGAATACCGGCTATGTCCTCGATGTGGAAAGCCTGCCTGAGGCGGGGCGGTTCGATCGGTGGCTGGAAGTCGCTGCGCCGGAAGTCAGCGCTGAGGCCGCAGGTGGCGGCACACGGTATCGCATCATCCTGACGTACCAGATTTTCAACGCGCCGCTTGCGCTCGAAACCGTCACCATTCCGCAGCAGGACATCCGTATCGCAAGTGATGGGGAGACCGGGCAAACGGGTTTCACCACTTTGCTTCCCGCATTGCGAATCACCGTAGCGCCCGTCACTGCGGCGATCGATGCCGGCAGGGTGTCGGAGGCTTCGTTACAGGAAGACCGGGCGCCGCCGACGATCCCGGTCGACGGGCGGCAAAGCCGCCTTGCTTGGGCAAGCCTCGCGCTGCTCGTTTTGCTGCTTTACGCCGCGTGGCGGCGCGGACTCGCCACTTTTCTTTCACGCGGAAGGCTTCCGTTCACCAGTGCCTGGCGTCAGTTGGGAAAGCTACAGGCGCCGCCCGGCGCACCAGCCCCATATGCTTCCGGACTGAAGATTGTCCACGGTGCCATCAACAGCACGGCCGGTCGCGCGGTTTTTGCGCATAACGTGGACGAGTTCCTGGTCGAGCACCCGGGCTACGCCGGCTTGCGCGACGAGTTTCACCAGCTGTTTTCCGCCTCGGGCAGGATCTTCTTTGCGGGCGACGCAACCAGCGAAGCGCCGGCCGATGCCTGGCCGACGTTGCTCCGACTATGCCAGCGTTGCAGCCGTATAGAGCGGCGGCAGGAGCGGCGGCAGCCAGCCTCGCGTGCTTCGGAGAAAAAGCATGAACCTGGAGATTGATCATCCCTGGGTACTCCTGCTGTTACCGCTTTGCCTGTTGCCGGTGCTCGCCGGCGCGGGTGCCTCCTTACGCTATTCTTCGCTCTTGCTGATTCCTCCGGACCCGCTGTCACGCGGGCTGGAGTTCGGGGTGCGGGTAGCGGGTGCGGGGACGATCGCAATGCTGCTTCTCGGCCTGAGCGGCCCGTTCCTCCCGGCGACCCAGGTGGAGCGCCTGGGGGAGGGCGCCCAGATCGTACTGCTGCTGGACCGCAGCCGCAGCATGGACCAACCGTTCGGGGGACAGGTATACGAGAACCCGCTCGATATGCGTAACGCGGAGCCGAAGGGAACGATCGCCCGCAGGGTGCTTTCGGAGTTCGTGTCGGCGAGGCGCAGCGACCAGTATGCGATGCTTGTATTCAGCACGCAGCCCATCAAGGTGCTGCCGCTGACGGACAAGAGCGAGCCGATCCAGGCTGCTATCACTGCCGGCAACGTCGGCCGCGGGCTGACCGATACCGATGTCGGCAACGGCATAGTGGCGGCGGCGAAGCTTTTTGACGACCAGCCTTACACCGGCTCAAGGCTCGTGCTATTGATCTCGGACGGCGGTGCGCGCCTCGACCTGGCGACGCGCCAGCAGATAGCCAACCTGCTTAAACTGAATCGCGTAGCGCTGTACTGGATCTACATCAGTTCTCGGAACAGCCCTCCCATGGATGTAGCGTCCGATGAAGCCGGCCCCGTCGACACTGCACCGGCACGCACGTTGCACAATTTCTTCCGAACACTCGAGACGCCGTACCGGCTGTTCGACGTCGAAGACCCCGATGCGCTGGCAACAGCGATCGCGGAGGTGAACCGGCTGCAAAGTTTGCCGATACGCTCGTTCGATGTGGTGCCGCGCGAACAAGTGGCGTGGGTTTTTTACGCACTTGCCCTTGCATTGCTTTCGCTGCTGCTGGCAGTCGAGTTTATGGAGAAGAAGAGATGGACTGGCGAGCCGCAGACAAGCTGACCACCTGGTTGATCGTCGTCCTCGCGGCAGCGCTGCTGTACGACGGATTTCACCTGCTGCGCGCGGCCAGGGTCAATCGGGTACTGGTGACGATCGAGAGCGCGGAGGATGCTGGCGACGTACGCGTAGCAGAGGGCGAAAACCCGCACCTTCGCTTCGCGCGCGCGTACGCTTTGCAGCAGGACGGTGAGTTCGAGCCCGCCCTGGAGGCTTATGCGTCTATCGATGTTGCGGAAGGTGATCCAATGCGGGCGCCCATTCGTTACAACCTCGCAAACCTGTACCTGAGCCGGGCGCTGCAGTACCGCGAAAACGGCGCGGACGACCTCGCGCTGCCGCTGGTCGAACTGGCGAAGGAGTACTACCGGGAACTGCTGCGCGAAGATACACAAGACTGGTCCGCGAAGTACAACCTGGAACTGGCATTGCGGGTAGCTCCCGAAACGGAGCTGGATGAGGTCCAGGAAGAACGGAACCCGGAGCACAATCCGCGCTCCGCGGCAGGCATCCAGGTGCGCAAGCCTTTACCGTGAGATTGCCGGGAAGCAAACGCCTGTACCTGATGCTGCCAGCAGCGGTCTTTTTGCTGCTCGCGCTCATTAATCCTTCGGTGACACTTCCGCGAAACATGCACAACTTTATTTTTGTGCTGGATATAACGGGTAGCATGAACGTCGCCGACGTCGGTATGGACGGCCGCAGCATGAGGCGCCTGGAGTTTGGGAAGCAGCTGGTGCGCAAGGCGCTGGACGGGATGTCCTGCGGTTCCCGGGCGGGCCTGGCGGTGTTTACCGAGCATCGTACGTTCATGTTGTTCACGCCGGTGGAGATCTGCGAGAACCACCTCGTAATCTCGACCATGATCGAGGCGATCGATGGCAGGATGGCCTGGGCCGAGCTGAGCGAGGTAGCAAAGGGCCTTTACTCCGGCATCGAGGCGGTGAGTGATCTCGAGGCAAAGGACGAGGGCAGCGCCGCGGGCGCAGCGAACCTCGTTTTCCTGACGGACGGGCATGAAGCGCCGCCGGTCCATCCGACGCTTCGGCCGAGGTTTCGCGGCGAGCCGGGGGAGGTTGGCGGCCTTATCGCGGGTATCGGCGGATCGGAGCCGGTACCGATACCCCGGGTCGACGAAGAAGGCGAGGTCACAGGCTACTGGGCGCAGGACGAGGTGATGCAGGTGGACAGGCACAGCGCAGGCCGCCCCTCGACGCAAGGCACCGAGGCGATGGCAGGAGTGGACAGCGCTGACCTTCAAGCTCGTATTTCGCAAGGTGCGGAACACCTGTCATCTCTTAGGGAGAGCTACCTGCAGACGCTTGCGACGGAGACGGGCCTTGAATACCTGCGTACAACCACACCTGACGCTTTCGCCGACGCCTTGCTCAATTCAGGCTATGCGACACGCCAGCGTGTCGAAACCGGGATCGGCTGGCTCCCGGCAGCGCTAAGCCTGCTTTGCCTGGCATACCTGTTCGGCTTCCAGTTCCTTCGCGCTCGTGCAGGCGCCTCCCATGCGGACGACGCATCTTCAGGATCGGTGCTATCGATTGTCGCCCGTGAGACGGGCTCCTACGGCGCTCGATCCCGCAGCTCGCAAACGGTTTGAACAGGCACCTGCAGGAGCCAGCTCCGCGGACAAATTTGGCGGGTTGCGTTACCGGTTGTCGCCTGTGAGACGGGCTCGTACAGGGCTCGTGGTCGTCGCTCGAGACTGCTCCACGACCCCGCGCACGGCGTCGATGACGGTTTGCGGCTCCGCGATGTGAATGTGATGGTCTTCCGTACCGGCGATGACGTGTTCCGAACGACGGGTCATCGCGGCGAGTTCCTGCTGCAGTTCCATCCACGTCTGCTCGAACTGTCCCTCGCGAGTATCGGCCGCCGGCGAAACGAGACGATGGGATATGACCACCAGCGGCACGTCGGGTAACCGCGCTGAGGATGCAAGGGGCGCCGAAGTTCTGCGCAGGAAGCTCAGCTCGCTCCGTACGACGACGATGGACTGGGGCCTCACGACGAATGCGCCAGCGAGACGCCTGATCTCTTCTGGCAAACCATCGGGAACCTGGTAGGAGTCGGTTGTCGTTATCAGCGACCAGCGACGCGTTCGCAGGCCGCGCGCGGGAACTACAGTTTCCCGCAGGCGGCGAAACTGGTCTTCGTGAGTGGCATCGACGAGAACGAGTCCGGCAATTCTATGCGGATTCTGCCGGGCGAAATGCTGCACGATCAGGCCGCCGAGCGAATGTCCCACCAGCACATACGGGGCCGCCACGCTGCCGTTGCCGAGAAGTTGTTCCAGGTCCCTGACGATGCTTTTCGCATCGCGCGGCATTGGACCAGGGTCGCTCCAGGCGTATCCGGCGCGATCGTAGGCGCAGGCGCGCGTGAAGGTTGCAACCTCCGGCTGCACGAGCGTCCAGTCGAGGGAACTGCCGCCGAGGCCCGCATCGAACACCACCGTTGGCGACCCCGCACCCTTGCAATCCAGATGCAGCCGGTGGTCGCCGACCCAGACGTGCATCCCTGGTGCGGGAGGCCGGTCTGCGCGGATCGGCGACGGTACAGCCTGCGTCGCCGGAAGCAGCAGAAACGGCAGCACCACCAGCACCCGCAGTAGCCGGGTGGCGGCAGATGATCGAAACTGTCCCGCGTCCGACACGGTTCGGCTACCGTCTTGCGGCGACCTCGCCCGTGACCGGCGAAACGTCGTACGTCTCCGTGAACTGCCTGCCTTCCGTATCGGTGACCTCCGCCGTAACGACGCCATCCTGCCGGGGGGCAAAGTAGAAGCGAAAGCTGGGGTTCTCACTAACGGCGAAGCTGGTTTCGGCCTGGAAAATCTCTTCTCCTTCGAAGCTCACCGTGACCTGCTTGACGAACTCCGCAGGCGCGTACAGGTGTGTGACCTGGTCTTTCTGCAAGCCACTGGTATTCGGATGGCGAATCATCAGTTGCGCAAGCGTTGCAGGGCCTCCCTCGACCTTGCTGGCATTCTCTTCCGCCCGCTCATCACGAACCAGGAACTTCATCCTGCCAAGCTGCTCTCGCGCCGCCTCCAGGTCTGACGACGCCGGTGCCGAGCAGCCGCCGCTTGCCTTGACGAAGCGACGGCTCATGTGCAGCTGGCCGTCGTTGGTCTCCGCGATTGCGCGAACCGGGCTGTACGCGTCGACCCGCAGTCGTAGCCCGAGATCGGCTCGTCCGCTCGCGGGGGTAAAGTGAAACTTCCCGACCAGTGGCCCCGGATTCTTGTCGACGAACAGCCAGATCGTGCGGATATAGCGTTCCTCTGTTTGCGGTATGCCCGCCTTGATGGAAACCGGGACGATTGCCGCGTTCTCTGCGCGCTGTGGCGCCTCCAGGATGACCAGGTCATCGGACACGATCTCACGGTCGGCAAAGTAGGCATTTTTCAAGCCGCCGGTCCAGGCCATGTCTTCCTCGACCGTAGTTGCCTGCGCCGCACCCGCAAAGAGTGCAGCAAGCACAAGAAGAAAGGAGATGAATCCTGTGTGTCGCTCAAGTCGCGAGTTCATGTTGTCAATCCTCCCATTCGAGTTCCGCGAACGCTGCTGCAACATTGCCCTTCTGATACTGCTCAATCAACCGCCATCGTTCCGGCCGTGACACTGTTATGGTTTCCTGTGCCGAGCGAAGGTCGCCGTCCATTGCAATGAAGGCCCGCGTGGCCTCCCGCAGGTCTTCAAGGTATTCGATCACAGGTCCGGCAGCCTCCGGCCAATCTGCTTCGACGGGCCCATGGCCCGGTACTACGCGCGCAAAATCCCGTGCGGCCAGCCGGCCGACCTCGATCAGCCAGCCGTTGATACTCCCGTCCAGCACGGGCAGGTGCTCGAGGAAAACCAAGTCGCCGGCAAACAGCGTGCCGGTTTGTTCGTCGAGCACCGTCAGGTCGTTGTCCGTGTGCGCCGTGGCAAAAGCACGCACGACCAGCACCCGATTTCCCAGATCAATTTGGACCTCGTCACGGACTGTCTGTTCCGGCGCGACCATCTCCACACCGGCATCTCCCCCGGAGTATTCCGCAGCACGCCGAAGGTAGAGTTCGCCACGCGCCGCCATGGCTCCAGGCAACTTCTCGTGCCCGATGAACCGAACCTGGCCTGTGCTGAACGCCTCGTTTCCCAGCAGGTGGTCGGGGTGCACGTGCGTATTGATGACGAAGCAGACCGGTACGTCCGTCAGCTTGCCGATTGCCGCAGCAAGCGCTTTGCCTTCCGATTTACTCCCGCCGGTGTCGATCACCGCAACGCAGCGATTGCCGATGACGACACCAAGGTTTGCGACATTGTCTGCCTCGAACAAGACCCCGGTTTGCCCCGGCCGCACGAACACACCATCGGCGACCTGGCGCAGTTCGGCAGAAGGAGCGGCATCGGTTGCACTCGCGGCAGCGCCCATCGACTGCAGTACGAGCCAGACGAGAATCGAAAGCGGTGCGCGCCAGTGCGGCTGCCTTGGATGGAGGGCGGTCATTCCAACGTACCCGGAGTGCCTGCGGCCATCATAACGCCTGCACCTGTTCACGGCGACCGCTATACTCGAAGCGTCCAAAGACCGACCAGCCCATAACAGCGACGCGACACCCAGGGCAAAACAACGATGCCACAGAACCGCGCCTGTCGAACAAGAAATAAAGGGACGGCCAAACCAGGTCCGGTTGGCTGGCTGGCGGGTTGCTGTCTGCTGTCCGGACTGCTGGGTCCCGGAATGGTCATCGCGGAACCGACGGAGATCACCGTACGCGTCGTCGCTCGCGGCGCCATGTACGTGGGCGACCTGGTTGAAGGCGCGCAGGTGACGCTGACGGACGCAGAGAGCGGAGAAGTGCTGGCACAGGGGGTAACCGAGGGCGATGCCGGCGAGCCGGACCGGATCATGAACGCGCCGCGGAAGCGCGGAGCGCCAATGGCTGCTTCCCAAGATGCGCGCTTCAGCGCCACGATCGATATAGATGAACCTCGCTACCTGCAGGTGACTGCCTTCGGGCCGCTGCAGCGACGCGAGACCGCGACGAGGACGACAATGACGCAATGGGTCGTTCCGGGGAAGCATCTTACGGGCGGTGACGGCTGGGTCCTGGAACTCGCGGGATTCATGGTGCAGGCCGACCTCCATTCCAGCTTCGTCAGCCTTGACGAGGCGAGCAAGGGGGTGACGGTGGAAGCTGAGGTTACGCCGATGTGTGGCTGCCCGGTGAAGCCCGGGTTCTACTGGGACGCCGACAGCTATGAAGTAGCTGCGTTGGTCAAACGAGGCGAGGCCGAGGTAGGCAGGTATGCGCTTCACTACGCCGGCAGCGCGAGCGACTTCGCCGGCAGTTTTTCCCTGGAGTTGCCGGGCGTGTACGACATCACGGTATACGCTTACGACCCGTCCTTCGGCAACACCGGCGTGGATCGTATCGAACTGACTGTGACCGAGTAGGCAGGAGCTCGTGCCGGGACCGACCCTGGTCGCCCGCCAGATGACTCCACCGCGCTTGTATCACCCTTGAGCTCTCGTCCCCGGCAGGAATTTCGCGCCCGAGACCGCGAAGAACTCCCACAGCTCTTTGGCGGCCGGCAACAGCCGCTTGCTTTCCTGCCTGACGACGTACCACTGGCGAACTACAGGAAGTCCCGTCACGGGAAGGGCGACCAACCGCCTGTCGGCAAGTTCGACGGCAACCGCATGCGCGGAGATGAGCGCAATGCCGAGGCCCGCCATTACCGCCTGCTTGATCGTCTCGTTACCGCCGAGTACCAGGCCACGATCGGGGTCTAGTCCCGCGCCGGTAAACAATCGTCGCATCAGGAGCCGGGTGCCGGATCCCTGTTCGCGCAGCAGGAATCGTTCTCCTGCCAGGGAACTGAATCGTACTCGCTTGCGATTCGCGAGCGGGTGATCCGGCGGCGCGATGATGATGTGCGGGTGATCGCCTATTGCGACGCTGTTGATCTCGAACTCCTTTGGCGGGCGTCCGGTGACCGCGAAGTCCAGTTCGAAGTCGCGCAGGGCATTCATGATTTCGGCGCGATTGCCGATCTGGATGCGGACATCGACGTCCGGGTGGATCTTCATGAACTCGGCGAGAATCTTCGGGGCAAAATATTTTGCGGTGCTGACGAGACCAACGGCCACTCGTCCATGCTCGATACCTCCGAGCAGTTCCAGCGCATCTGCGCACTGGCTCAACGCGTTTTCCATCCGCGCCGCTGTACTGAGCAACTCGCTGCCGGCCTCGGTTGCGCGAATCCCGTCCGCCGTGCGCTCGAACAGGGGCAGACCGGCACACATCTCCAGCTTGTGAAGCTGCTGTGTGACCGCTGGTGCGGTCACGTGCAGGACCTCCGCTGCGCGCGACACGGTGCCGGAATCCACAAGTGCCGCCAGCGCTCTCAGTTGCTTGAGAGTCACCCGGTGAAGCGCGCTAGAAACTTTTTCTTTCATCTACGCAAAGATAATAAAGTTTTACTAATAGCGCTAGCACAGCTAGGTTCGACATCGGCTTGGACGAAGACGAAACAAGAAGGGAGGTTCCCATGCGTAACGTTGTCAGCCTGCAGCCGATGATGGAGTCCTGGGCGGGCGATGATGAGCATCGCCTGGCGATCTCGAGAATTCTCAAGCGGATAGCCGCGGCCGTCTCAGGAATCTCGTGCCTGATACAAGAGCAAGCAGCTGGGGGCGCCGCCATGATCAACGGCAGCCCACGAGGCGAAGAAGGCTCGGTGTCAGGCCCGGCAATGAATGCAATTCTGCATGACGCGCTCGGGGATGGCCTGGCTGCCTCTTCAGGATGCGCTGATGGTCGAAGCCTGGCGCAAACATTTCCTGACGTAAACCTTGCAGTGACGATGGATCCGCTGAACGGGGCGGACCTCGATGCCAACGTCCCGGTAGGCACCATCTTCTCAATCTGGCCCTCGACGAACGAACCGGCCGCTCCCGCCTGGCTGGGAAAAGGATCCGAGCAACTTGCAGCGGGTTTCGCGATTTACGGACCGCGGACCGCCCTCGTACTGACGGTACGGCAGGGGGTGCAGATATTCACCCTCGATATCCGGACATCGCAGTTCAACCTGACGGGGCCAGCCGTTCGCGTTCCCCGCCGCACTTACGAGTACGCTGTAAACGCCGCGCACTATCGCCACTGGGATAGAACCATTCGCGAGTACGTGGACGATTGCCTGAACGGTGTTGTTGCTTTCAATATGCGCTGGACAGGATCCCTGGTGGCCGAGGCATACCGCGTGCTCGTGCGTGGCGGGATCTGCCTGTATCCACGCGACACGCAGCCGGGGTGCGAACAGGGGCCGCTCCGGCGCGTGCATGAGGCGAACCCGATCGCGCTCCTGATGGAAGAAGCGGGTGGCGCCGCGACGGACGGCAGCGCACGCGTTCTCGAAATGCCGGCATCGTCGCTCCGCGAGCGCTCGCCGCTGGTTTTCGGGTCAGCCGATGAGGTTGACCGGGTGAGACGCCATCACACCGAGCTGTGTCTCGGCTACGGCAGGTCCCCGCTGTTTGCCAACCGTGGTTTGTTCCAGCGCCAGGAGCGGCTGTGATGTCGCGCCAGCATCCGATCATTTCAGTGACAGGTTCCTCGGGCGCCGGCACGACCACGATCAGGCACACCTTTCACCAGATCTTCCTGCGCGAGAACATCACCGCCGCCTATGTAGAGGGCGACGCCTTCCATCGCTATAACCGCGCGGACATGAAACGTGCGATGCGTGAAGCCGACAAGCGCGGACATCGCCACTTCAGTCATTTCGGGCCCGAGTCAAACCTGTTCCAGGAGCTGGAAGCCGCTTTCAGGTCATACGGGGAGACGGGAAGGGCGCGGCTTCGCCACTACGTGCACGACGAGCAGGAAGCGATCCTGTACGGTGCCGAACCCGGTGAATTCACGGAGTGGGAAGAATCGCCGGCGAACACCGATCTGCTCTTCTACGAGGGGCTGCACGGTTCGCTCGTCACGAGCGATGTGAACATCGCGCAGCATGCCGACCTGAAGGTCGGCGTCGTGCCGGTTGCCAACCTCGAGTGGATCCAGAAAATCCATCGCGACAAGTCAACGCGTGGCTATACGGCGGAAGCCGTCACTGACACGATTCTCCGTCGCATGCCGGACTACGTACATTACATATGTCCGCAGTTCACGCAGACGGACATCAACTTCCAGCGCGTGCCTACCGTGGACACGTCAAATCCTTTCATCGCCCGTTTCGTACCCACTCCGGACGAATCGATCGTCGTCATCCGCTTCAGGAATCCGCGCGGGATCGATTTCCCCTACCTGATCTCGATGATCAAGAACAGCTTCATGTCTCGAGCCAATTCCATCGTGATTCCGGGCGGGAAGATGGACCTGGCCATGCAGCTTATTTTTACCCCGATGATCCTTCGCCTGGTGGAAAACCGGCGGCGGCCGATACCGAGGAGGCATGCCTATGAATACCAGGACTGATACGTAAACGAACCATCGCAGCGCAAGTCGAGCAGATCAGGAGGTAAGACATGAGCAAGAATGAATACGCCGCGGGTGTCAAAGCCTACCGGGAGAACTATTGGGAGCCGTCCTACACGCCGCGGGAGTCCGACCTGCTGGCGTGCTTCAAGATCGTGGCCCAGGACGGGGTGCCACGGGAAGAAGCCGCTGCGGCGGTCGCGGCCGAATCCTCTACCGGCACATGGACGACGGTATGGACGGATCTCCTCACAGACCTGGACCATTACCGGGGCCGAGCCTACCGCGTCGAGGACGTGCCGGCCGACGAAAGCGCGTTCTATGCCTTCATCGCCTACCCGATCGATCTCTTCGAGGAAGGCTCTGTCGTCAACGTGCTGACCTCGCTGGCCGGTAACGTATTCGGTTTCAAGGCCATTCGCTCCCTGCGCCTGGAGGATCTCCGCTTCCCGCTGCACTACGTGATGACCTGCGGCGGTCCGCCGAACGGCGTTACGGTCGAGCGCGACAAGCTGAACAAGTATGGACGGCCCCTGATGGGCTGCACGATCAAACCCAAGCTGGGGCTTTCCGCCAAGAACTACGGACGCGCTGTTTACGAATGCCTGCGGGGCGGGCTCGATTTCACCAAGGACGACGAGAACGTCAATTCACAGCCATTCATGCGCTGGCGGCACCGGTTCGAATTCGTCGCAAAAGCGGTGAAAAGCGCCGAAGCGGAAACCGGCGAACGCAAGGGGCACTACCTCAACGTCACCGCAGGGACGGTCGAGGAGATGTACCGAAGGGCGGAGTTTGCGAAAGAACTGGAGATGCCCATTATCATGCATGATTTTTTTACTGCCGGCTTCACCGCGAACACCTCGCTTGCGAACTGGTGCCGCAACAACGGGATGCTTCTGCACATCCACCGCGCGATGCACGCTGTCGTCGATCGGAACCCGTACCACGGCATTCACTTCCGCGTGCTCGCAAAATGCCTGCGCCTGTCCGGAGGGGATCACCTGCACGCGGGCACCGTCGTTGGCAAGCTCGAGGGTGACAGGGACGCGACGCTCGGCTGGATCGACTGCATGCGCGAGAGCTTCATCGCCGAGGATCGCAGCCGTGGCATCTTCTTCGACCAGGATTTCGGGCACATGCCCGGCATGTTCCCGGTAGCGTCCGGGGGCATTCACGTGTGGCATATGCCGGCCCTGGTAGCTATCTTCGGGGATGATGCGATTCTTCAGTTTGGGGGCGGTACCCTCGGCCATCCCTGGGGCAATGCTGCCGGCGCGGCCGCCAACCGCACGGCCATGGAGGCTTGCGTCAAAGCGCGCAATGAAGGGCGTGATCTGGAGAACGAAGCCCGCGAGATTCTCGTGGAAGCGGGGCGCCACTCGCCCGAGCTCGAGGCCGCGATGGAGACGTGGAAAGAGGTTCGGTTTGAGTTCGACGTCGTGGACAAGCTGGATATGGAGCGCAGCACTCGCGCTTCCTGATGCTCATCAACATTCGATAGTGGAGACATGCGCTATGGCCAGGCCGATCCAGGATTACAAGTCCCGTCACAACGATGCCAGTTCCAAGCGATTTGGCACGTTCTCTTACCTGCCGGAGATGAATGCTCTAGCCATCAGGCAGCAGGTTCAGTACATAATCGATCGCGGCTGGGACTGCGCGGTGGAGCATGTCGAGCCGGAACTGGCGATGTCGGACTACTGGTATATGTGGAAACTGCCCATGTTCGGGGAACGAAACCTCGACGCGATCATCGCTGAGCTGACGGCCTGCCGGAATGCCAACCCGGGCAATCTTGTCAGGGTGATCGGCTACGACAACCATCGGCAGACGCAGGGCCAGTCCTTCGTCGTCTACCGGGGTGCTGCCTGATACACCCGCGCAACCAACGGCAGCCCGCAATCCTTTGGGACCTGGACGGTACTCTCATAGACAGTGCGGGCGACCTCGCATCCGCATTGAACAGGCTGCTTGCCGAGCAAGACCTTCCGGGTCTTGCGGAAGAGAGGGTGCGCACGATGATCGGCGATGGCGCTGCTCGTCTCGTTGAGCGAGGTTTCGCTGCGGCAGGAAGGCCCCTCGAAGATGCCAGCCGCGATGATGCGGTGCGACGATTTTTGCATTTGTACGGCGAGAATCCCGTCCGGAGCACTCGCCCGTTCGATGGCGCGCTCGAGGTAATGGAAGCCTTGAGTCACATGGGCTGCCTCCAGGGCATATGCACAAACAAGCCGGCAGCCATAACCGCGGAGATCCTGAACAGGCTCGGACTGGCGAGATGGATACGTGCGATTGTCGGCGGCGATTCCACACCGCACAAGAAGCCTCATCCAGCGCCATTGCGCCACTGCCTTGACGAGTTGGGCGCGCGCGACCTGCCGGCGATAATCGTGGGTGACTCGGAAAACGATGTACTCGCTGCGCGCGCCGCAAACCTGCCCGTAGTCGTCGTGACCTTCGGCTACAGCAGGCGACCGGTAGAGGATCTCGGCGCCGATGCGCTCGTCGAGCGCCTGCAACAGGTACCGCAGGTGCTCCTCAACCTGGCTTCGCCGACCGCTACGCGCAGTTAATCGGCAGCTTCCCCCGCGTCACTGCTTTCACTCTCCAGGTAGCTGACGATTTCGGCGCGGGTCTCTGCGTCGCTGATACCCCCATAGGGTTTCATGTTGTTGCCGGGTATCACGGCGTCCGGCTCTGCGATGAACCGGTCGAGTGTTTCCGCGTCCCAAACCATCTGGGACGATTGCAGTGCCGGCGAATAGCCATACTCTTCCGACCCGGCCTCGCGTCCAATGACGGAGTGCAGGTTTGGCCCGAGCCTGTTGTCGCCTTCTCTCATGGAGTGACAGGTCCTGCATGAACCGTTGAACGCCAGCTTTCCGGAGCGAATCGCCTCCTCATCCTCCTGCGCAAGCGCAGGCGCAGAAACGACCGTCAAAGCTGCCGCAAGCGGCAAAAGTTGCCTGATCTTGGATTCGATGGCGAACACCCTGGCTCTCACTGATGGTAAGGAAATGAGACAGCAACCTGCCCTTCGCGTTCCTCGCCACCTGGCGGGGATACCGCCCGGCAGGCCCGAACCCGTACTGCAGCTTTTACAATTCCCGGTTGTAAGAATGCCGGCGGTGCTTGGCATGATGATTGCAGCCTCAAAACTTGCACAGAGGTCACACCACGGGAGTGTGACTCCACAAAATCAGGAGGCACTTATGAGAACTATGACTACTGTTCTGGCGGCATCGTTATTGTCGTTCCAGGGCATTGCCCTGGCGCAGGAATCAGGTACGCAGTCAGCACAGGAACCGAGGCCGGAGCAGGAACGAGAGGGCATACCTGCAACGAATCACCAGGCGCGAACGATGGACGACATCAAGAGTGATCGCTTTTCGGAACTTGACGAGGATGGCGACGGCTCTATCTCGCGCGAGGAAGCCGAAGCCGAGACAAAGCTGACCGACAACTGGAGTACCTACGATGAGGATGGTGATGGAAGCCTGAATCCACAGGAGTACTCCGGGTTCGAGGGCACTTCTGCGAGCGGCGATACGGACGGTATGCTCGGTATCGGGGAGGCAGAGCAAGGGATGCCGGCGACACGCCATCAGCAACAAACTGTGGGCGACGACCTGCTCGGTGAACTCGACAGCGATGGTGATGGAGCGATTTCAAGAGACGAAGCCGAGGGTGAAGCCGGGCTAACAGGCCAGTGGGACCAGCTTGACCGCAATTCAGACGGGAAACTGGATGCACAGGAGCTAAGCGACCAGCAGTAAACCGATGGATTTGGGCTCGAGATTCGCGGGCCTCGATCGTTCGATGCTGAATCAGCGGGCAGGTGACAGGGCAGGTGATAGGGCAGGTGATAGGTGATAGCCGCCCGCTGGTTTCGCTAAGCGATCACAGGTCTTTTAGAACCTCGTCGACCTTCTCGCGATAAACCTGTTCGGAGATGAGGTCTTTTTCGCGAAGCCGCTTCAGGGTTTCGAGACGCTGTTCGATGTCGGGGAGTGCCCCGGCACCAGGAGCCGCAGCGGGATGGGTCTTCGCGGAATCGCGAGGTGCAGGAGCGGGTTCGAAGCCAGCTGTGGTGGCAGGCATATGCCGCTGTTCCGATTTTACCGGCTCGGTCTCCCGCGGCGCGCTCGTGGCTGCCTCTGAGGCGCCGGATGCAGCGAACACGATCCAGTCTTCGCGACGCCCGCCAGGCTCATCACGAAGGCTGGCACCCGTACTCGCGACCAACAGGGACCCTTCTGTCTCGGAAGGAGCGCGGCTGCCGTAGTTTCGCGGGTAAAAGTCTTCCTCGAGGCGGCCATAGATATTCTTCTTTCGATACGGACTCTGGATGTCTCCGAAGATCACGTTCAGCTGGCCGTCACGGAAAAATGCCCGTCCCGCCGTCAGCCGATTGCGAAGGGCGAATGCCCCGGGAGCAAGCCGGTGAGCACCGACGACAGAGAACGTCACATCCTGTGACGGCGTTGCGCGCGACAGCCCCTTGGCGAGTGCATCCCCTAACACCTTCACCTGTTCCTTGTTGAATACCGCGACCGGCGGCGTGTCCTCTTCCTGGTCTGCATGCCGGAAACGCAGGCCGGAAAGCATGCTCTCGATCTCCTGCGGCTGCAGGGTGACGGGGTGCTCGTTGGGTGGAGCGTCGGGTTCGTCCTGGGGCGCCAGTGCGACCGATTGATCGTCGCCCTCCCAGATGGTGTCTTTTGATCGCGCGTCCACGGCACCGCTGTAGAGCACCGCCGTCGCAACCAGGAGCGAACTCACAACGACCGCGCGCCACCAGGATGGCGCGCGGCCGTCACGTTCGCTCTCGCCGTTATGATTCCCGTACGGCTTCATCCAACCCACTGACGCATTCAAGCTCAATAGAAAATGATCGCGCCGATTGCGATGCTGCTTTCCTCAGCCTGGTTACCGTTATGCGCCGTCGATTCCGTGTTGGTGTACTCGAACACGAGATTCAGCGATTCCGTCAGCGGATGGTAAACGCCGAAGACAATCGACTCGTTCGTCTTGACCAATGCTGATGAGGCCAGATCGGCAGGGCCCAGGTCCAGGTTGCTTTCACCGAAACTCACGCCGACCTTGGTACCCGGTCCAGGAATGGCGTACGTCGCCTGGATATAGCCACCGTCCGAGTCGCGTGCGTTGCCCGCCAAATCCACTGCATCGAACAGGAAGTCGGCGGTGCCGATGCCCTCGCCGTCGTAGTAGTAAGCAACGACTTCGAAGCCTGCGATGCCCACCTTCGCTCCGATATCGAAACCGGTGGCGTCCTCGCTGCCGAAGGTTGCGCTATCCAGCGACTGGTTGATGAAGCTCGCCCAGATCTTGCCGCTCAGGTCCTCGGCTTCCGGTCCCTTGAACTCATACCCGACCTTGCCTTCGATGCCGTAAGTGTCGCCTTGCTGGGCGAACGTGCCGGCGTCGAGGCTCAAACCGGACAGGTTGACCAGGCCCCACGGGTCGACCAGTGCCAGGTTGAACGAAAAGCCGTTCCAGTTAGGTGAGGAATACTGGATCTGTCCCTTCCAGTCGGCGTACATGTAGCCGACGCCAATGCGGCCGAGCGACGTGTTGCCGCCGCCGGCTGTCAGGTCAGAAACGGTTCCGACGCCAAGCAGCGTCATGTCGGAGAGGATCGCGTCGGACCCGAAAAGGCCCAGGTCCCGGCCGATCTTGATTTTTCCCCAGTCCGAGCCGAACTGCACGAAGACCTGCCGCAGGTTCTCGGAGTTCAGGCCCAGGCCGCCGTCGAGGGGGCTGCCGGTGATGCCGCCCTGGTTGCCGCCGTCGATGCCGGGCTGAAAACCGATCATGATTTCCGTAGAGAAATTGTCGGTCTCCTGCTTCGCGTTAAAGCTGAACCATGAGGGCAACAAGCCTGTTCTGATGTTGCCGACATCGCGATCTACGCCGTTGGAGCCGCAAGCGAGCCCGCCTGCGACGGGGCCGGCGCCGGCATCACATTCGGTGTTGGTCAGGAAGCCGTCGATATTGCCGGTGAACTGGACTTCCCAGTCACCCATCTGCATCGACTCGAAAGCATGCCCGTCAACTGGAAGTATCGGAAGTATTGAAAGCGTCGCAACTGCGAGCAAGGTCGTGGTGAAATTGCGCTCAACTGCCTGGTTCTTCATGTTGATTTCCCCCGTTTCAGCCGCACAGTACTGGAACCTGTCAACCGGATGATTCGACTTCACCGAAGACTTCGCGACTCGTATAAGCCCGCGAATTTTCAGTACGATCCCTCGCCTGGGCCTGCCTGGTACCGATACGTTGACAGCCGCATCGTCCTACCATGTGAAATCGGCAGTAGCACAATAATGCGCTTCGACCCCCGCATGTCAATAACCTGCCGGCAAATAATTGCTTTTCTTACAAGCGCTTTCCTCGGCCCGGGCCTAAAGACTCAGCTTGACGCCGACGAAGGCGGAGCGTGGAGCACCGGGTCCGAGGAAGCGTGGATTATCGAATTCCGCGAAGGCCGGCACGTCCACTTCACCCGGTTCCTCGCCGATCAGGCCGAAGGATTCGTACTCCTCGTCCAGCAGGTTGTTGACGCTGGCGAAAAAAACCAGGTGGTCGTTCAGTCGGTACTGGCCGCGCAGGTTGAGCACGGCGTAGGCGTCCGTTTTCTCTAGCTGGCCGGATTCATCTCCGCGCACCCGCTGGCCGCTGTTGTAGAGGAGGTCGATGCCCACCCTCATGCTGTCGCCGAAGAGGTAGTCGCCGCCCAGTTTCAGGTGATGGTCGGGCACGCCGGGTATGCGGTCTCCGGGGGCAACGGCGATCGTGCCTTCGTCCTCGTCGGCGAATGGATGATTTGGACTCAAGGCGTCGAACGGAGCTTCGAACGTGGCTTCTATGTAGCTGTACGCCAGGAACCAGTCGAGATTGCGCCAGTTGCCGTTGAGGCGGCTCTCGAAGCCCAGGCGGCGGGTCTTGTCCACGTTGGCGAAAAGCCCTGTAGCCCGACCGGTGGTCTGGAAGATGATGTCGTCGTTGTTCGTCGTATGGAACAGCCCCAGGTTCACGTCGACGTCATTGACATTCCAGCGTGCGCCGACTTCAAAACTCCGCGCGACAACCTGCTCGAGGGGGGGATCGGCCAGGAAAGCGTTGGGCAGCCGGCACTCGAATTCCACGTCTTCCGGATCCTCACCCTCTGCTATCGCGTTGGCCACTGCGATTTCGAAGATGTGCTCATTGCATGCAAGCTCTACGGGCGTCGGCGCGCGGGAAGACTCGCTGTAACTACCGTATAGGTTTACGTCCTCGTTGAGCTGGTAGGTCATTCCCAGGGCCGGGTTGAACCGGTTGAAGTGATGCTTGCCATTCAGCTCGGGCCGTTCGCCGGACTGGTCAGCGAGTTCTATGCTCGTTCGATTGAAGCGGCCGGAGAGGGTAACGCTGAGCCTGTCTGTCATCGCGATCGTGTCGGTGAGATACAGGCTCCAGGTCGATGTGTCGGTCTTTATGTTCGTGGCGGCTTCGTCGACGAACGTGCCGGTGCCGAGGCCGGCGGTACTTCTTGTGACGGGGTCCAGGTTCGCCAGTTCCAGGATAGAGTTGAACGACGATTCCCCGTTGAACCAGGCAGCGCCCACGACCAGCTGGTTATCCCGGTCGAAGAGGTCGCGGTCGAACGCCAGCTGCACGTCCGAACCATAGCTCCGCTGTATGCGGGTGCTGGAGTTGTTGATGGCTGAGCCGGAGAGTTCGCCGGTGCCGGAAAGCTCGGAAGTGAGGTCTTCGATATTGAATTCCGGGTCTTCGCCCGCGCCGACCGCCGCATCGTTGAGAAAGGTCTCCAGGTCCGCCGCACTGGCAAACTGGCCGCCGCAGATGTCTTCCTGCTCCAGGTCGAGTTCTTCGAGGTCGTCACCCTCGAGTCCCTCGAGCAGCGCATCAGCGCCGCCGAGCTGGCACACGAGGAACTCGGACGCGTCGCCATTGAACGAGTCAGTCTCGTTCCGCCGGTAGAACACGTTCCCGGAGAAAGTGATGTCATCCCGCACGCGATGGCTCCCGTCAAGGCTGAGCATGTACAGCTTGTTCTCGGTGATGTCCGGCGCGGTGAAGATTGCGTCGCGATCGATCTGCAGCAGTTCCAACGGAATCGCTCCGTTTCCCGTAAGGTCGCTCCTTCCATACTGCCCGTTCAGGTTCAGGGCGGAGCCGTCGCTCCTCCAGCCGAGGCTGCCATAGAAGTTTGCCGCATCGGAGGGCGATACGTCCCTCCAGCCGTCTTCATCGAAGTACTGCACGTTGCCGTACCAGGCAAAGTTGTCAATGTTGCCCCCGGTTTCCGCAGAAACGACAGCGCGGCCGAACGAGCCACCCTTCAGTTCGAGGTGGTGGCCCTCCGAGTTGAAGCCGTCTTTCATATCGACAACGAGTGCGCCACCGAGGGTGTTGAGTCCGAACAACGGGTTCGCGCCACCGACCAGGTGCAGGCTGTGTACCGCCGATTCCGGGAGAAGGTCCCAGTTGACGGTATCTCCCAAAGGCTCGTTGATCCGTACTCCGTTTTGGTACACCGCGAGCCCCTGCGCGAGGCCGAGGAGCGGAGATGCGGTAAAGCCTCGATAGCTGATGTCCGGTTGCAGCGGGTTGTTCTGCGCGTCGTTAATCGAGACGCTGCCCATCGACCGGTTTAGGAAGTCCCCTATGTGCAGGGACTGCATGGATTCGATATCGTCGCTGGAGGCCGACTGGATGTTGTACGCGATCTGCTCCTTTCGCAGGCCGGTAGCATTCCCCACCGGGGTAACGGTGACAATGATCTCGTCGAACGTGATCGAGTCTTCCTGCTGGGCATGCAAGGTCGGCGACAGGAATGCCGCTCCTGCAGCCAGGATTGCCGCGCGCGGCGCTCTCGATTGGCAAGCCATAAAGGTAGCGTTGATCCTACAGGTGCAGCATCCGTCGAATGACGCCGTCATTGCGGAAAGCATGGTAAAGGGCGCCGCTGATGTGCACGGCCACTACCGCCAGTAGCATCCAGCACGTCCACAGGTGCACGTCCGACCAGAACATATTCAGCTCCTCGTTTTCATGCCCCCAGTATGGAAGTTCCACCGCCCACCACAGCGTGGTTCCCCAGCCGCTGTAGGAGGAGGATATGTATCCGCTCACGCAGCACGCGAGGATGAGCACGTACAGTATGACGTGGTCGATCACGGCCAGCCTGCTCATCCGGGGTGGCAGCACCTCGTTCAGGCCCGGCTGAGGACGGTGCTTGAACCGGACATAGAGCAACACGAAGATCAGCGCGACCAGGGTAATGCCTATGTTCTTGTGCAGCTGGAAAGGAATCTCCCGGAACCGCCATTCCCTGGAAGCCAGCGGCAACCCCAGCATCCACCAGCTGGATATGAACAGGAAAAAAATCGATATCGCCATGAGCCAATGGAGTATCACGGCCGTACCACTGTAACCTTTCCTTGCCATTCAGGATTTCCCCTGGGTTATGTACCTGCGTTTACATGGCTGCCGTTGTTCGCCGGCTGCTCGTCCTGCCGGCCGACGATCGCGGCGACGGCCAGCACCAGATGAATGAAGAACCACAGCAGGATGACCCACAGGTACATCTGGCGCAGCAACGGACCGGTGTTGACCACGCCAGTGAATGAAATGGCGTCGAGAAGCGCGAAGCCACTGAACACCGCGACCGCGACTCCAGGCGCCCAGGGCCTGTAATCCACCAGTGCGATGCCCGCAACTATCGACAGCAGCGCCAGCAAGGTGCCGGTTGCTGACACCGCGATATGGAATGATTTGAACCAGCCGGGGCTGGATATGGCGATGTCCTGAACCACGAATGCCAGCTGGTGGCATTCCTCCAGCGTCAGCCCTTCCTCGATGAGTTCGTCCTCGTCACAATCCGGTTCCGGCATGGTGGCGATGGTGAAGGGCGGGGCGCCGACGATCGATATCTTCATCCATTCGTTGGCATGCCATGCCGTCAGCAGGACGCCAAGAAGAATGGCGACTACACCCAGTCGACTGGCCCAATCCGGAGTTTCATTGGCCATTACGATGCTGATTCCTCAGGCCTCGGTTAAGGGTTTTTGCAGCGCGCCCGCGCGTCCGGGGCAGGCATTCGAACCGCTGCTCGCTGTCAGCCTAGCGTACGAGCGACGCCAAACGCAATGTGGCAGGGTGCTGCCCACGACCCGTAGCGTCTGTAAATGCGACAGGTCCTCACAAAAATTACAACGTAAAGACCTAAGGAGCAGCAGTCGTTCGCGACTCTTGAGTGGGAGGGCTGATGCTCACCGACCCCGCTTCGTCTGGCATACATATTGCAGCCACGTGGCGAGGAATTTCTCGGAAGATTCGAGCTATGACCAGAGCCGTCACTGACCATCAGGACTCCCCTCGCGGCCGTGACGCCCGCGGCCCGGGCGACATACCCTCCCGTGGGTGGCGCGACGTCCTTCTCCGGGTCAAGGAGGAGTCGAGCAAGGACAATGCGTCGCTGATTGCGGCAGGCTTGGCCCTGTACGCGCTGCTCGCAATTTTCCCCGCCCTCGCAGCGGCCGTTTCCTTGTACGGTTTGTTCGCATCGCCGGACCAGATCGCACAGCAGGTGGATAGCCTCACGGGGGTGCTGCCACAACAGGCAGCGGACATCCTCCGCACAGCGCTGCAAAATCTCGCCAGCCAGCAGGGCCAGGCGCTTGGTGTAGGCGCAATCATCGGGTTCCTGCTCGCATTGTGGAGCGCCCGGAAAGGGGTGGTTGCTTTGATGACCGCAACCAATATCGCTTACGACGAGGAAGAGGAACGGGGCTTCTTCAAGCAGCTGTTCGTTTCGCTGGCGTTCACGCTGGCGGGTGTCATGGCGTTCGTGCTGATCGTGGCGCTCGCCGTAGGCCTGCCGGTGATGCTGAGAGCGCTGGGCGTGCCGAGCATCGTCGAAACGTTGCTCTCGCTGGCGCGCTGGGTCGTGCTGTGGCTTCTCGTGGTGTTGGCACTCGCTGTGGTCTACAGATTTGCGCCGGATCGCGACCGGCCGCAGTGGCGATGGGTCAGCTGGGGATCGGCCATCGCGGCGACCCTCTGGCTCATAGCCAGCCTCGGTTTTTCATACTACGTGCAGAACTTCGGCAGCTATGGCGAAACCTATGGTGCGTTGGGCGGCGTTGTCGTCATGCTGCTATGGTTTTATCTCTCGTCGTACGTAGTGATACTCGGCGCTGAGATCAATGCCGAGATGGAACACCAGACCGAACGCGACACCACGAGTGGAGACGAAAAGCCGCTGGGTGAGCGCGGCGCCCACGTTGCCGATACGGTAGGACGCCGCAAGTAAGAGAGTAGGTGGTGCCTCCTGCTGTGATTGCGACTTACCGACGTTTGCCCGCCCAGGGATTCCTTTGGCACATGAATTGCAGCGAAAGCATCCCATCAAATTCATTTGAATCCATATGAAGGAGCAAGCGTGATGAAAAAATTATCATGCACGACCAGCTTGCTGGCCCTGGCAATCGCCGGTTATTCCGGTAGCGCTGTCAGCCAGCAAACCTGCCAGAACGAAATCCAGCAGTTGCGCAGCGAGAATCAGCAGCGCCAGGTACCGGAATCCGAACGCGAGCGCGTGAGGCAGATGCTTGACCGGGCGGCGCGTGCCGACGCCAACAGTTGCCAGCAGTTCGTTGCCGATGCAAGGGAGCAAATGCAGCGGGCACAGGGACAAAGCCAGGTACGAAGCACGACGTCACAACCTTTGCCGGCACGGTCCGGAGCACAAACGCAGCAACAGTCCCGGGCGCAGACGCAGCAACAGTCCCCGGCACAGACGCGGCAACAGTCCGGGGATCAAACGCAGCAACAGTCCCGGGCACAGACGCAGCAACAACAGCCGGCGCCGACGCAGAACCGGCAACAGGCGACCACTCAGCAGACACAGACGCAGCCTTCCGGTCTCGCGCAGCGTCGGCAGGATACCAAGATGGAGGTGCAGATCGAGCAGATGCCCGCAACGGTAGAGGTTGACGCAGGGGCGCCGCGTGTCGTCGTGAGACAGCAACCGCCGAAAGTGACAGTCGAGCAGCAGCCACCGCTGGTAGAGATTACACAGCCTGAAGCACAGGTGAATGTCACGCAGGCGGAGCCGAAAGTAACGGTAAACCAGGCGAACCCGCAAGTGGACATCCAGCAGTCAGAACCCCAGGTCCAGGTGATGCAGGCGGGAGAGCCACAGGTGCGGATGGTTGGTCGCGAGACCGAACAAAGCAACGGGCAGGCGAGCAGCACGCGGCAGCAGCCGGCGACTGCCTCGACCGGGCTTCAGCAGGGTGAACGCCAAGGGCTGGTGACGACCGGGCAGATTAGCTCGGAAGAAGCCTCCCAGCTCGAGGGAAAGAACGTCTTATCGAGCCAGGGGGAGGAAGTAGGCGAGATCTCGGAGATCGTTCGCTCACGGACGAATAACGAACTTCATGCTGTGGTGGACGTCGGCGGCTTCCTGGGGATAGGCGCGCGCAGCGTCGCCATACCAGTGCAACGAGGCGAGATCGGCGAGGACGGCAATCTGCAGGTGCCACTATCCCGGGAACAACTCGAGCAACTGCCCGAGTTCGACGATCGCCAGTACGAGGAGGGCGACCGGTAGGGACTTTATCCAATGGCGAGCGGGTGCGCAGGCTTCAAGCCGCGCATATCGCCGCAGGGGACGGGCCTAAAGCCGCTTACGCGGCGTTATGGTCCGCTCCGTTCTTCGTTTGCGGGTCGGAATCGTCCTGGCGCTTGATAAAGCTCATCTTTCCTTGAGGTTCGAGAATCGCCCAAGACACATCGCTCAACCTCGCGATCCCCGCCAGTCGCATCTCGGAAAGGATCTCGCTTCGCGTGAGCCGGTCGCGGTGCAGGTTTTCCAGAACGATCTCGCCATCACGTACGATCACCCGCGGCTCACCGTCCAGCATCGCCTCAGCTTTGGGTGACAGGAACGTTACCCAACTCAGGGCGAGGGCCCAGAACGCCATTGTAGTGATCGCAAGAGTCGCGCCGGTTAGCGAGAAGTCGTTGTGCGTGACGCCTTGTTGAATCAGGTCGCCGAGCACTACAAGGACAATCAACTCAAAAGGCGTCATCTGGGCAAGTTCTCTCTTGCCCATGACGCGCACCAGCAGGTAGAGCGCGAAGAACATCACGCTTGCGCGGAGTACGATATCCATCAGGGAAGCACCTCGATTGCGTAGTCGACCTTAGTCAGCATGGTCTCGCCATCGGCAACGGCAATCGCACCTTCGCTCGCCGACGGCGTATGGTTTGTGTTGATCTGGGCATCGATCTTCACGTTCAGCCTGTCGCTCGCATCGAGCCGGCCAAACCGGAACTCGAAAGAGTCATCGCGGAAACCTTGCTCCGAGGGTGTGGGCAGCAGGGTGTTTACGGTGATGTCGCGTAACAGCGAAGCGCCAACCAGAACGACCGCCTCCTCAACCTGGCTCTGTGCCTCGATGTTCAGGATGATCTCCAGGTACTCGCCGTTGCGGATGCGGCTGGGTCCTTCGACGGTAAGCCGCACCTCGGGCCCGGTCCCGACCACTATCGCTTTGCTCCCGTAAACTCCGAAAAATGCCGGTAGAAGGACCAATGTGAGAGCCGCCAGGCCGAACGGCCGGCGGCGCAGGATCGAGCCCTGGGCCTCGTGGACATGTCTGTGTTCTATCCCGTCCGGTCTTGCCTGCTCATTCATAAACTCCTCGATTGACGCCAATGCGTCCAGGGATCGGGGCTGGCGTAACCGCTTGGCGGTGCTGCGACTCTCAGAGCAGCAGCAAGAAGCATGCCCACACGGGAACAGCACGGCGTTGCTGCGCCTTTCAGGCTTCGGAACAGGAGCAAACCGGCTTCGTGGCGGTAATTTGTACACGTCCTCCTTGCCAATTTGGCCTCAAGGTTTGACTAAACTGCAAAATTACATGCACTTATCTTGAATTCCTGCGGTGACATGTCAGAATGCACCGGTAATTGGGGGAACGATGGGCATCAGCATTTGTGCGGCAGTCCGCAGGCTAAGTGCCCGGCGACGGATACACTTTGGCCATAATCGGTACATCAAGAATAACCAACTCTAGGCGGCGAGAATGTCAACCGCGCCCGGCAGCAGCATAAGGGGAGGCTTGCCCATCCAGCGTCGTCGACCAAGGGCCGGCGAGCGAACCCGTGGCGCAGTCGACGCGCTGCAGACCAAGATCGCCGTCAATGTGCAGAATCTCGACGCCACCAGCTACCAGCAGCAGCTGCGGGACAACATCGCGGAATTGCCGGATGCCACCGGGTGCGATGCAGCGTTCCTTGCCCTGTTCAACGAAGACGGTACTGCGATCGAAACCGTTCTTTCATCGAGTTCCGTTTTCTCCGGGCTCAATCCGGAGCCGCTGACAGGCGAGCTTCTCGAGGCGTGGCCATGGCTCCTGGGGCGC
>DATGQI010000013.1:0-37787 GCA_035304285.1 Woeseiaceae bacterium
GGACGCTACATAGAGAAGCCGCCATTCGCCAGTTACTACGACGCGATGCAAAAGCAGGCGGAACGGCGGAAACCCCAGCCGGTGCGCCGGCTCGTGGCGAGCGATCGTGCGCAAAGCGGATGAGTGCGCTGCGGTGACCGGCAAGGTTCCCGTGGGGGAGATGCCGGACGTTCGTCCGGGGCGTCTTCCCGCGGACGAAATAGAGCGTAACTTCAAGGACCTGCACCCTCCGCTGACGCGGCCCGAGGCGCTGGTCGAGTCCGACCGCTGCTACTTCTGCTACGACGCGCCATGCACCACGGCCTGCCCGACCGGTATCGACATCCCCGGATTCATCCAGAAGATTCGAAGCAACAACATCAGGGGCTCCGCGCACACGATCCTGCGCGAGAACATCATGGGCGGCATGTGCGCGCGCGTCTGCCCGACAGAGGTTCTGTGCGAGGAAGCTTGCGTGCGCAACACGCACGAGGACAAGCCGGTGGCGATCGGGCTCTTGCAGCGTTACGCGACGGACCCGGTGCTTGAGAACAACGTCGCGCTGTTCTCGCGCGCCGCACCGAGCGGACGCAGGGTTGCGGTCGTCGGCGCGGGACCTGCGGGGCTTTCCTGTGCGCACCGGCTGTCGATGCTGGGTCACGACGTGGTGGTGTTCAACCGCGATGCGAAGCCGGGCGGATTGAACGAGTACGGCATCGCCGCTTACAAGACCGTGGATGATTTCGCACAACGCGAAATCGACTACATCCTCGCCCTCGGCGGCATCGAGGTTGTGAGCGAATCCTTGTACGGCAAAGATGTCTCGCTGGCGATGCTGCGGGAGGAGTTCGATGCGGTGTTCCTGGGCGTCGGCCTCGCCGGGTCGAATAAATTAGGTATAGAGAACGAGGATGCACCGGGAGTACTGAACGCCATCGATTACATCCGGCAACTGCGACAGGCGACCGACAAGGGCCTGCTGCCGGTCGGGCGGCGCGTCGTCGTGATCGGCGGCGGCATGACGGCCATCGACATCGCGGTGCAGAGCAAGCTTCTCGGCGCGGAGTCGGTCGACCTCGTGTACCGCCGCGGACCGGCCGATATGGGCGCCAGCCGCTATGAGCAGGAGCTTGCGCAGACGCATGGCGTGCACATCCGGCACTGGGCGAGGCCCAAGCGTATTCTCGCCGACGATCGGGTGCTTGGTGTGGAGTTCGAACGCACCGCAATCGACAACGCGGGCGGGCTAATTGCCACCGGGGAGTTCTGGTCGCTCGATGCGGACGTCGTGTTCAAGGCGGTGGGACAGAAGCTCGTCTTCGAAGCCGGCGCGGACAATGTGCTGCTGCAGCGTGAAAAGGGGAAGCTCGTCGTCGACGCCGAGCAGCGGACGTCCCTTCCCGGCGTATGGGCCGGCGGCGACTGCGTCGCGCCCGGCGACGACCTTACGGTCACCGCGGTGCAACACGGCAAGCTCGCCGCAATCTCGATCGACCGGTATTTGCGAGAGGATGCTTCGGCGGAATCGCGCGCGGAGAAGGGTACGTGACGCCTACCGCGGCGGTCGCCCGCGCGGCGGGCTCCTACAGCGCGCGATCGCGGACTTGGCGGATGCTGCCTGGTGGGGTCGCCCGCGGAGCGGGCTCCTACAGCGGTCGATTCCGGGCCAGGCGCGAGAACTATCAGGATTGCGAGAAGTCAGGACCGCGGGCTGTAGGAGCCCGCCTCGCGGGCGACGATATCCTTACACACCCCACTGCGCTTGCATCGCGCTCCGCCCGCCATCGAGCGCGACACCAACTCATTGTCCGGAGCCACCACCATGGCTGACCTCCACTCCTCATTTCTCGGCATCCCCTCCCCCAACCCGTTCTGGCTGGCTTCCGCACCGCCGACCGACAAGGCTTACAACGTCAACCGCGCCTTCGAAGCCGGCTGGGGCGGGGCCGTCTGGAAGACGCTCGGCGAAGACCCGCCGATCGTCAACGTCAACGGCCCGCGCTACGGCGCGATCCACTCGAACGACCGCCGCGTGATCGGCTTCAACAACATCGAACTCATCACCGACCGGCCGCTGCAGACGAACCTCGACGAGATTCGCCGGATCAAGCGCGACTGGCCCGACCGCGCGGTGGTCGTCTCCGTCATGCTGCCGATGAACGAGCCCACGTGGGCGAAGTTCATCCCGATGATCGAGGACACCGGCGCCGACGGTTTCGAACTCAACTTCGGCTGCCCGCACGGCATGTCGGAGCGCGGCATGGGATCGGCGGTCGGGCAGGTTCCCGAGTACATACAGATGGCGGCGGAGTGGGCGAAGAAGTACGCGCGCATCCCCGTCATCGTGAAGCTGACGCCAAACGTCACGAACATCCTCCCGCCTGCCATGGCGGCATTCGCTGGCGGCGCGGATGCCGTATCGCTGATCAACACGGTCAACTCGATCATGCGCGTCAACTACGACACGCTGACGATGTATCCCTCGACCGACGGCATGGGCTCGCACGGCGGCTACTGCGGTCCGGCCGTGAAGCCGATTGCGCTGCACATGGTGGCGGAGATCGCGCGGCACAGCGAAACGGGCGGACGGCCGATATCGGGAATTGGAGGTATCACCGACTGGAGAGATGCCGTCGATTTCCTGGCGCTCGGAGCATCGAACGTGCAGGTCTGCACGGCGGCGATGGTGTACGGCTTCAAGATCATCGACGACCTGGTGGATGGCCTGCGCAACTTCCTCGACGACAAGGGCATGCGCTCGGTGTCGGAACTGGTCGGCAAGGCCGTGCCGAGCGTGACCGACTGGCAGCACCTGAACCTGAACTACGTCGAGAAGGCCGTCATCGACCAGGACCTCTGCATCAAGTGCGGCCGCTGCCATGTCGTGTGCGAGGACACTTCGCACCAGGCAATCACGCAGACAGTCAACGGAACGCGGCACTTCGAAGTCATCGACGCGGAATGCGTCGGCTGCAACCTGTGCGTGAGCGTGTGCCCGGTGGATGGCTGCATCACCATGTGTCCGGTAACCGAGGGCATCGACCCACGCACCGGCCGGCCGATCACCAGCGAGCACTCGGACTGGACGACCCATCCAAACAACCCCATGCGCAAGCACCCGTGACGGCCGGTATCTCAGCGGCCGATGAAAAACGGCTGGTCGATGCGGCGAAGGAGGTACGCAAGCATGCGTACGCGGCGTATTCCGGCTATCGCGTAGGGTCCGCTTTGCTGGATGAACAGGGCCGCATCCACACGGGCTGCAATGTGGAAAACTCCGCCTTCCCGCTAGGCGCGTGCGCGGAAGCAAACGCCATCGGCGCGATGGTTGCCGCGGGCGGAAAACGCATCGTTGCCATTGCCGCGGTGGGCGGCCGCGACGGCCTCGAAGCCTGCACCCCCTGCGGCGGCTGCCGCCAGAACATCGCAGAGTTCGCCGACGCCGACACCCGCGTCATCCTCCTCGGCGCAGACGGTCGATACGATTCACAGCCGGTAGCCGAACTGCTCCCGTCCTCCTTCCGCCTTCGCTAACAGGCGGCGGAATTGTCGCCCGTGAGAGGGGCTCATACAGCGACCTTATCCGCGGTATCGGCGTGTCGGTCGCCCGCGGGGTGGGCTCCTACAGGTTTCTGTTCCGTAATCATCGCGCGCTGTAGGAGCCCGTCCTACGGGCGACTCATCGCGATTGCAGCAGCGCGTCTACTTCTTTTCGGTAGGGGAGTGAGGGTTGGGCGCCTTGTCTGGTCGTGGCGAGGGCGCCGGCGGTGCAGGCGAAGTCTAGGGCCTGCTGGGGTGACGCGCCTTCGAGCAAGGCGATGGTCAGGGCGGCGGCGAAGGTGTCGCCGGCACCGGTCGTATCTACGGGAGTGACCGCTGGCGGCCGCGAGCGAGCGATCACGCCCTGTTGTTTCAAAAGCGTTGCCTCCGACGAACCTCGTGTGACCGCGATGATGCCGTTACATGCTTCCAGCAGCTCGCCGTAGAACGCCTCCTCCGTCTCGTTCACCACGACGAGTTCGGCGCGTTTCAGTATCTGCTCCGGCACGCCCATCGCGGGCGCCAGGTTCACACAGAAGAATCCCCTGAACCTGTCACACGCCAGGCACAGTGTCTCCGCGGGCACCTCCAGCTGGCACATCAGCGCATCGGCCTCCGGCAGCTCGAGTGTCTCCGGCCGCAGCGCCCGGTTCGCGCCCGGCGCGACCACGATCTGGTTCTCCCCGCCTGGCGCGATTGCAATGAGCGCCAGGCCCGTCGGCAGTGTCTCGTCACGCAGGCACAGCGACAGGTCCACGCCGTCAGCGCGCAGCAATGCCAGCGCCGCGTCCGCTTCCGCATCACGTCCCACCCGCGCAACCAGCGTGACGTCCGCGCCGAGCCGCCGCGCCGCCAGCGCCTGGTTCGCCCCCTTGCCGCCCGGAAAGCGATCGAGGAACGCACCCGATACGGTTTCCCCCGGCACCGGCAGGCGGCTTACCGTGGCCGCCAGGTCGAGGTTCACCGAACCGACGACCACGATGGAAGGCGTACGACCACCCCTCATTCAATACCGCCCCAGCCGCTCCGTAAGGAGCCCGTAAAACGCCTCGGCGTCGACCTCGTGAACCCAAAGCGCATTTGCAGTCCTGCCACTCACACCCCAGAAGTCCACCGCCGTGTGCCCGGCCGTCAACTCCGAGTGAATCTCTACCTCGATGTTGCACTGTCTGCCCTTGAAGATCTCCGGGCGAAGCAGGTACGCAACCGTGCACGGATCGTGCAGCGGCGATCCCTCCATCCCGTACTTCATCGAGTCGTGGCGGCTGTAGAACTCCAGCATGCCGGCGGTCGCTAGCGCCGCCCGGTTTCCGAGCGCGCGAATGCGATCCACGCGCGCCGGCGTCGAGATTACCTGGTGCGTGACGTCGAGCCCCATCGCGACGATCGGGCGTCCGCACCCGAATACGACATGCGCCGCGTGCGGGTCCACGAGGATGTTGAACTCCGCGGATGGCGAATGGTTGCCTGCTTCGCGCATCGCACCGCCCATCAGCACGATCTCCCTGATCTTCGGCAGGATCGACGGCGCCTTGACGATCGCCATCGCGATGTTCGTCAGTGGTCCCGTCGGCACCAGTGTTATCGAATCGTCGGAGGCGGCCTCCAGCGTCTCGACGATGAAGTCCACCGCGTGCTGCCGCTCGAGCGGCGTCGCCGGTTCCGTGATCTCGATTCCGTCGATACCGGTGCAGCCGTGCACCGCCTCCGCCGTCTGGAGCTTGCGCACGAGCGGCCGCTCGCAGCCGGCGAACACAGGCAGGTCGTTCCTGCCGGCGATGTCGCACATCAGCCTTGTGTTCCGCTCCGTGAGCGCGAGCGGGACGTTACCGGCAACCGTCGTGATGCCGAGAAGCTGCAGTTCGTCCGGCGAGGACATCGCCAGCAGGAGGTTGACGGCATCGTCCTGGCCGGGATCGCAATCGATGATGATCGGCCGCGCTGTCATAGGTCAGAACGCCAGCAGCAAGCCGGCAAGCGCGGCACTCATCAGGTTCGAGAGCGAGCCGGCGAGAACCGCCTTCAAGCCGAAGCGCGCAATCAGCTCCCGCTTCTCCGGCACGAGGCTTCCGAGACCGCCAAGCAGGATGGCGATCGACGAAAGGTTGGCAAAACCACAGAGCGAGAATGTCACGATAGCCTGCGTGCGCTCACTGGTCCCGGCGAGCATCTCGTTCAAGTGGCTGAATGCGACGAACTCGTTGAGGATGAGTTTCTCACCGAAGAGCGCGCCCGCGGCTTCGGCCTCTGCCCAGGGGATACTGAGGAGATACATCAGCGGTGCGAAAATCCAGCCGAGGATCTGTTGCAGCGTAAGCCCCTCCACGCCGAACCAGCCGGCAACGCCGCCAACGATGCCGTTGAACAACGCGATCAGCGCGACGAATGCGATGAGCATGGCGCCGATGTTCACCGCGAGTCGCACCCCGTCGCTCGCGCCCACGGCCGCCGCAAGGATGACGTTCTCGTGCTTGCTGTCCTCCAGCATCAGGCCGCGCTTGTCGACGACGTCGATACCGGCAACGTCGTCCGGCATGATGATCTTCGCCATCAGCAGGCCTCCGGGGGCCGCCATGAAGCTTGCCGCGAGCAGGTACTCCATTTCGGCGCCCATCAACACGTAGCCCGCTAGCACCGTGCCGGCAATCGAGGCAAGGCCCGACACCATCACCGCGAACATCTGCGGCTCCGTAAGTCCCGAAAGGTACGGCCGCACCACCAGCGGCGCCTCCGTCTGCCCGATGAAAATATTGGCGGCCGCGTTCATCGATTCGACGGGGCCGGTGCCGATGATGCGCCGTAATGCCCCGCCGAACAGCTTGACCACCCATTGCATGATCTTCAGGTGGTAGAGCACCGACATGAGCGATGCGAAGAATACGATGACCGGCAGTACGTTGATCGCAAAACTAAAGCCGACGACGTCGGATGCCAGGCCACCGAATACCATGTCGATGCCGGCGCGCGAGAAGTCGATGACCGCCTGCACGCCCGTGCTCATAGCCTCGATCGAACGCTTGCCCCAGTCGAAATACAGGACGAACGCCGCAACCGCCACCTGCAGCGCAAACGCCGCAGCCACGATGCGCAGGCTGATGGCCCGGCGATTGGAGGAAAAAAGGACCGCAATGGCGAGCAGCACGACGATGCCGAAAAGGCCCATGAAACTACCCGACATCCTGTTCCCCCCGGTTACCTGCTGCTGCGCGGCTCGATGTGCCACGTCTGGTGTCCGCACAGGATACCAAGGTTCGGACCACCGGCGATGGGCGTGGATAAAGCCGTTGCGCGGCCCGACCATGCGGGCGACGCACCGGAAGATGTTTCACCGTGATGCGCCCCCGTTGATGCGACGGACCGGCTCGACCGGCACCTATTGCAGGGTTCGGTACACGACCGGCCTTGGCCGCGGCTTTTCGTCGGCTATGCGGCAGGCTTTGCGAAGCAGACCTGCCGCGTGCTTCGCCGCGTCCTTCGTAGCTGCGTGCACCACCGCGAGCGGCGTGTCGCGCTCGAGCCTGGTGCCGACCGGCAGCACGTCGGTGAAGCCTACCGAGAGGTCCAGCGCGTCATCCAGCTTCCGGCGCCCGCCCCCCAGCGCGATGATCGCGTTGCCGACGGCGAATGCATCGACCTCCGCAAGGTAGCCGGCACGCCCGCCCGGAACGGGTGCGGACACGGCAGCCTCCGGCAGGTACTTGTCATAATCCCCGACGAACCCGGCTGGTCCGCCGAGGGCCGACACCATGCGGTCGAACGCTTTCGCGGCCGCCCCGCTTTTCACTGCCCGATCGGCGCGCGTTTTCGCCACGGCGCGATGGCTTTCGATACCACCGAGCAGCAACATCTCCGCGCACAGCTCCAGCACTACCTCGTCTAAGCGCGGCTCGCGGCGCTCGTCTCTCAGGTACTCCATCGACTCCGCAATCTCGACGGCATTGCCCGCAGTCGTCCCAAGGACTTCGTTCATATCGGTAATCAGCGCGTGCGTCCTGAGGCCGGCCTTCCTGGCGGTGCCGATCAGGCTGCGCGCAAGTTCTTCCGCGCGCTCCACGGTTTTCATGAACGCGCCACTGCCCACTTTGACGTCCATTACGAGCGCATCGAGTCCGGCAGCGATCTTTTTCGACAGGATCGAGGCGGTAATGAGAGGGATCGACTCCACTGTACCCGTGATGTCGCGGATTGCGTAGAAGCGGCGGTCGGCCGGTGCAAGCTCGGCGGTTTGGCCGATGATCGCGCACCCGGCCTCGCGGACGACCTTGCGGAACAGGTCGAAGTCGGGCGTCGCGTTGTAGCCGGGAATGCAGCCGATCTTGTCCAGCGTCCCGCCGGTATGCCCGAGGCCGCGCCCGGAAATCATGGGAACGTAGCAGCCGCAGGCCGCGGCAATGGGCGCGAGCAGGAAGCTGACCTTGTCGCCGACACCGCCTGTCGAGTGCTTGTCGACCACCGGCCCGTCGAGCCCCAAGTCGCTCCAGTGGAGCACGGCGCCCGAGGCGGCCATGGCGGTCGTGAGCCGCGCAGCCTCCTCGAAGGACATGCCGTTGAGGAAGATGGCCATCGCCAGCGCGGACACCTGCTCGGGCGGCAGGCTGCCATCGGCAAGGCCGTCGACGAACAGCTGGATCTCATCCTGTGCCAGTTCCTGGCCGTCGCGCTTTTTTCTTATGACGTCGGTAAACAGCATCTGCGTTCGCTCTTGTGAGGTAGCGAGAGGGAATAATGCCTGAATAGATTGCTGTGGGAGCCCGTCACGCGGACGACACGGTGAAGAGTGTCGCCCGCTAAGGCGGGCTCCTACAGCGGTCTATTCCAGGCTCGGCGTTGGCGGTGGCCAGGCGCGGGCGATTTTCTCGGGATTGATGAAACTCGCGCTACGCGCCACCTCGTTGCATCGGTCGAATTCCGCGCGCGTGAAGTTGTGCTCCCGATCCATTAACTCGTACTCATGGCTAAGGTCAATGCCAAACAGGCTGGGATCATCCGAGTTGATCGTTACCGGCACGCCCGCATCCATGAGCTTCCGGACCGGGTGCTCATCAATCGAGGGCACCGAGTTGCACAACCAGTTGCTGGTGGGGCAGACCTCGAGCACCACGTTCTTTTCGCGCACCAGGGCCATGACGCCGGGGTCGCCGATGATGTGAATACCGTGCCCGATGCGCTCGGCGCCAAGGATTTCTATGGCGTCTCGCACCTGTGCCGGTGCGCCCGGTCCCGGTTCCTCGCCGGCATGTACGGTGAGATGCAGCCCTGCGTTCCGGGCCTTGTCCACCATCGGTGCATAAACGTTAAGCTCGTGGGTGTCCCGATCGGCGAAATCGAGCGCGACAAACGTCTCGCCGCAGTCAACGATGAAATCGACCGTCCTTGCCGCCTCCGACACCGGCAAGGTCTTCTGCACGATGCCGATCAAGCCAACCGCGAGCTCCAGGTCCGCTGCGCGCTGCACCCCGCGCAGGATCGCGCGGTGGATCTTTTCCTTGTCGAGATGAGGCTTGTCGAGGGCAATGAAGTCCGGCGAGTAGCGAAACTCCATCACGCGAATGCCCTGCGCGACCGCGTCCTCGCAGGCTTCGAACGTCATGCGCTCGATCACTTCCTCCGAGCACCAGATGCGCTGGATGTCGACGAACCGCGCCAGCGCCACCGCAAGGTTCGCCAGTGGCCGGGTCAGCAGCCATTCGTCGCGAAACAGCTTTGGGTTCTGCGGGATGTCGAGCCCCAAGGTCCTGCCCACTTCCATTACCGTTTGCGGGCGGAAGCAGGCCTCGAGGTGGCAATGCAGTTCGACTTTGGGGACGTCCCGAAAATTCAGGGGCATTTCCCGCGTAGGAGCGCCGATCACAGTCCGGGCGGCAGGTCTGGCTGCCCGTGCTCCACGTAAATGAGATTCTCCGTTTCAAAACCCAGTTCGGCGGCTTTCGCGACCAGCCGGTCCAGCGTCTCGCGGGTAAGTTCCGGCTCGCGGGCGAGGATCCAGAGATAGGAGCGGTCGTTGCCGGTCACCATCGAGTACTCGTAGCCCTCCTTGTCCAGCTCGAAGATGTTGTAGGAGCCGTAGAAGGGACCGAAGAACGATACTTTCAGCCGACCCGTATCCGGTGACTCGATGAAGTACGCTTTGCCCTCGGCTTCCTTCCAGGTCCCGGATTCCTTCTCGAAGCCGCGATTGATGACTTTTACGCCGCCGTCATCGCGCAGGCTGTAAACGGCGGTGACCTCGGACAGTCCGCGCTCGAAGCGGTGGTCGAAGCGGGCGATCTCGTACCACGTACCGAGGTAGCGGTCGAGTTCGAAGCCGGTGACGGGCTCGATGCCCTCCGGCACGCCGGTGCAACCGCCCAGAAGCGCGCCAACCGACAAGCCGAGGAGCGCGCGAACCCGCGCCGGTAGTTGAGAAAACCCGCTCCGGCTTCGCGCGCGGTTCATGCTAGCCGCCCGGCTTGCGGAACTTGAGGGTCATGCGGTTCGACTCGCCGATCTCGTCCATCTGCGCCCGCATCTGCGCATCCTCGCCGCTGGTCTGGTAGCTCGGCGGCAGGCGCCACACGACGTCGTCGCCTGTCGGCTGGTCGTTCGGGTTCTCGTTGACGTCGCTTTCCTCGACGAACTCGAAACCGGCTTCAGTGAAGCGATCGATGAGGAATTGCTTCTTCAGGTAGCCGGCGTTCCCGTCCGCCCACGCGTCCGGCATGTCGGTGCGAGCTTCGTGCTGAACCACGCCCACGATGCCACCCGGCTTGAGGACGCGGTTAACGTCATTCAGGGCGGTGCCGAGGTAGCCGCCATCATCCTCGAAGCGCGCGAGGTTGTGCAGGGCGCGGATGAGCAGCACTGCATCGGCCTGCCCCTCCATCTCCTCCGGCAGCTCGCCAAATTCGAATGCATCGACCGTGGCACCATCGTCGCCTCGCCAGGCTTCGGCCTCCTGCGGCCAGTCGGTGGTCCAGGTTTCCATGGAATCAACGAAGTCCTGGCCAAAGAAGCCGAATTTCGGCCACATCGAGTGGGCGTAGTTCGCGCCGATCAGGCGACCATTTTCGCCGAGGTACGGGATGAGGATTCTCGAATACCAGCCCCCGCCCGGTAGCGCTTCGACCACCGTCATGCCGGGTTCGATCCCGAAGAACTCCAGTGTTTCCTGCGGGTGCCGGTGCTCGTAACGTGCCCTGACTTCGTCCGGCTGGGCTTCGAGCACCGACTCGAGCGGGTCGGAAGCGCCCGGAGTATCTTGCGTCGACGCGGTGCTGCTGGACTCCTGCGCCTCTTCCGCCGCCGGCGCGTACTCCGCCGGCGCGATTTCTTCGGGTCCGGGACCCGATGTGTCGTCGCAGCCCCAGGCGAGCATCGCCGTAACGACTACTGTTCCAAGGATCCTGATCTTTCCCATAAAATTTCCTCCCCTGCCGGCGCGGCGGCAGCCGGGAAGACCACCGCAAACGCATAAGAACTTCACGATGTTACGGCATTCGCGGGCAAGCCCGCCATCGCCGCTGGCTCCCCTCAGATGTCGGACGCCCAGTCGTGCCCTCTGGCCTTCACCCACTCGTGAAACTTGCCCTAGGCGCCCGGCAGGCCTTCGTATGACCCATGATAGATGGTCTGCGCCACGCGGGTCCTCGGTTCCTCGATCATTGGGTGCATCCTTATAAGGTGTGTGCACCATATGATCGTCCCGCGAGGGTCGGAATCGACAGCAACGGCCGGATGCTGGCGCTCGAGACTAGCGGATCCAGCCGGCAGCGGTTTGCTTGTCGTGGGCGACGATGGCGTTGCGCATCAGCATTGCGACCGTGACCGGGCCTACTCCGCCGGGAACCGGCGTCACCCAGCTTGCGATTTCCTTGACGCCGTCCGTATCGACGTCGCCAACGATCCTCGACTGTCCGTGCTCGTCCACAACGTGATTGATGCCGATGTCGATGACGGCAGCGCCGGGCTTCACCATGTCGGCATGCAGGAAGTGCGGAATGCCGACGGCGACCAGCACGGCGTCGGCGCGGCGTGAGTGCGCGGCGACGGAGCGCGTCATGTGGTGGCACACCGTTACGGTCGCCCCTTCGGCCATCAGCATGAACGCGGCCGGCTTTCCGACAATTTCCGAGTGACCGATCATGACGACCTCGAGCCCGGCAAGCTTCAAGCCCGTCTCGCGAATCAGCTCGACAGAGGCCGCCGCGGTACAGGGGCTCAAGGCAAGATCGTTATAGACGATGTTGCCGATCGATGCCGGGTTCATGCCCTCGACGTCCTTCAGCGGATGGATCGCCGATTGCAGCGACCGGACGTGTATGTGCTGCGGCACCGGCCGTTGCAGGATGACGCCGAGCACGTCCGGGTCGTCGTTCATCTTGAGCAGACGCGCTTTGCATTCCTCCTGCGACAGGTCCGCGGGCCAGAGCTGCTGGTCGAATGGAATACCTGCCTTGAGCGCGCCGCTCGCCTGGTTGCGAACGTAGACATCGATCTCCGGGCGGCCACCGATGCTGATCGAGACCAGCTTGCCCAGCGGATGCTTGCGGCTCGCCTTTGCGACGCGATCGGCAACCTCGGCGATGATGCGGTCGCGTACGGCGGCGCCGCTCAACAGCCTGTTGTCTTCGTGGAGCAGGCGGTCGTGGTTTTGCATGGATCGTTTCCCGGTGGTGCGCCCGGCGCAGCCATTGTGTTCGCGGCGATGCTGCCGCGGGCGACATCCTAATTAGTTTCGGCGCGAATTGCCGGAAACTGTCGCACGGGCTGTGCCGCGGGACGAATCCACCACGATATGAGACATAACAGGCTGTGGACGCGATTGGCGGTCGCCAGCGGAGGCCACAGGCGGTCGCTGCGGCGCAGCAGGTACAATTGCGGACCCGCCGGATCGTGACACCTGCGCCAAAGGACCTTACATGCAAAAGAACGAAGATCTTCCCACCGCCACCCTTGTCCTCTGCCTCGCCGGTCTCCTTGCAATCGCCGCCTGCTCGCCGCCGGCCGAAGAGCCGCAACCGCGGCAACCCGGAACCCCGGCCGCGCAGCAACCCGCGGAGCCCGCAACCTCGGCCTCGACCGATACCGGCCTGCCCGGCATCGACCTCATCGTCGAGGGCGACTACATCGTCACCATGGACAGTGGGCTGAATGTCATCCAGCGCGGCGCCGTCGCCGTCGATGAAGGCGTGATCGTCGCCATCGGTTCCGCCGACGAGATCAACGGCGAGTACTCGGCGACCGAACGACTGGCCGGCGACAACCGCGTCGTGCTTCCCGGCCTCATCAACGGTCATTCACACGCGGCGATGACGCTTCTTCGCGGCGTGGCCGACGACCTCGAGCTGATGACCTGGCTCAACGATTACATCTTCCCGGCGGAAGTCGAATTCGTGGACGCGGAGTTCGTGCGCATCGGCACCGAACTGGCCTGTTGGGAGATGATCCGCGGCGGCACGACGACGTTCGTCGACATGTACTACTATCCGGACGCCATCGCGTCGGTCGTCGAATCCTGCGGCATGCGCGCGTATATCTCGGCTACCGTGATCGGGCAGCGCAGCCCGGATGCCGAAGGCGCAGAGGACTCCATAGCCAAGGGCCTCGCATTCATCGAGCGCTGGCAGGGTCGCAATAGCCGCATCACGCCCATCTTCGGGCCGCACGCGAACTACACGATGAACGAGGAGCAGCTGCGCGCGACGCGCCAGGCGGCGAACCAGGCCGGGGTGCCGATCAGCATCCATCTCTCTGAATCGCCGTTCGAGTTGCAGTACTCGAAAGATACTTACGGCGCCACGTCCATCGAATTCTACGAATCGATCAACTTCTTCGACGGCCTCACCATCGGCGCACACGTCGTCTGGCCGACGGAGGAAGAGATTCCGATCCTCGCGGAGCGCAAGGTGGGCGTCATCCACAACCCGACGTCGAACATGAAGATCGCGTCGGGCATTTCACCGGTAACGGCAATGCTGCGCTCCGGCGTGCGTGTAGGGCTCGGCACCGACGGCGCCGCCAGCAACAACGACCTCGACATGTGGGAGGAGATGCGCCTCGCGGCTTTCCTGCAGAAGGTGGACCGCATGGACCCGACGGCGCTATCCGCCAGCACGGTGCTGAAGATGGCGACCAGCGGTGGGGCGGAGGCGATCGGTCTCGGCGATAGCGTCGGGTCGCTTGTGACCGGCAAGCGCGCCGACCTGATCCAGGTGTCCTTTGACGACGTGCACTTCGTACCGACCTACGACGTCATTTCACACCTTATATATGTCGCGGACGAACAGGACGTTGCTTCGACTGTCGTCGACGGCAAGGTGCTGATGAAAGACGGCGAGATGCTCACTATCGAGACCGAACGCGTGCGGCGCGAAGCGACGGCTTTGGCGGCGCGGATCAAGGCGGCACTTGCGGAGAAAAACCGCTAAAGGAGCCCCGGTCGCGGTCGCCCGTGGGATGGGCTCCTGCAGGCTTCTATTCCGAGGCTTGCGCGAAGTTCGGATGCAAGCGCTGTAGGAGCCCGTCCTACGGGCGACACCGGGGCGCCGCCCGTGACGAAGCGCGATTCAGGCGAACGGCCGTCTCTGCGTCACCGGGTAATCCCCCATTCCGGCGATGCGCTGCAGCCACACGTGGTGCGGCGGCAGCTTCTGGTGCACCACGCTCAGCTTCTCGATGACGTTCTTCAGCACCAGTGGCGGCGGGCGATCGCTCCCGTACCAGGCGTCGCACTCCTCGGCCAGGAAATCCATGCCGTAAAGAATCGCCTCGTAGCTTTCGTAGCCCCACAGTGTCGCTGTGTCGATCGGGCCTCGGTGATCGCCGGGATAACCGCCCGACGGCAGCGGGTTCACAGGCTGGTTGGGGAGCAACTGGTCCTCGAAGTCGGCAGGCGAAGGCGGCTTTACGCGCCAGTAGTCGAGCTTGGCCTTGAGCCTTTCGTTGAGGCGCTCCGGCCGTCGCACTTCCCGCCAGTACTCGGTGTCGCTGCGGCGAGTCAGGCAGAAATGCATGTTGATGAAGTCCAGAATTTCGTAGAAGCGGTTCGCCATGATGCGGTTGAAGCGAAACGCGAGCGGCGCGTAATCGTCGCCGCGCGGGAAGTGCTCGGCGAGCATCACGGCCGCGAGGTCGCTGATGTAAAGGCCGGTCGATTCCAGCGGTTCGATAAAGTTGCCGGCAAGCCCTATGGCGATGCAGTTGCGAACCCACGCCTTCTCGCGATGCCCGACCTTGAAACGCACGATGCGCGAATCGAGCGAAGCCGCATGGCTGCCCTCGAAACGCCGCACCTCCCGTTCGGCGTCCTCCTCGCTGATAAAGGCACTGGAGTGCACATACCCGAGCGAGCGCTTGTCCTGTAGCGGAATCTCCCAGACCCATCCGGAAGAAAGTGCCGTCGCGGTGGTGTACGGGCGGACGTATCCCGGAAAGTGCTGCTCGTAAGGTACGTGCATGGTGACGGCGCGATCGTTCAGCAGCCATTTTGAGCAATCCACCCAGCCGACGCCGAGCTTCTTCTCCATCAGCAGCGACTGGAAGCCTGTGCAATCGAGGAACAGGTCGGCCTCCAGGCGCCGGCCGCCTTTCGTCTTCACCGCGGCGATATCCCCGTTCTCCGCCATCTCGACGTCGGTGACATGGTCGAGATAGTGACTAACGCCGCGCGCGGTCGAGAGTTCGCAGAGGTGGTCGGCGAACTTGAGTGCGTTCATGTGATAGGCGTAAGACAGCGGCCGGCCGAAGTCCCAGGGCCCGAGCATCTGCGCCGAGAGGTTCAACTCGCAGATGATCGGCTGCGCCGAGACGGTCTCGGAGAACGGAATCGAACGGTCGCTCCTCAGCCAGAACTCGCCGGCGCGATCGATGGGGCCGGGACGCTGGCGGCTGAACGGGTGGTGGTAGAACTCGCCCTTGCCGTGCAGCCAGTTCACGTAGCGGATGGATTGCTTGAACGTCCCGTCCACCCGCCGCATGAAGTCATGCTGGTCGATGCCGACGACGGCGAGGATGTGGTTGATGTTCGGGATTGTGGCCTCGCCAACCCCGATACGCGGCACGTCCGGCGATTCGACCAGGCTGATGTCGGCCCGCCTCATCCCGTCACTGTTGAGCGCCGCGTTGAGATAGGCCGCCGCCATCCAGCCGGCGGAACCGCCGCCGACCACCAGGACCTTCCGGGTTTTAATCAATCCGTTTCCTTTAACCAGCGGAGGCGAACGCTGGCAGGTTCGATCCCCCTCGTCACACTCGCCCGCATGTCGGGCTCCTACATCGGCTTGCGAAACTTCAGGGTCATCCTGTTCGACTCGCCGATATCCTCCATCTGCCTGTGTAGGTCCGGGTCCTCGCTACTGGTGCCGTAGCTCGGCGGCAGGCGCCATACCTTGTCTGCTTCCGTGGGCTGGTCTTTCGGGTTCTCGTTTATGTCGCTTTCTTCCACGAACTCGAAGCCGGCCTCGGTCATGCGATCGATGACATATTGTTTCTTGAGGTATCCACTCTCGCCCATCGACCAGTCGTCCGGCATGTCGGGCCGCGCTTCGTGCTGTACCACGCCTGCGATACCGCCCGGCTTGAGCACGCGGAAGGCGTCGCCCAGCGCGGTAGAAAGATAGCCGCCCTGTTCATCGAAGCGCGCGAGGTTGTGCAGCGCCCGGATGAACAGCACCACGTCCGCCTGCCCTTCCAGCTCCGCGGGCATCGAGCCGAAGTCGAACGCATCGACGGACGCGCCACCACCGGCCTCCCACGCTTCAACTTCCTCCGGCCAGTCGTCTCTCCAGGTCCTCATCGAGGCGGTGAAGTCGGCATCGGTGTAACCCATAAGTGGCCACATGTCCTGGTGGTAGTTGGCGCCGATCAGCCGGCCGTCCCCGCCGAGGTAGGGCACGAGGATCTGGGTGTACCAGCCCGCGCCCGGCAGCGCTTCGACCACGGTCATGCCTGGCTCGATACCGAAGAATTCGATCGTTTCCTTCGGGTGCCGGTACTGGTAGCGGGCGCTGAACTCCTCCGGCTTGCCTTCCAGGACGGTCTGAAGGTATTCCGATGCATCCTGCGGCTCAGGCGTCTGCGCCGGTGCCGGCTGCGGATCCCGCACCTCCGGGGGAGGAGGAGCCGTCTCCGGCTCAGGCGGCGGCGCGGGTTCGCAACCGAGGAGTACCAGCGAAAAAACCAGGGTGCTAACGAGGGCAGTAACCTTTTTCATCACCAGTCTCCTCAGGGCATGGGGCAGGGGCATGGATCGGACATGATTGTTACCTCGCGAGACACTCGAGCGGCGAGCCGCGACACGCGGGCGCGAGTCATCACATGGTACCCGGGATTCACGTCACGTCGACAATTACCGCCCGGCCGCCCTGCCTCTCGAGTTCGATCAACAAAGGCTCGCCGGCGGCCTTGTCAAGAATGTAAGTTCTTGGCGTGTCGACATAACGCCTGTGGTAGCTCGTGCCGTGGCTGGACACCGTCTCCGTGCCGCTCGCGTCGTAGCACCAGATAACGATGGCGCCGGCGTCGTCCACCTGCACCTTGTAGCTCGCCACGCACTCCCCTTCCTTTGAAGGAGTCCGATGCACCACCATTGCTCTCTCGCCATTGGTGTTGCCCAGCCTCTTCGAGCCCTCTTCCAGGTCGTAGGCGAGGCGCGTTGCCGCGTCGCTGAAGCAGCCTGCGAGCAGCAGGAACGGGGTAAGGGAAAGCACTTTACGTACGGTCATATGAGCCAGGCGACATGCGGCATATCAATGGTTAGACGAGGTGGCGTGAAGATACCAAACCATACGAACGAAAGGGCGCGCATTCTTCTGGCACGACTCTTGCTGGATTTTCCCTATCCACCGTCATCCCGGAGCAGCCTTGAGGTTTGCTTCTCACCTGATTCGAGCGAGGAATGCCATGAACAACCCGATGAAAACTTTATTCGCGACCGGACTGGGCGCAGCGGCGATGTACTACCTCGACCCCGCGCGCGGCCGTTACCGGCGCGCGCTGGTGCGTGACCAGCTCGTCCACGGCGGCCACAAGGCGAAGCACGGTGTGAGCGTCGTCGGACGCGATACCCGCAATCGCACCATGGGGCTTGGGGCGAGACTGCGTTCGCTGCTCGATCGCGGACAACCTGAGGATACGGTGCTGGTGGAGCGGGTACGCGCATGCCTGGGGCGGGTGGTGAGCCATCCGCATTCGATCAAGGTGGAGGCTAACGATGGCGTCGTGACGTTATCCGGCCTGATTCTCGAACAGGAAGTGCCGCTGCTCATCGACTGCGCGCTCGGCGTGCCCGGCGTTCGCGACCTGAAGAACCAGCTGGATGCCCGCGCCGAGGCCGGCGACGTGCCGGGCCTGCAGGGAACGCCGCGCCAGCGCCCCGGCACGCGACCCGCCTTCCTGCAGTCGAACTGGTCGCCGACGGCTCGCGCCGCCGCAGGAGTCGGCGGCCTCTACGCCATGGTCCACGGCTTTCGCCAGCGCGACAGCGTCGGTACGCTCACCGGAGCAGCCGGCATGCTCGTCCTGACGCGCGCCATCACGAACCTGGAGATGCGACGCCTGTTCGGCATCGGCGTGCCGCGGCACGCCGTCGACATCCAGAAAAGCATCCGCATTAACGCGCCGGTGCAAAAGGTCTTCGAACTCTGGGACAACTTCGAGAACTTCCCGCTGTTCATGACCCATGTGCGGCACGTGCGGCGCATCAAGGCCGGCGAGGACAAGGAGCGATGGCGATGGGGCGTCACGGGGCCGACGGGCACCGAGCTGGAATTCGATTCCACCGTCACCGCTCGCGAAGAGAACCGGCTGATCGCCTGGCGCACCGTGGGCGAGGCCTTCGTGCATCACGCGGGAAAGGTTCATTTCCAGGACAACGCCGACGGCTCGACCACCGTCGATATCAAGATGGTTTACAACCCCGTTGCGGGCGCGGTGGGACATGCCATTGCGCGGTTGTTCGGGACGGACCCGAAACACCAGATGGACGACGACCTGCTGCGGGTGAAGAGCTTCCTCGAGACCGGCAAGCTGCCTCGGGACGCGGCCGGGCAAGGCATGGAAGTGCCACCCGCACTGAAGGAGATTGCGCGGGAGCATGGCGCAGGAGGAAACGGCGCGGGGCAGCAGGGAGGGGAACGCGAACGCGTGCGTCCGGGGTGATACACCTCCCAGGTTGGCCAACCGCACCTCCCTGCGGCTATATTGGCAGGCCATGCGAAAATCACTCCTGACCAAACCGGCGATTCTCACACCGTGAGCGTCGAGGTACTCCAGCAGCCCTGCCTTGCCGAGGCGCAGGCGCTCTGCGAGGTCGCGCGCCTGTTCGGCGAACGGCAGTGGTGTCTTGCGACCGGCGGCAATTTTTCCGTCCGGATCGACAAGGCGCGTTGCCTCATCACGAAATCCGGTACTGACAAGTCGCTACTGTCGGTCGACGATCTCATGGTCTGTGACCTCAATGGGACGCCGGCCGATGTTTCGTTCAAACCGTCCGCCGAGACGGCCTTGCATACCTGTCTCTACAAGCTCGACGAGCGCATCGCTTCCGTGCTTCACACGCATTCGGTCATCTCCACGGTCATTTCCCGCGCCGAATACTCCGACCTCGTCATCCGGGGTTTCGAGATGCAGAAATCGATCGACGGCGTGAAGTCGCACGACGAGCGGCTCATCCTGCCGATACTGGAGAACACGCAGGACATCGCGCAGCTGGCGAAGACCGTGCGCGAGCGATATGCGCTGGGGCACATGCGCGCTTACGGGTTCCTCGTCCGCGGTCACGGCCTTTATGCCTGGGGCGAGACGCTCGACGCCGCAAAACGCCACGTCGAGGGACTCGAATTCCTGCTGTCCTGCAAGTGGCAGGAGCGTCTGCTGGACCAATGATCAGCATCAAGGCCATCGTCACCGACATCGAGGGCACGACCAGTTCCATAGGCTTCGTGCACGAAGTCCTGTTCCCCTATGCCGCCAGGAATCTTCCGCGTTTCGTGCGAGAGCATGCGAACGATCCTGAGGTCGCCGCATTGCTGCAGGACGCAGGCGCGGAAGCCGGCGAAACCGATGCGGATGTCGAGCGCGTGGTCGCTATCCTGCTGCAATGGATCGCCGAAGACCGGAAAGCGACGCCGCTCAAGACGCTGCAAGGCCTCGTCTGGGAGCAGGGCTACCGCAGCGGCGACTTCTCAGGCCACGTTTACGCTGACACCGCGCCGGCAATGCGGCGCTGGTCCGACCGGGGCGCGCGCATCTTCATCTATTCGAGCGGTTCGGTGAAGGCGCAGAAACTGCTGTTCGGTCACAGTGACGCCGGCGATCTCACGCCGCTCATCGATGGCTATTTCGATACGCACATCGGCAACAAGCGCGAGACCGCGTCCTATCGCGCAATAGCAGAACAGGTTGGCCTGCCCGCGGAGCAGATCCTGTTCCTCTCCGATACGCCGGAAGAACTGGACGCCGCCGCCGACGCCGGCATGAAAACCATGCAGCTCGCCCGCGATGAAGCCGTGCAGTCGAGCCGGCACCCGGTCGCACGAGATTTCGACGAGGTGGTGATCTAGGACGTGGTGATCTCGGACAGTGTTCTCCTGCCCTGTTAGAATTCCGCCATGAGTCGCCTGAGCGTTTATAACGAGTCGCAGCCGGACCGCCCGCTGGTCGAGACCAACGACTTTGAACGCATCGCCTCAGAGCTTGGCGCAGCAGGCATCCAGTTCGAGCGCTGGGAAGCGGGCCAGGACCTGCCGGACGATGCCGATTCCGACACCATCATCGCCGCCTATCGCAACGAGATCGACCGGCTGATCGAGGAGCGTGGCTACAAGACCTTCGACGTCGTCAGCATGACGCCGGACCACCCCGACAAAGACGCCTTTCGCGGCAAGTTCCTGGAAGAACACACGCATAGCGAGGACGAAGTGCGCTTTTTCGTGCGGGGACAGGGCCTTTTCGTCATTCACGTCGACGGCAAGGTCTACTCGATGCTGTGCGAGCGCGACGACCTCATCTCGGTTCCCGCAAACACCCGTCACTGGTTCGATATGGGACCAAACCCGAGCTTCACCGCCATCCGCGTGTTCAACAACCCCGAAGGATGGGTGGCGAAGTTCACCGGGGACAAGATCGCCGCGCGATTCCCGCTGCTCTCCAACTAGTTGCAGTTTCGACTGCAACCGGGCGTCGCCCAATGGAGACACTTGTTCCATCCCTGATTCGAGTGCAAGTTAACCCTCTTGCTCAAATACAAGGTGGAGGGAGTTGATATGTTTGAACGCGGTAAGAGAGATGAAGGCCCAGGAGAGCGCGCGGATTTCGCGTCTGCCCCGCCGCAGCGCAGCCAGGCTCCGGCAACCCCGAAGCCAAGCCAGAACGGCGAATGCGCGGTGATCGGGCGATCGATCCAGATCAATGGCGACGTCCGCGGCGATGAAGATCTTCGCATTGAAGGTGACATCAGCGGCACGGTGCAACTCAAGAACAGCAACCTGACGATAGGCACTGAAGGAAAGGTTCGGGCCGATGTCTACGCGCGCTCCATCACCGTCTACGGCACGACGGAAGGCGACCTGTACGCAACGGAGCGGGTCAACGTGCACATCAACGCGCAGGTGCGCGGCAACATAACGGCGCCAAAGGTCGGCATCGAGGAAGGCGCGAAGTTCAAGGGCTCCATCGAGATGGACCAGGACGCCGTCGACCAGGCGCTCGGCAAAGCGAACATGCAGGGGGCCGCGAGTCAGTCGAACAAGGCCCCTGACAACAAGGGAGCCGCACCGAAAGCCGTTAAGGAAGCGAGCTTGAGCCGTCCCACCGGAGCCGGGTAACGGCCTTGATGTCGTCAATGGGCCGCGCGACGGCCCGGGCGCCAATCGAGAAAACGGAGGCGCTGAAGGCACCCCTGTTCCGCTCCCTGGTGGAGCAACTCGACGGAGCCGGACGCCGTCACATCCTCGACCTCGGCGCGGCATCGACGCCGATGCTGTCCGTGCTCGGCCGGTGCCGCTGCCGCGTGGAAATCGCGGACATTGCGTCCGACGACGGGATCGGTCGCATGAACATCGAAGAGGCGACGCGCGAGGAACTCGCCGCGATTGCGGAATCACTGCTGCCCGCGCACCCGGGCGATGACGATGACGCACTGGACCTGGTGTTCTGCTGGGACCTGCCGAACTACCTGAAGCCGAAAGCCCTCTCGGCCCTGATGAATGCGATCGCCGCGCGCGCGCGCCGCGGCGCCATCGCTCACGCACTCGTAGTCTATTCCGAGCGCACCATGCCGGAGCGCCCGGGACGTTTCGTGCCGACCGAAGACATCATGCTCGTCAACCGCGGCGGCTCGACCTCCGAGATTGCAGCCCCACGATATTCACCCGATGACCTGCGCCGGATCATGGGCAGCTTCGCTATCGACCGCGCGATGCTGCTGGCAAACGGCATGCAGGAGTTTTTATTCCGGCTTCAGTAGGAACCCGTCCTACGTCCTGCAGGGCACGATCCGAACAAGCAGCGGCTTGACATGTTTCCACAACCCGCATAGTTTTGTAGCCGACGCGAAGCGTGGGAAATTCTCCCCACGTGGCGCTCGCTTAACAGCAGAACTAAAAGCTTACAACCAGCACCTCCGACCTGCCCCTCCCATGGGTGACCGCGAGCCCCGTTCGCGCTCCATGATCGCCTGTCCGAGCTTGCTCTCCTGCCTGTTCTAGCACTGATCCCCCTTTTTGCTACAGGCTGATGCAGCCGCCGGGTCGCTTTGCCAACTGACGCCCCGTGCGCCGGTGAAATGAAGTAACTAAAACCGAAAAAACCAGCGAAAAAGAACAGCAACGAACATAAGGGAGACTTTTCATGTACCTGAAGATACCCGGCCTGTTGGCCGCAGCGCTGCTTGCGGCCTGCGTCATCCAGTCCGCACACGCTACCGCCGTGCTGCAGATGTCCCTTGATGAGTTGACCTCCCGCGCCGACCGCGTCTTTCGCGGCAGCGTGATGTCGGTCGAGCCCGGCACCACGGAAGTCGGCGGCGGGACGCTGTCAACGGTGGTCTACGAAGTGCTCGTGGAGGAGCAGTTCAAAGGCAACTATCCGTCTGCCGACGGCAAGACCATCGTGACGATCACCATGGTCGGCAGCATGAAACGGGACGATACAACTGTGAACGGCCAGCGGCGCCTGAGCACGCTGCCCGAACTGCCGGAACTCAACGTGGGCGAGGAGTATGTGCTCTTCACCACCAGGCCGAGCGCGGTGGGACTCTCCACTACTGTCGGCTTGGGCCAGGGCGCCTTCAAGATTTTCATATCGGAGGACGGCGAGGAACTCGCGGTTAACGAACTGGATAATGCGGGCCTGTTCAACGGCCCGGTGACCTACACGCAGCTGGCCAGCGCAATCCGCGCTGAGCTGAACTAGGAGGGGCACCGTGATGAAAAACAAGAAGACGCTGCAGAGCACATTTGTTGCCTTCACGATCCCCTTGGCCTTCTGCTTCGCCGGTACCGCTATGGCCGCAGGCCCGCTGGCCGTCTGTGAAAGCGGCCAGCCGTACCTCTGGGCCAATGGTGGCGCAAACATCCCTTTCAATCCTGACCAGGGCAACCTCGGTCCGCTGAGCAATGCACAGGCGGTGGCGCAGGTCGAGACATCTTTCAACGTCTGGGGCGCGGTGCCGACAGCGACCGTCTCCTACACGAACGCAGGATTCCTGCCGGTCGACGTCGACATCAGCAACTTCTTGCCGTACCTGGAGGCGCCCGCTCCAGACGGCCTTTCGGCGATCGTCTTCGACGACACCGGCGAGATCTTCGACCTGCTGTACGGTCCCGACTCCGGCGTGCTCGGATTCGCCGGGCCGGAGTGGGGCAACTCGCAAACCTGTGAAATCTCCGAAGGTCTCTCCTTCCTCAACGGCCCTGCGTTTGACGACGTCACTGCGGCGACCGACGTCATGGTGCACGAGTTCGGGCACTACACGAACCTCGCGCACACCGTCGTCAACGGCCAGCAGTGGCTGGGTCTCAACGACACCTCCGGGCCGGAACCCGAAAATCCGTACGACCCGCCCCATCCTTACGTCGAGGATTACATCGAAACGATGTACCCGTTCTACTTCGGCCCGGGCGTGCAGACGCAAACGCTGGAGCGCGACGATATATCCTCCGTCTCCGCGCTGTATCCCGACCCGAGCTTCGCCGCGACCACCGCGAATGTGAGCGGGACGATCTACGCGCCGAACGAGACCACGCGGGTTACCGGCGTGAATGTCATCGCGAGGAACGAAGCGGCGCCGTTCGAGGATGCGGTTTCGGCGATCTCCAGCGACTACAGCATCGACTACTCGCAGGACGACCCCGTGACGGGCACCTACACCCTGTATGGCCTCACGCCGGGCGCGAGTTACCGCGTGTACGTGGACGAACTGGAAGACGGCGGATTCAGCACGCCGCCTGCGAGCCCGCTCCCCGGCCCCGAGGAGTATTACAACGACGCCGAGTCGAACAACATCGACACAGCCGACCCGCCCGCGGATTTCGCCTTCGTAAACGCTCCGGCCAATAACATCGACGTGATCTTCAATGCGCCGCAGCCGGGCGACCCGCTCGCCGTCGGTGACGATGGCAGCGTGCAGTTGTTCATGCCGTTCGAGTTCGGCATCTGCGGCGAGTCCTATGACTCCGTGTTCGTGAACGCAAACGGTAGCATCACGTTCGGCGCGCCGAGCGACAGCTTCTCGGAGTCTACGGCCGAGTTCCTTGCCGGCCCGCCGCGCATCGCGGGGCTATGGGACGATCTCAACCCGTCCGCTGCCGGCACCGTCACGTTCGCCCAAAGCAAGAACAACTTCTCCGTGACGTTCGACAGTGTGCCGGAGTACCCCGACGTGGGCGCCAACAGTTTCACCATCTCGCTGAAACGCTCCGCGAACCATATCGACATCGAGTATGACGGCCTGACCGCGACTGACGGCATCGCCGGCGTTTCCTGCGGTGGTGCGGTGACATCCGGCTTCGAGACGCCGATCGACATCGGCCAGAAGAACGGCCGCCTCAACCTGCACAACCAGCCGGCGGTGTTCGAGGTGTTCAACTCGAGCAACCCGGTCGACCTGGCGAATGACAGGCTGCGCTTCACAGGTACCACGAACTACGAAGACAACTGGGCGGAGCCGAACGACTCGATTGCCGATGCCCGCGACATCTCGCTGCCGTTCAACAGCATCCCGGTCAACCGGTTCACGGAGATAGAGCCGGCCGGAGATGATGTCGACTTCTACCGCTTCGACGCGACCGGCGGGACTACGCTGGTGCTCCAGGTAGTCACGGGGCAGCTCGACAGCTACCTCGGCCTGTTTGACCAGGACGGCAACCTCGTGGCCTCGGACGACGACGGCGGCACCGGCGTGCTCTCCCGCATCGCGTACGAGGTGCCTGCGGACGGCACGTACTACCTCGCGGTCACCACCTACGACGACTTCGACTTCACCGGCGATGGCGGCAGCGGCGGACGGTACGTGCTCGATCTCTTCGCCATCGACGGCATCGTGCTGACGCTGGACGAGGACGGTTCAGCCGAGGTCACACTGCCTTTCTCCTTCCCCTTCCAGGGTTCGAGTTACGACAGCGTGTTCGTCAATGCGAACGGTAACCTGACCTTCGGCGCCGGCGATGCGGAGTGGTTCCCGACGGTGCCGGCGTTCCTTGACGGGCCGCCTCGCATCGCACCGCTCTGGGACGACCTGTCGCCGCAGGTCGCGGGCCTGGTGTACGTTTCGGCGGATGCGACGTCCGCCACCGTTAACTATGAAAACGTGCCGGAGTTCTTCTACGGCGGCAGCAATACGTTCTCTGTGACACTTTACGAGGACGGAACGGTGGAGATGAACTACGGCAACATCGACGCGCCGGACAACATCGTCGGTGTCACGGAAGGTAACGGCGCGGCGGACCCGGGTCCAAGCGACCTCTCGACCTCGCCAACCTGGCCGGCATCGGGAACGACGTACGAGGAGTTCCCGTTGCAGGCACCGAACGATCTCGCAGGGAGCACGATCACCTTCGAGCCTTAAGCGTAACTGAGGGTCGATCGACGTCAGCGACTGGCGGCGGGCGAAAGCCCGCCGCCATTTTATTGAAAGCCGTGCCAAAGCAATTCAGCGCGCGGCGCGCCAGAGGGCGTACACCAGGGACAGGAGCACCAACCCCGAAAGCCACACGAACTCGCGTATATGAAGTAGCCGGAACGACACCGTCAGCAGAACAAGGACAGCTAGCACCATCAGCAGCGCGATCAGTGCACCGTACTTGTTGCGGTTGCTGAACCAGAGCCACAGCAGGGCCTCCATCGTCAGCCAAAGCAGGATGATGACGGCTAGCCAGAAGAGCATCCAGCCGAGTGCGGTGTCGGGAAGCTCATAAGGATGGGAGATACGCCGCGTATCACCGTTGGAGAACGTGCCGCAGGCAGCGCCTGGAGCCTGGCGGAACGCTTCGCTTACCAGGGTATAGCTTTGTGACCCGCGCCTGAGGCGGAAATCCCTCACGCGGAACGTCCAGGTTTTTTTCATCATGGCCGGCGACACGTCAACGACCACCTGCTCGATCGTATTCGCATGATCCCGATGTTCCTGCAGCACGTACATGAGAGAGGGGCGGCTGCGACGCGTCGCCGGGTTTCCCTCATTGCCAGGCGAGGGGTCCAGCAACCACGGCAAATGCCGGTTACCGTCGGGATCGATGACCTCCAGGTCCAGGTCGTTCTGCAGGACGCCGGTTTCCTCGCGCGGCGGAGCCCCGGGATCGTAAGGCACGTCGTCCCAGACCAGCGTCACCCGCAACTGCTGCTCCCCCACCTTGCCCGCGAGTTGTGCATCGCTGTCGATGAGCACGCGATGCTCGATCCATCCCGCACTCATCTCATCCCTGACCGTGTGCCGCACCAGGGCTGCCGCCTTGTCGGCCTGCAACAAGCCGTAGCCGAACACGTAGTCCGGGCCGGTCAATGGCGGCGCACCCTGCAGCGGATCGAGGTTCGATGCGTCAGTGAGGTCCCTCGCCGAATGAACCATCAGCGCGCGCAGGTCCGCAGGAGTGGGGATAATGGAGCAGGCATCCTCATAAATCCGGCTGAGAAGCGCCGCGGCACCGCTGACGATGGGGGTGGAGAACGACGTGCCGCGCGCATCGCGGTACGCGTCTCCCGGCACCGTCGACATGATTCCGCTGTCCGGGTCGTCCGCCGCGCAAGTCTTGTCGCCTCCACTGATCTCGCACAGGAGCTGGTCCCCCGGCGCCACCAGTATCGGTGTCAGGCGCCCGTCACTGGTCGGGCCTCGGCCACTGTCGTACGCCGGGACTCCAAGGCTGTCTGCCGATTCAACCTTCGCGGAAGACGAGACATTCCCCACCGTGACCACGTTTTTCGCGCTGTTGGCAATGCGCCCCGTCCGCCAGAAGGGCGCTTCGTGGCCCGCATTGCCGGAGGACGCAACAACGAGAATCCGTCCGCCCAGGGCATTCGCCGTTCCGCCGGATATCCGGCCACTGCTGGCGGAATCGTAGAATGCGGAGATGCGATCGTATGGCGGCTTGGTCGTAACGAAGTGGTAGTCGTCCCAGCCGAACGAGTTACTGGAGACCCGGGCGCCCGCGCCAACCGCAGCCGGGTACTCATCCGTGGTACTGAAATGATTCCATGCGTGCGTCCTGATGCGCGCCGCCGGGGCGACGCCCTGGTACAGGGGGTCACCGTCCGTAGTGGTCGCCGAGTTGCTGTTGCTGATCATGATGCCGGCAACGAGGGTCGGATGCACGGCGGGGTTGTACGGGCTTAGGGATCCCGAAGTTGCCGACGGGACCACTGCGGGAGTGACGGTTCCGGCAACTCCGTCCGTACGCAGCTCGATATCGCCGTCCTCGAGCTTCGACGGATCGCCGTAGGGCTTTTTGACGTAGAGCTTTCCCTCTTCCGAAATGAAACGCTCCAGTTTATGCCACGGCGCATTCGTGGCGGTAAGGCTGCTGCCAGGATGGAGCAGCCGGTCGACGCTACCGTCATAGTCCTCATCGATACCGATCGGATCAGTGATATCGAACTGGTTGTTAAACGCCAGGTCCTGGAAATACGGGTCGAGGCAGAGCGCAAGCGGCGTGCCGATTCCTGTGATCCGGTCTGTTGTGTCCGTATGTAACCGCGCCTGGCACTGTTCCCACTGGGCGATGACCGCGCCATCACCGTCGGCGTCCAGGACCGGCACGCCGACGTCGGTCCGCGCGAGGTCCATATCGAGTTCCACCGGCGGAGTCGCAGGCTCGATGAAACGCACCGCATCGGTATTCGCGAGAGCGAGGAGGCTTGCTTCCGGAACGAACACGGCCCACACGCCGGTGGGACCGACACGAAGCCGCGCTCTTCCCGGCTGGGTGCCGTTCGTCCCGGCAAGGATCTGTCGCTGCGCCGTTTCGGATACGTCATCGAAGAAGCGCACGAATATCGCCACACTGCCGGATGGCAACTGCGCGTAGCCGGGCACGTCCGGGTTATCCGCCTCGCCCCATTCCGGCGCCAGCCTGTCCGCTGGCCGTATCCCGATGATGCGGATCGCGGGCGGCGATTCGCTCTGCAGTGCGTCACGAACCCCGGGCCAGCGCTCCTTCGTCACCGAGGTTATGTAGGCGAACTCCGGAACGGGCCCTTCAAAGTCGATGCCGGTGCGGCGCCCGACCTCCCCCAACTCGCGCTCCGACAGTTCATGGCGGAACTGCACGACGAAATGCAGGCGCTCGCCGCCGCCGATCATGCGGAAGGCTTCCTCGAGTCCGGGTGATACACCTTTGCCCGTTACGTCGCCGCCCGGCATGAGCACCGGCGGCGGCGCTACGTAGTCGACGAGTTCTTCGACGACCACCGAACCGACGACTGCCAGGATGGCGATCGCCGCCACCCATCGCAGGATGCGCCTCTGCAGCTCACCGGAACCGCTAACGTCCCCGTCTATCACCGGTTACTGGCCGGGGCGAATTACTAAAGGCGCAGCGTCGGGTTCGGCAACCATGCAGTAGGCGAGCGGCGTGTTGCTCGTCTGCGCATCGGGAGGGAGTGTTTGGTCATCGGTCGCGTCCGCCCCGGCGTCAACCACCACGGCCCCGCCCTCGTCCACGACAACGGCCCCGCCCTCGTCGTCGGTCAGGACCGGGTTTTGATCCTCGTTGACGACGATCGCGTTCCCGTTCAGCCGACCGCAACGTTCAGACGCGTGCTCCGCAGGCATCGAGACCACCACGATGCGGCCTCCGCGGTCGACCACTATGGCGCCACCCTCGTCGTTGGTGGCACAGCGGAATTCCTCGAAACCGCGCTCGCGCTCGAGCTGCTCCGCAGTCGGCGCGGGAATGAAACCGCCCTTGTCGACGACCACCGCCCTGCCTTCATCGACTGTCACGTTGCCGCTGCCGTCGACCACCACGGCCCGCCCTTCATCGACCACGACCGCGCGGCCTTCATCCACGACTACGGCGCGGCCTTCATCGTTGTTGGTACAGTAATAAGCCGCGTCGCCACCCGGTATCCAGGCTGCGTCGCCACCCGGCGCGGTAATGATCGTGGAGCTGCCGCCGACACAGTCGCATTCCGTGGGCCGACCTGAAAGGAACAGCACGACGAGCGAAATCCAGAGACCGATCGCCAGCCCCAGGAGAAATGATAACCAGCTGAAGGTGTTTCCGTTACTCATTGCATGCCCCTGTTGTTGTCGGGCGTTTTTTGATTTAGCGCAGCCTGTTCTGGCTCAGCTCCACGAAGTCGGTGTGCTGGCGGATATCGCTTAAGCCCGGGTCTCCCGCCAGTAGCACTTTTGGGTAACCCAGCACGATCGCCCGTTTCAGTTCGGACAGCGCGGCGTCGGTATCTCCGAGCGCCAACAACGCCTGCGCCACGAAGTACGGGATGTTCGGGTCGTCCCAGTTGAGCGCCTCGACGCGCATGAGGGCCTCGCGTGCTTCGGCGCTCCTGCCGGACCTTGCCAGGTAGGTGGCGAGCCGGCTCAGTGCATCCGCATCCGACGGGTTGATGGCCAGCGACTCGTTGATCAGTTCGATGGCGCGGCTGTAAGCGTCGGCCGCGCATTGCTCTTCGCCGCTCGCATACCGGCAACTCGCGGCAAGGCTGCCCCAAACGCGCGCATCGCTTCCCCCCAGATTGATGGCCTTGCGGTATACCGCAACGGATTCCTCGAAACGCCCTTGGTAGTAAAGGCTGTTCCCGAGGTTCATGTATGCGGTGTGCGTCGGCTCCAGGTCGAGTGACTGCCGCCACGCGATCGTGGCATAGCCGAAATTCCCGAGCATGAAAAAAGCCGAGGCCAGATTGTTGTAAGCGGCAGCACTGTCACGTTCCATGACTGTGACCTGCTTGTAGTACGGCAGTGCATCCTGGTAGCGGCCCGTGCGAAACAGGAAATTGCCCATGGACTTGTACACGGACCAGTTCGCCGGGTCTTTCTCGATCGCTTCGTGAAAGGTTCGCTCCGCGAGCACCAGCTTGTTTTGTGCGCGGTACACTTTTCCCAGGTCCTCGAGTACGGGCGCGGAATCCTGGAGTAGCTTGCGCGCCTGCAGCAGTTCCGCCTCCGCCTCTTCGTACTGGCCCGAATAGAAGTGCAGGCTGCCCATGGCCGCATACACTTCGCCCAGGCTCTTGTTGATCCGCAAGGCGCGCGTGCACGCAGCCTCTGCCGCCTCGAAGTGCTCCGTATCCTGGTAAGTGACGTACCAGCCCAGGTGAGCCTGGCAGAGCCCGGAAAAGGCTTCCGCAAAGTGCGGGTCGTGCTTGATCGAAGCCTCGAAGGCAGTCACGGCATCGGTCAGGCTCTCCGTGCTTTTCGGTTCATTGAGAGCTGCGCGACCCACCAGGTAAAACCGCAGCGCATCGTCGCTGTGCGTGTGCCGGCCGCTGATCTCCGTTTTGAAGTCATCGTAGAACGTCAGTTCAAGGCGTTGCACGACGTCACCTGCAATGCGGTCCTGGATATTGAAGAAGTTCTCCGCCGAGAGGACCTCGTCGTAGGATTCGGACCACACGTGATTCCCGGACGCACCGTCGATCAACTGCGCCGTGACGCGAATCCGCTCGTCCTGCTGCTGCACGCTGCCTTCCAGCAGGTAGCGCACACGCAGCGATTCCGCAATTGCCCGTGGATCGAGTTCCTGGTCCGACAGCATCCACGACACTGTGCGGGATGGCACCTCGAGCCCCGGAACTCGCGCCAGGAGATTCAACAGGTGCTCGCTCAAGCCATTGCTGAAAGCGGAGTTGCCGCCGAAATTATCAAAGCGCAATACTGCGACGGAATGTTCGCGTGGTTCGGGAGCCGTCATCGTCGCCGGCAGGTTCGCGACCTCCGGGAACAGCGGCTGGTCCACGAAATGGCGGTAGAACAGGAACCCGACCCCGACGACGAGCGTACCGATGATGGCAAGGTCGACCGACTGCTTTACGCGAGCACGACGGTCATGGTTTTTATAACCCTTCTCCGGAACAATCTGGTAGGCCCAGGCAACAACTACGGCAACGAGAAATCCCAGGCCCAGGACGAACAGGAAAACCGGCAGGGACCAGTCCGGCAGTTGCAGCGCGCCGACCATCACCTCCGCAACCTGCAGCAACAGCCACGAGATCGCGGAATACGCGATGGCGACACGGACTACGTTACGTTGCTTCAGTTCCTGCCACAGGGTCGGCAACGTTACGGGCGAGCGCGCTTCGGCAGTCTGCACCGGGGCGCGTTCGCCGTGGTCGGGAACGGCTACACCGACGAGGCGATAGCCGCGTTTGGGAACGGTCTGGATGTACCGCGGGTTGTTTCGCTGATCGTCGAATGCGTGACGCAATTCGCTGATACAGTGGGTCAGCGCGTTGTTACCTGCTCCGTCTCCCCACACGCAGCGAAGCAGTTCATCCCGGCTGACGAGGTCGCCTCGCGTTTCGGCCAGACACAGGAGCACCTCCACCGCCTTGGGTTGCAAGTGAGTTGTACCCTTCGGCCCGCGAACCTCGCCTTGCAATGGCCGTACGTGGAAGTCACCTAGCGCAAAACCGTGTCGGAACTCGCTTCTCAACGCAGGCCTCCCTGCGAAGCCCCTGCGCTACTAGCATAGCAGGCGATTCACCGCACCACACAGGGATTCGGGCCAAAGACCGAGCCGGTCAAAAACTCACCGTTCCGGCTCCACCTCACCCCTCCACCCGGGCCCGCGCACCACCCGCCCCGGCGTCGCTCCGGTGTGCTCGCCATCCTCCAGCACCTGCTCCCCGTTCACGAAGACGTGCAGGACACCGCTCGAGTACACGTGCGGATTCTCGTACGTCGCGTTGTCCTTGATTGCATCGGGATCAAACACCACCACGTCGGCGAAATTCCCCGCCTGCAGCGAGCCGCGTCCCTCGATCCGCAGGTTGCCGGCCGGCAGCGATGTCAGGCGCCTTATGCCCTCCTGCAAAGAGATCAGTTGCTCGTCGCGCACATAGTTACCGAGGAAACGGGCGAAGGTTCCATAAGCGCGCGGATGCGGGTTCGAATCGAGAAAGACGCCCTCCGGCGCTCTCGCGTCGGCGTCCGAACCGACGCTGACCCATTCCTTTTGCACCTTCTTGCCAATGTTCTCCTCCGACATGAGGAAGTACACGGTCCCGACCCGGCTGCCGTCCTCTATCACCAGGTCGATCGCCGCTTCCTCCGGCGAGGTTCCGCGCTGCTCGGCGACTTCGGCAAGCGTCTTGCCGGTCAGGCGCTTCAGGTCCGGGTTTTTGAAACCGATGACGATGAGCTTGTCCGCGCCGGCGGCAAGGTACAGGTTCTCCCACTCGTCGCTCGGCGTTTTCATCTCCTCGATGACCCGCTCGCGGATCTCCGGGTCCTTCAGCCGCTCGATCCATTGCTGCGTTCCACCTTCCTGCACCCACGGCGGCATCGCGGCATCCAGCCCGGTGGCGCCGGCCGTGTACGGATAGATGTCCGCTGTGATCTCAAGTCCCTCGGCACGCGCTGCATCGACTTTCTCGAACACCTGGTCCAGCTTGCTCCAGTTGTCGCGGCCTGCCGCCTTCAGGTGATAGATCTCCGCACGGATGTTCGCCTCGCGTGCGATCTGCAGCAGCTCGTCGACCGCCTCCAGCAACTTGTTTCCTTCGCTGCGCATGTGCGAGATGTACATTCCGTCGTATTCCGCAGCGGTTTTCGCAAGCGCGACGAGCTCAGGCGTCTTCGCATAGAACGCCGGCGCGTAGATCAGGGACGAACCGACACCGAGGGCGCCCTCCTCCATCGCCTGGCGTACCAGCGCCTGCATCTCTTCGAGTTCCGGTTGCGTGGGATCGCGGTCTTCGAAGCCGATGACGTTCTCGCGGACCGTGGTCGCGCCAACGAAGGACGCAACGTTGACAGAGACGCCCTTGTTCTCGAGGAACTCGAGATACTCGCCGAGCGTGGTCCATTCAATGTCGTAACGGATGTCGCCCTGGCCTTCCTTCATGACCTGCTTGAGCGAGTCGTTCCACGGTCCCCAGGATTCACCCTCGCCGAAGACCTCGAGCGTCACGCCCTGCCGAACATCGCTTTGCGCCCTGCCGTCCTCGACCAGCGAGCCGACGGCCCAGCTGAGCATGTTGATGAATCCCGGCGCGACCGCGAGTCCGGTGGCATCGACTTCCACCTGTCCACGGGCATCGGCCAACTCGCCGATGGCAGCAATTCTGTCCCCGTCGATCGCCACGTCCGCGGAGACAGGCTCTCCACCGAGTCCGTCATACACGGTGCCGCCGCGGATGACGACGTCGTGAATCCTGCCTTCTGCCGCACTCGTCGCCGCGGGCGGCTCTTGCTCGCCGCATGCGCCGAGCAGGATCAGCGCGCCGAAAGCGCCCGCAGCAAGAAGTCCGCAAAATGTACGTCGCGAGGTTTCTACCCAATTCATATGCTTCCCCAAGAGTTTCTCAAACATCTGTCGGCGCCAGTGTAGCCGCCCGCGCTACGTCATGAAGAGCCGCTCGCGATCCGGTAGATACCCACCGTCACCAGCGGCACCATGTACACGGCAAAGAAGCCCCACGCGATGGTGCCGTAGCCCTCGGCTATCAGCGACGTGATGCCCCAGAGCGAGAGCAGGGCGCTCACGAGAATGGCACTGACAGCCAGCACGGCGTGAGCTCCGCGTCCGAGTCCTTGCCCCCGTCGTTCCGCAAGCCAGGCATCGATGCGTTCGTTGATACCCTGGAGCATCCCGGCACCGGTCTCGATGAAGGTGCCGAACAGGACGACGGAGAACAGGAGAAGCAGCGCCGTCAGCCCGAGTTCGGATATGAGCCAGTAAACCGGCAGCGCCTGTGCCAGGATCTCCGGATAGGCGACGAAGAAAGCAGTGTGGAACATGAACGCAGGAACAATCGCTATCGCGCCGGCAGCGGCCCCCGACGTCATCGCCTCGCCGCGAGTCTCGAAACTGCGGGTGACATAGAGCAGCAACGGCGCGACGGCGAGGTTGTACAGCGCGTACTTGAAGCCGCTCTGCAACCAGCCCCCGACAATTTCGCCGCCTGCTACCGCCTCGGCGATCGGCTCCCACCCCGCGCTGCCGAGCACCGCCACGAAAAACGCCGCGAAAACGATGTAAAGCACCAGGGACCAGAACGTCAGGACCTTCGCGATCAGCTCCCTCCCATAGAAAGTGAGCACGCCGATCACGAGCAACATCACCGACAGCCCGGCAACGTAAGGTATACCGAAGTTGTCGCGCAGAATGTTACCGGCCGCGGATGCCAGCACCGCGAGTATCAACAGGAACAGGAGAATAACCAGGACTTCGAAGGCCACCCAGCCGCGCCCCAGCAGCAGCTTGAAAAAGTTGCGATAGTCGTAGACGCGGAAGGAGCGTGCCAGCTCGAAAGTCAGCGCAAGAACCAGCGACAGCACGAGGAACGCAACGCATAAGCCCAACAGCCCGCCGAGAAACCCGAACGACGTGAAGAACTCGACAATCTCACGGCCGGTACCGTAGCCCCCGCCAATCATCACCGACTGGAACACGGCACCCGGCACGATGTACACACGCACGAAACGCGAAGAGAATATTCCCTGCACCACTCCCCTTTTTTTCTTTCGAATGCTAAATGGTTTCGTCAATCCGCGCCGCCGATGACGCTCACCCGCTGACTTCGCTTGCCTGCAGGAGCCGGGAGATGTCGGCCGCGCGGCTATTCACTGCATCGACTCCGCGCTCGACGGCGAGCGCCGCGCGATGGAAATCCATTAGCCGTATGTCCTGCACGTCGGGCACGATCTCGAGTTCGGGCGGGTCTCCTGCAAGGCGGCTGCGCGCGACTCGCTCCTGCATGATGTTGATGGCGCTGTTCACGACGTCCAGCAGGGCAGGATCGCGGTTTGTTGGATCGCTGCTCGGCTCCAGCAGGCCATGAATGTAGTGCTGCATGCGGTCCAGGTAGCTCAGTTCTTCCTGGTGTTCCGCATCGGCGGGCAGCGGCTCCGGTGTCGTGCGCAACGGGCGCGCAAGCCGGTAGCGGTAGGGGCTCAGGTTCACGGCGATGACGATATCGGCGCCGAGCAGCCGGCAAAGCGTCACGGGAACCGGGTCGACCAGTCCGCCGTCCAGCAGCCAGGCACCTTCGCGCCGCACCGGCGGGAAGAGGCCGGGCAATGCGCACGAAGCGCGTACCGCTGCGATAGTCGAGCCCTCCCGCAACCACACGGTGCGGCCGGTATCGAGGTCGGTGGCGACGGCGCCGAAAGGCCGGTCGAGATCGGGGATATCCCGGTCGGTGATCAGTTCTTCGATGGCGCGCATCACCCGGTTGCCCACGATGACGCCGCTGCCGAAGCTGGCATCCAGCAGTTTCAGCACATCCAGGCGGCGGAGCTCCAGCACCCAGTTCTGCAGTGCCTCCAGTTTCCCGCTTGCGAGGGCGGCACCGACCAGCGCCCCGATGGAGGCACCGCTCACCACCTGCGGGTCGATGCCCCGCTCACGCAGCGCCTTCAACGCACCGATGTGCGCCCATCCCCTGGCAGCACCGCCGCCCAGTGCGATCCCGATAACGGGTTTGTCAGTCATTATGAGCATGTGACCACGGCACCGGCGTAGTGGATGAGCTGCAATGGTAACGCTTCCGGGGCTCCTCGCGGCGGATTTACAGCGCGTTGACGATGACGGGGATCAGAAGTACTCCGGCACAAAAAAGAAATCGCCACCCTGGTGATTCGACGGTTGAGCTAATCTCAGGGCTCGTCCTGGAAGATCTCTTCGATCGCCATGCCGAAAAGCCGCGCCGCCCTGAACGCTAACGGCAGACTCGGATCGAATTTTCCCTTCTCTATCGCATTAATCGTCTGCCGCGATACCTGCAATCGGTCGGCGAGGTCTGCCTGGGTCCAGTCGCGCTCCGCGCGCAGCACTTTCAGGCGGTTCTTCACCGGTACCTCCTGTAGCCGGCGAATATCCCCGCCATGTAGGCTAACGCCATCAGTATTACGAGAGCGCCTATCTCCGCGTCGAACGGAATGACGTTCGCCATATCGGCAGTGGACCAGGCAAGACCTGCGATAAGGCCGACGCCCATCGAGAGACCCATGGCCTCGAGCTGGATCTTCTGGTGCATTTCATCGAGGCTCTTCAGGTGGCGCTTGTGTGCCAGGATCATGCCGACCCCGACCGCAAGATTGACGAGAATGGCGATGGAGCTTGCAGCCCTGGACTGCCAGATGAAGGTCGGACCGAAGGTTGCGACGGCCAGGGTCGCCACCCAGGCGGCGGTCCAGTAGCCGAGTCGCACGGTGGACTTCGTGATGGTGGCAGCCCAGTCGTTGGAACTCGTTTGTTGCCGGCTCATGTCTGGTACCTTTTACGATATATCAAGGATGTTTTACATCAGGTTAGGGATCCGCCTGGGGAATGTCAAGTTTTATTTACCATCAGCGAAGCTTGCTTGACTTATGATGGATGAACCCGTCAAACATCCGGTCTACCGCATCCGCAAGCTGTATCGGCGCGGCGCCCAACCGAAGGGTTATCAACACACGCTCGAGCTGCTCGACGACCGCGCCGGGAAAGTCATGGCGACCTGCGATGTCGTGGGCCGTTTCGCCTTCGCAAAGCACGAAATCGTTGATCATCTCGGGCGAACGTGGCGCATGCAGCCCAACCGCAAGCTGATGCCCTCGCGCTGGATCGTTACGGATCCGGAGCAGACGATCGCGATGCAGTTCGACCAGAAGATTGCCGGCAAGCTCGTCAACCCGCTTTACAAATGCGCCATGAGTTTCCTGGGCAGCGATGACAGGGAGCTCTACCGCCTCATCGACCCGAGAACCAACATCCCCGACAGGATGTTCGGCACCGGGCCGGACGACTGGGTAATCATCGAAGGGGACGCACTGGTGGCAAAACTGGTGCGGCTGCCTCGCGAGGAAACGCAGGCGAGCGGTTTACGCGGCGTACTGAGAAAGCTGGTAACGACATCCGATCCGGGCATCGTGAGCGTCGGCGCAGAGCACCTGTTCCCGGCGAACTTCTCTACGATGTCGATGAACGCACGCACACGCGGCAGCATCAGGCGGCGTTGCGGCATCACGGCGTAGATGGCCGAGCGCAGCCCGATACCGGTAGCGGCATGATGTTTGGCTAGTCGTCCATCCGCGGATCAGCCATCTGCCGCACTTCGGACTCGCCCTCGAAACCGGGCCAGTGCCTGCGGTGCAACTCCATGAACTCGGTCGCGACGCGAAGCGCTTCTTGCTTCGAGCCGACCTCCAGGATCGCCCAGCCGCCGATGACCTCCTTGCTCTCGGGGAAGGGTCCGTCGGTCATGGTGATCCTGCCGTTGTCGAGACGGATGCGGAAACCGTCCTTGCTCGGCGCCAGGCCGCCCGAGTCGACCAGCGTGCCTTCCCGGCTCGACCTCTGCACGAACTCGCCCATGGCTTCCATCAGCGCGGGCGGCGGCGCTTCGCGGTAAGACTCCGAGCTGCGGATGAACGTCAGGTATTTCATTGGGTCCTCCGAAGATTGATCATGCGACGAGACAGCCTCTTCGCTTATCTAATCGAGCGGCATGACCGCGGATCGACAGCCCAGCCAGGGAATTCCGATATGTTCGTCATCGAACTCGTCTACAAGGCCGACTTGCGCGAGATTGACGCGCACATGCGCGCGCACGTCCGGTTCCTGAAGAAGTATTACGCGGCCGGCAACTTCCTCGTGTCCGGCCGGAAGATACCGCGAGACGGGGGG
>DATGQI010000014.1:0-20860 GCA_035304285.1 Woeseiaceae bacterium
CCCGGGTTCGTTCGCGAGTACGCGTTCAACGAAGGCCTTATCGGCCAGTGCGCCCAGGAACGGAAGGCGCTCGTCATTTCGGATGTCCCCGCTAGTTCGGTTCGCATAAATACCGGCCTGGTAGATGCCGCACCGCGCAGCGTGGTCGTACTGCCGGCGTTGTTTGAAGACAAGGTCCGGGCGGTGATCGAACTGGCATCGATCAATGACTTCACGAAATCTCACATATCCTTTCTCGAGCAGCTCGCCGACATCATCGGTGTGGTCATCAACAACATCGAGGGAACGATGCGCACAGAGCGGCTGCTTGCACAGTCACAACAACTGGCGACGGAGCAACAGACCCAGCAGCGCGAATTGCAGAAGACAAACGAGGAACTGGCGCAGAAGGCGCAACTGCTGGCGGCGCAGAATGCGGAAGTGGAGCGGAAGAACCAGGAGATCGAGCAGGCACGGCGCGCACTGGAGGAAAAGGCAGCTGAGCTTGCGCTGACTTCACGCTACAAGTCCGAATTCCTCGCCAACATGTCTCACGAGCTGCGCACGCCGCTGAACAGCATCCTCGTGCTCGGCCAGCAGCTCGCCGACAACACGCAGAACAACCTGAGCGCACGCCAGGTGGAGTTCGCCTCCACGATACGCGCAGCCGGCACCGATCTCCTGAACCTCATCAGCGACATCCTGGACCTGTCGAAGATCGAGTCCGGCACCGTAGCGGTCGAGAGCGAAGAGGTCGAGCTTGCAGGTCTCAAGAAGACGGTGGAGCGCACGTTCCGCCATGAATCGGAATCCAGCAGCCTCTCGTTCACGACCGAGTTCGGGCCTTCGCTCGGCAGCACCATCAACACCGATCCGAAGCGCCTGCTGCAGGTGTTGAAGAATCTCCTGTCGAACTCGTTCAAGTTCACCGAGCGCGGCAGCGTACGCCTGCGTGTCAGTTCGGCGAAGAAAGGCTGGACTTCCGGTCACCCGATCCTCGACAAGGCCAGGGGCGTTGTCGCGTTCGCCGTGAGCGACACCGGCATAGGAATTCCTCCCGACAAGCAGAAGATCATCTTCGAGGCCTTTCAGCAGGCGGACGCGGGGACGGCGCGGAAGCACGGCGGAACCGGTCTCGGGCTCGCAATCAGCCGCGAACTGGCACAACTGCTGGGCGGGGAGATAACCTTGCACAGCACGCCCGGCAGCGGCAGTACTTTTACGCTCTACCTGCCCGTTAGTTATGCGGGGCCCGTGTTGCCGGTGACGCGGAACGCGACGGTGGACGCTACGGTGACAGGCTACGCACCGATGCTCGCGCCCTCGACGGCTAAAGCAACGGTCACTGACGACCGCCAGAACCTGGCGCATGGCGACAGGGTCTTCCTCATCGTTCAGAAGGACCCTGCAATTGCCCGAATGCTCCTCCAGACAGCTCACTCAGCTGGCATGAAAGCCGTGGTTGCGGCAAGGGGAGCCGATGCAACCGTACTGGCACGGAAGTACCGGCCGGAGGCCGTGGTCCTCGACACTTCCCTCGCCGACATGCACGGCTGGTCGGTGTTGAGCCGGTTCAAGCACGACCCGGACCTGCGGCATGTTCCCGTGCAGGTAATCGTCGACGACGCCGACGAGCGCGCGGCGAGGGCCCGGGGCGCGTTCGCGACCATCACCAAACCGGTGCGCCCTTCCGACCTGCGTAACGGCCTGCAAAGGATGCTCGATTTTGCCGACGCGCCCAAACGTCACCTGCTGGTTGCCGGAGGCCGTGCTGTCGCGGAAGGCGGAATCGTCGAGGTAGCGGCGGGCAGCGACATCGAAACGACCGTCGCCGCGGGGCCGTCCGATGCCATGCGGCTGCTGCAACAGCGGGAGTTCGATTGCGTCGCGGTCGACGCGCTGCAATCTGACATGGCTGCGGTGGAGTTCCTGCAGGAGGCGGCGGCGGTGCCTGCGCTTCGCAACTTGCCTTTCGTCATTCGTGCTGACGATGGGTGGGAAGCGACGAACCGCCGCCAGGTCGACAGGCTCGCCCGCTCCTTGGTCCTGAGGCTGGCGCTCACTATTGACGGCGTCCTCGACGACTGCTGCCTGTTCCTGCACCGACGGGTATCGATGCTGCCGACTCACAAGCAGTACATGCTGCGCCGGGCAGCCGATTACGACGTGCTCGCGGGCAAGACCATCCTGATCGTCGATGACGATGTCCGTAATATCTTTGCCCTGTCTACCTTGCTGGAGCGCCACAACATGCAGGTAGTGTCGTCCCAGACGGGGCGTGATGCACTGCGCCTCATTGGGGAAACGGAGGACCTGTCGCTGGTACTGCTCGACCTGATGATGCCCGAACTCGACGGGATCGAGACGATGCGCCAGATGCGCACGAACTGGAAGTTCGAAAGGCCCATTATCGCCCTCACGGCGAAGGCAATGACCGGCGATCGCGAGAAGTGCATCGAGGCCGGTGCGTCGGACTACATCGCGAAGCCCGTCGACAGCGATAACCTTTTGTCCCTGCTCCGCGTCTGGCTGAACCGCTGAGACGCAACAGACCTTTGGTGATTTCATGAACACGGAAAACCTGACGATGCGGCCCACATGACGGAACAAGCGAACATCCTGCTGGTCGACGACAAGCCCGAGCGCCTGCTGACCTACGAGGTCATCCTCGAAAGCCTGAACCAGAACCTCGTGCGCGCGAATTCCGGCGAGGAAGCCTTCGAGAAGCTCATGACGATGGAGTTCGCCGCGATCCTCCTCGACGTCAGCATGCCGGGCATGGATGGATTCGAGACCGCGGCGCTGGTACGCAGCCAGCCACGCTTCGGCGCGACGCCAATCGTCTTCGTCACCGGCGTCCACATCACCGATCTCGATCGCCTGCGTGGCTATGAAATGGGGGCTGCGGATTACGTTTACGTCCCGGTCGTGCCGGAAATACTCCGCGGCAAGGTGCAGGTACTGGTACAGCTCTACCTGCAACGCCGCGAACTTGCCAGACTGAACGAGCAGCTGGCCGCCGCCAACGACGAGCTTGCCGAGGCGCATTCGAGGCTTAAAGCCGAGAACACCCGCGAGCTGCAAAAGCTGAATCGTACGCTGGAAGAGGCTAACCGACAGCTCGTCTCCGAGGTTGGCGAGCGCAAGCGTGCCGAGGCGTTGCTCAAGGAAGCCGCGCGTCGCAAGGACGAGTTCATTTCTATCCTGGGGCACGAACTGCGCAATCCACTGGCTGCCATGCAAAGCGGCATAGAACTGCTACAGATCTCTCCACTGCCTATTGCTAAAGTGCCGTGGGCGCGTGAGCTGTTGCAACGCCAGCTGCGCCACCTCAAAAGACTGATCGATGACCTGCTCGACGTGTCGCGCATCACCACCGGGCGCGTCCAGCTGAAGCGCGAGACGCTAAGCCTCAAGAAGGTCATCGAACATTCCGTGGACGCAGCCCGACCGCTGATCGACGAGCGGCAGCACTCGCTGGAAGTGGAATTGCCGGACGAACTGCTGCTGATCGACGGGGATGCGGTGCGGCTGACGCAGGTGTTCGGCAACCTGCTGACGAACGCCGCGAAATACACCAACTCGTGCGGGACGATCGTGCTGTCGGCGGAGGCGCAGCGGGGCCCGTCACCGACGGTCACGGTCCGGGTAAGGGACACCGGAGCCGGAATTCCAGCCAACATGCTCGAATGCATCTTTGATCTCTTTACCCAGGCGGACAGTGAAGACACCCGCACGCAGTCGGGCCTCGGTATCGGGCTGGCACTGGTCCGGGCCCTGGCCGAACTGCACGGCGGCAGCGTCCATGCCTTGAGCAGCGGCCCCAAGAAAGGCTCCGAATTCGTGGTCACGCTTCCGCTGCTGGAGGGTGCGGCGATGCCGGAGCCTCGGACATTGGCCGCACCGGAACTGAAGCCGCAGCGGACGCTCAAGCTCCTGATCATCGACGACAACGTCGACCTGGCTAAAGGCCTCGCCACATTCTTCACGCAAAAGACCGGCCTGGAAGTACAGCTCGCTTACACGGGCGAGAGCGGGATCCGGCTGGCGCAGTCGTTCAAACCGGATGCCGTACTGCTGGACATCGGCCTGCCTGACATCGACGGCTGCGAAGTGGCGCGGCGCCTGCGCGCCCAGGACGAATTCGCTCAGGTTCCGTTGATAGGGATAAGCGGCTTCAGCACGGAAGCCGACAAGAAGCGGGCCAGGCTTGCGGGCTTCGACCGCTATTTTGTCAAACCGGTGGCCTTCCAGATGCTGCATGACGTGTTGGCGGGCCAGGTCGCGCAGGCCGCGGGAAGCGCTGCCGGCTGAGTATCGCGCCCGCGATCAGCGGCGGTCGCTTTTTTTCGATCGCTTCGATAGAGTCCACTGCCAACAAAAAGTACTGCGCCCTTAAGCCAGGAAGAGGGCCGTTCCTCCGCGATACGTAACGAGAAAGGCGAGCGGATCCGACAGATGAACCTGTTCATAACAAAACCCATAGCACCTTCCCCACACGTAGACGCAGGCGAGCCCGTCGAGGGCAGCCTCGAAGGCGAAGCCAGTCTGCAGCGTGTGCTGACGGCGCGACATCTCGTGCTGCTCGGTATCGGGGCGGTGATTGGCGCCGGTATTTTCGTGCTGACCGGGCAGGCAGCGGCCGAGCATGCCGGGCCGGCGATCATGCTGAGCTTCGTCATCGCGGGCTCCGCGTGCGCACTTGCGGGACTTTGCTACGCCGAGTTTGCGGCGATGATGCCGGTGTCGGGCAGCGCGTATTCCTATTCCTACGCCACCTTGGGCGAAGGCGTGGCATGGTTCATCGGCTGGAACCTGGTCCTCGAATACCTGTTCGCGGCGTCTACCGTTGCAGTGGGCTGGTCCGGTTACATGAACAGCCTGCTTGGATCGATCGGCGCCTGGGCCGGTATGTCGCTGGCACTGCCGGAAGCCCTCGCCTCGGCACCGCTGACGGTATCGCAGGGGCGCATCGTGACGACAGGCGCCATCATCAACCTGCCCGCTGTCCTGATCGTCATTGCGATCGCCGCGCTATGCTATCGCGGCATCAAGCAGTCGGCCGCAGCGAACGCCATCATCGTGGCTATCAAGCTCGCCGTGATACTGCTCTTCATCGCCTTCAGCCTGCAGTTCGTCGACCCGGCGAACTGGGAACCCTTCATCCCGCCCGAAGAAGACGGGCGCTTCGGCTTCCAGGGTGTCGCGCGCGCAGCGGCCATCGTATTCTTCGCCTACATCGGCTTCGATGCCGTCTCGACCGCGGCGCAGGAGACGATCAACCCGCAGCGCAACATGCCGATCGGCATACTGGGATCGCTGGTCGTCTGCACGGTTTTGTATATTGCTGTATGCGCGGTACTGACCGGCATGGTGCCTTTCTACGAACTCGGCACGGCGCAGCCAGTGGCCACCGCCCTGGAGTTCTACCCCACGCTTCTGTGGCTCAAGACCCTTGTCGAACTGGGCGCCGTCGCGGGTTTGAGTTCAGTAATACTGGTGATGATCATGGGGCAGTCGCGAATCTTCTACGCGATGTCCAGCGATGGATTGATCCCTCCCGCCTTCAGCAAAGTGCATCCGAAATACCGCACGCCGGCATTCGGCACGGTGTTCGTCGGCGTTGCCGCTACCATCCTGGCGGGACTGCTGCCAATCGGCGTGCTCGGTGACCTGGTTGCAATGGGCACTCTGCTCGCCTTTGCCACCGTGTGCATCGGTGTACTGGTGCTGCGTTATACACGGCCGGAGCTGCCGCGCGCCTTCCGCGTGCCCATTGCTATCGTGATCTGTCCGCTGGGGGCCGCCGCCTGTCTTTACCTCTTCGTGCAGACCTTCGCCGACAATTGGCACTGGATGAGCGCATGGATCATCATCGGCATTCTCATCTACCTCTTCTATGGCGCGAAGCGTAGCGTCCTCCAGAAAGCCCAGGCGCAGCCGGCAGGTTAGCGGGAGGACAAGCAGCGGGGACAGATTTAATTAAATCTGTCCCCTCCACTGTCGCTTCCCACCACGCGGATGCGGTCGAGTTCCGCCGGCGACAACGGCGAGTTCAGCTCGAGGTAATCCTGCAACGCGTCAACGTCCGCCGCGCCGTCGACTCGGTCCGTTCCTTCGGCGAAGACGGTGAAGCCGTCGCCGCCTTCGGCGAGGAAGCTGTTAACCGTGACGCGGTAATCGCGAGTAGGCTCGAGAGGTTGCCCGTTCACCCGAACTGAAGAAGGATCCACGCGTGAAGAGAGCTTGGGGACAGATTTAATTAAATCTGTCCCCTCTTTCTCCACGCTCCGTCTCCACGCATAGCTGAAGCCTGCCGACGGCGTCATCATGGTGCGTGCGGGCGGGTTCGCCCATTGTTGCTCCAGCAGCCGCAATACCTGCGCACCGCTAAGTGTCATCGTCACCAGGTGGTTGCCGAATGGATGCACCGAGAAAACTTCCGCATATGTTACTTCACCGTCCTGCTCGCTATCGGTGGCCGGGTACAGCAGGTTGCTGCGGATGCCGCCCGGGTTCATGAACGCAACGTCCGCACCGCCTTCCCCTTCATATTGCGTTGCAGCGAGCTGTGCATCCGCGATCAGCCCGCCGAGCGCCGACTGCCCGGCACTGTCCTGGTCCTTCGTGAAATCGCCGGTGATGGTCCCAACTACCTCTCCGGAGACCGTCTCGACCAACGAGCGGTAGCGGGAGACCAGCGCCTCGACGTCCGCCGCGGGCGATATATCCTGCGTCACCGGCACGTTGTCGAAATCCAGCACCACCAGGTCGCCGCTTGTGCGATCGAGCCTTGCGCTGATGTCGGTATAGAACCTGCCTGCCGTCCCCGTGCTGGTGACGGGCCGGCCGTTCACGCGGCACAGGTAATGGCGGTGGGTATGGCCCGAAACGAACAGGTCCACCGCCGGATGCGCCTTCTTCACGATATCGACGATAGGCCCTCTAAAGTCATTGCAGTCGTCCTCGCCGCCATCGCTCTGGAAGCCGCCCTGGTGAATGATCACGACGATCGCTTCCACACCCTGCTTGCGAATCTGCCCTACCAGTGAGTGAATCGTTTCCACCTCGTCCATGAACGAGAGGCCCGCTACCGCGGCGGCCGATGCCACCGCCGGCGTGTCTTCGAGGGTGAGGCCGATGAACGCCACCGGAACGCCGTCGAAGCGCCGGATGGCGTACGGCGGCAGCAACGTGCGACCGGTCTGCACATCGATCACGTTGGCGGCCAGGAAACGAAACTCCGCACCGCGAAACGGTCCACCGGGTGACTCGCCGTCAACGGGATGCGGGCCCCCGTGCTGCATGCGCAGCAGTTCTTCCTTGCCTTCGTCGAACTCGTGATTGCCGACGCCGTTGTAGTCGAGGCCCAGCATGTTGGCGAATTCGATCGTCGGTTCGTCGTGGAAGAGGCTGGATATGAGGGGTGTCGCACCGATCAGGTCTCCCGCCGACACTATTACAGAGTGCACAGCTTCCGCCTCAGCGCGCCTCAGGTGCGCCGCGAGGTAAGCGGCTCCGCCGAGGTCGTTCCGCGGCGTCTCGAGGTTACCGTGAAAATCGTTGATCGCGAGGATCTGCAGTTCGATATGTCGTTCGGCGTCGCCTGTTCGGGTCAGGGAAGCACAGCCGCCCAAGGCTATGGCCACGGCCAGCGCCCATACCAGCGACGATGGACGAGAGTTGAAGCGCATTTTCATATTCCTTTGGCGGGACTGTCGCTGCATTCGGGCAGAGTGCACGGCTTTGACGAAGCATGTTCTTATGTTGTCTTAGAAGGGGCGTCACGGTAACCGATTGGCGCATCCGCAGCCAAGCGCCGGCGAAGGCCAGGGCAGGAACCGACCGGTTTCCGGCACATGGCGCTTAGCGAGACAAGCAGCGCATTTTGCGCTACGGTCAGCGCCGGGGGACGCCAGGCGACACCGCCTCGGGCGTTTGCCTGACACCAACAGCATAAGAAAATTCGACAGATGAGGGCCACGAGGGGGAGCCTCCCATGCAAGATGCCGTACTGCCGCAACTGACGCCGCGCGCCGTTATTCTGGCCATTGTCCTGGCCATGATCCTCGCCGCGGCGAATACCTACCTCGGCCTCTTCGCCGGCATGACCATCGCGTCGGCAATACCGGCCGCGGTGGTATCAATGGCGGTGCTGCGGGCATTAGGCGGAGGCGGCATCCTCGAGAACAACATCGTCCAGACCGGCGCTTCTGCCGGGTCATCCATCGCCTCCGGTGTCATCTTCACAATTCCCGCCATCATTATCCTGGGTTACTGGCAAACCTTCGAGTACGCCTGGGTGCTGGCTATCGCCGGGCTGGGAGGACTGCTCGGAGTGCTGTTTTCCGTGCCGCTCCGGCGCTCGCTCATTGTCGACCAGGGCCTCGCGTTCCCGGAGGGCAAAGCCGCCGCCGAAGTATTGAAAACGGGGGAGAACCCGGCGCAGGGCGTGAAGATCCTTGGCGGCGCTGCCATCCTCGGTGGCCTCATGAAGCTTGCGGCCGGCAGCGGCCTGCGCGTCATCTCGGATACGGCCGCGAGCGCGACCTGGGTCGGTAAGGGCATTGCTTATATCGGCACGAACCTGTCGCCCGCCCTGCTCGGCGTCGGCTACATCGTCGGACTGAATATCGGCATCGTGGTGCTGGCAGGAAGTATTATCAGCTGGAACTTCGGCGTGCCGATCTACAGCAGCTTCTTCCTCGAGGGCGACCCGGTTTTGAGCGCCGCGGTCGCACAGAACTGCGCGGAGGGCGCAGGGCTGAATGCGGAGTGCGTCGCCGGTTCCATCTGGTCGGCGCAGATACGTTATCTGGGAGTCGGAGCGATGCTGGTCGGCGGCGTGTGGACGCTGATTTCGCTGCGCAAGTCGCTCTTTTCCGGTATCAAAACCGGTCTGGCCGTGGCTCGCTCCGGCGGCAACGCCAATGTCGCGCACACGGAGCGCGACCTGCCAATGAAATTCATCCTGATCGGGGTGGTGGTTTTCACCCTGCCGTTGCTCGCCCTGTACCAGACGATCGTGGGCCAGTGGCTGGTCAGTATCCCGATGACCATCATCATGATCGTAGCGGGCTTCCTGTTCGTATCCGTGTCGGCATACATGGCCGGCCTCGTCGGCTCCTCGAACAACCCCGTGTCAGGAATCACCATCGCCACGATCCTGTTCTCGGCAGGGGTGCTCGTCGTGCTGATGGGTGCGGATGCAACTATGGGCCCGGTTGCCGCAATCATGATCGGCGCGGTTGTCTGTTGCGCCGCCTGCATCGGCGGCGACAACCTGCAGGACCTGAAGTGCGGCTATATCGTCGGCGCGACTCCCTGGAAGCAGCAGGTCATGCTGGCTATTGGCGGTATCTCGAGTGCGCTGGTCATGGCGCCGGTCCTGAACCTCCTGGCGCAGGCTTATGGCATAGGTGTGCCGACGGAGACCCATCCCTCGCCTCTGCTGGCGCCGCAGGCAACGCTGATGGCGGCCGTGGCGAAGGGCGTGTTCGGTGGCGAATTGCCGTGGACCATGATCGGCATCGGCGCGGCGATCGGCGCCGTGATCATCGTGCTGGATTCGGCATTAAAAGCGCGGGAGTCGAACTTCCGGGTGCCGGTGCTCGCCTGCGCAATCGGCATTTACCTGCCGATGGAACTGATGGTGCCGATCTTCCTTGGCGGCTTGCTGTCGCACGTGGTTTCGCGCCGCTACAGGAGCGCCAGCAACCCGGAAGCCGGGGACAGGGCGCAACGCATGGGCACGCTGTTCGCCGCGGGACTGATCACGGGCGAGGCGCTGATGGGCATTTTCATCGCGATTCCGATCGTCGCAGCCGGGAGAGCGGACGTTCTCGCCCTGCCTGCTGAAATGCAGCTCGGGCGCATGTTCGGCCTTATCCTGTTAGCAGTTATCGCCTGGCTCCTGTATCGGACCGCGGTAAAGGAACGGCCAGCGACCTGACATCCTCCGGGCTGGACTTCGGGAGCAGCAAAGAGGATAAACGGGCAGGTACTGGTCTGGAGTTGCGGAAGACGTGTTACTGACTCGCAGGTCGCTCGCGGGAACAGGCGTTGCCGCGATGGCGATGATGGTGGCGGCCGGGGCGCTGGTCGACGGTGCGTCGGCGCCCCTGCTGTTCGGGATTCGCATCGAGTTCTTGTTGTTCGCGCTGACTCTCCTCGGCGTGGCGCTGTTCCACGACCGGACGCTCGACGTGGCTCTTACCGGGCTGACGTCAATCGTGCTTCTCAAGTACCTGACGACCACCGACTTCAGCTTCGCCCATCACCTGGCGGAGGAAGCGCCGATCCTCGTGAACCTGCTCGGCTTGTTGTTGGGCTTCGCGGTTCTCGCCCGGCACTTCGAGCAATCCCAGGTACCGGAAATCCTGCCGCGCTACCTGCCCGACGACTGGAAGGGCGGGTTCGTGCTGCTCGCGATGGTGTTCGTCCTGTCGGCCTTCCTCGACAACATCGCGGCTGCCATGATCGGCGGCACCATCGCCCTGCACGTGTTTCACAAGCGGCTGGACATAGGCTACCTCGCTGCAATCGTCGCCGCGAGCAACGCCGGTGGCTCGGGTTCGGTGGTCGGCGACACGACAACTACCATGATGTGGATCGAAGGCGTTCCCGCTTCAGGCGTGCTGCACGCCTATATCGCGGCCGTACCCGCCTTCCTGTTTTTCGCCGTGGTCGCCTCGCGTCAGCAGCACGCATTCCACCCGATCCAGAAAGACCCGGCAGGCGAGTTCAAGACCGAATGGAAGCGTATCTTCGCGGTGGCTTTGATCCTGATGGGTGCCATCGCAACGAATATCCTGCTCGACTTCCCGGCCGCCGGCGTGTGGGTCGCCATAGTTATCGCGGCGCTCTTCACGCGGACCGACTGGAAAGTCGTACCCGCATCATTGAAGGGAACCCTGTTCCTCCTGACTCTCGTAACCTGCGCCTCGCTGATGCCGGTAGAGACACTGCCGGTTGCGTCGTGGCAGACGGCCTTTGGACTCGGCTGGATTTCCGCGGTGTTCGACAACATCCCGTTGACCAAGCTCGCGCTGGAGCAGGATGGTTACGACTGGGGCATGCTGGCTTACGCGGTCGGCTTTGGCGGCTCCATGGTCTGGTTCGGCTCCTCTGCGGGTGTCGCATTATCGAACATGTTTCCCGAGGCGAGGTCGGTGGCGAACTGGGTGCGGCGCGGATGGCACGTCGGCGTTGGGTACGCGATCGGCTTCGCCGTTCTCCTCTCAGTCTACGGATGGAATCCCAGAACAATCCCCGGTTGATACGCTGTCCCGGAATAGATCGCTGTAGGAGCCCGTCCCACGGGCGACAAGGTCAGCGCAATTACCCTCTCAGCCCACTTCAGGCAGGCTCCTGCAGGCTGCTATTCATGGTCAGGCGGCAATCGGCCTGGCGCGGCGCAATCCGACGAACTGGAGTTCTGCGATCACGGCCACCGCAATTGCCTGGCCGATGATCAACGCCTGGCCGAGTGCGTTCGGCTCCAGCCAGCCGAACGCGAGCGCGAGCACGCTCTCGATCGCCCACAGTGCGTTCAGCGCAAAGATCGACCACACCGCCGGCCGCAGCAAGTTCGGGCGGGTACCGACCCAGGCGACAGCTGCTCCAAACGCCAGCAGAACGACGCCGAGGGCAATGGACAGCTGCTCCGGAATGGCCAGCAGTCGCTCCACCATCCCGCCCGCAACCAGCATGACCGTGCCGGTAACGAGGCAGGTGGCCGCGTCGAACCAGAGAACACGCCGCAGGAAAGGTGACAACGGAGTGGAATTCATAGGTCTCTCCTCTTGGTTTCGGGTCATTTCCAATCGCGAAGCAATTAGAAGCGACGGGTAACGACGCGTCGATTACCCCGGAGGTAATCGCGACTCCGCGACCGCAGGTTATGATCCGCAGCATGATGCACATAAACTCCCAGCCAGGCGGTTACGGCGTCGGCATGCAGATCCGCAACTGGAGGCAGCGCCGGCGCCGCAGTCAGCTCGACCTGGCCCTGGACGCCGAGATCTCCGCCAGGCACCTGAGTTTTCTCGAAACCGGCCGCTCGCTCCCAAGCCGCGAAATGGTATTGCGCCTGGCAGAGAAGCTCGACGTCCCGCTGCGCGAGCGAAACGAATTACTGGTTGCTGCCGGGTTTGCACCGCTGTTCCCGGAACGGTCGCTCGACGACCCGAGCCTGCAAGCTGCCCGACGGGCGGTGGATCTCGTGCTCAAGGGGCACGAGCCGTTTCCCGCGCTCGCCGTCGACAGGCACTGGACCCTGGTGGCCAGCAATGCCGCGGTACCCCCGATGCTTCAAGGTACCGACAGCTCGCTGCTAGAGCCGCCCGTCAACGTACTGCGCCTGAGCCTGCATCCCGATGGCCTCGCGCCGCGGATCGCGAATATCGGCGAGTGGCGTGCGCACCTTTTCGAACGCCTGCGGCACCAGATCGAGTTGACGGCGGACCGGAAGCTGATCGAATTGCTGGAGGAACTAAAGGGCTACCCGGTCCTCGAGGAGGAGCCTGGAGGCCAGCCGGCGGTCGATTACGGCAGCGTCGTCATACCTTTCCGCCTCCGGTCCGGAGGTCGCGAACTGGCGTTCTTCAGCACGACCACGGTGTTCGGCACGCCCATCGACATCACGCTGTCGGAGCTTGCGATCGAAGCTTTCTTCCCCGCGGACGAAGCGACCGCTTCTGCCATTCTCGGCTCCGTCTCCGGCTAGATCGTCCCCGAGCTTCGCGCATTCCTGATATGCGTTGACCGCGGCGGGCGCCGTTGCGATCATGATACCGGTAACAGGGAATGCAGGATCGGCGGTGAAAGTCAGGACAAACCAGATATTCCTTGCAGCGGCAGTTTCAGCGTCCCTCACCATTCCTTTTGTTTCGGCGGCGGAAGACGAGACGGGCCAGGTTTCTCCCATTGCTGTTCACAGTACCAGGTTCCTGGGCAGTGCCTACAGCGCCAGCCAGTCCGCGAACTTCACGAAGTACTGGAACAAGGTGACGCCGGAGAATGCGGGCAAGTGGGGCAGCGCCGAGCCCGAGCGCGACGTGATGCGATGGGAGGCGCTCGATGCGGCCTGGGAAGTGGCGAAGGCAAACGACCTCCCGTTCCACCTTCACGTGCTCGTATGGGGTAACCAGCAGCCGGCCTGGATCGAGGACCTTGCGCCCGCCGAACAGCTGGAGGAAATCTCCGAGTGGTTCGACCTGGTTGCAAGACGCTATCCCGCGATCGATTTCGTCGAGGTCGTTAACGAGCCTCTTCACGATCCGCCGAATAAGCGCGGCGACGGGGGTGGAAATTACATCGAAGCGCTCGGGGGAAGCGGAGCGAGCGGCTGGGACTGGGTTATCACCGCATTTCGCATGGCGCGCAGCCGCTTTCCCGAATCGCAACTGATGATCAACGAGTACAACGTCACCAACAACCTCGAGAGAACCGGCCAGTACCTCGATATCATCGGGCTGCTGCAGAAGGAGAACCTCGTCGACGTGATCGGCGTGCAGGGGCATGCGTTCTCCACCCGGGCGGATGTCCCCATGTCCGTGCACAAGCAAAACCTCGATCGCCTGTCTGCCACGGGATTGCCGATACACGTGACGGAAATGGATGTCGACGGTCCCAGCGACGAGTTACAGCTCGCGGATTACCGGCGTATTTTCCCGGTATTCTGGGAGCATCGCGGTGTCACTGGCATCACGATGTGGGGGTACCTGCCGGGGCTGTGGCGCTCGGAGGAGCGGGCTTACCTGCTCGATCAGAACGGTGCGGAACGCCCGGCGATGCGGTGGCTGAGAGACTACGTGCAGCGCGCCGCTGCCGTCCGACAACAACCGGCGGAATAAAAACAAGGTCGACCCGGCATGGAGTTACTGACAGTCGGGGCCGGGATAGCGGTCCTGTTAGTGCTGATCCTGCGCCTGCGGCTGCCGGCGTTCATGGCATTGCTGATCGTCAGTGCCGGCGTCGGGTTGACACTGGGTATGCCTCCGTCCGCACTGCTGGCATCCATTACCTCAGGAATGGGCAACACGCTGGGGTTTATCGCGGTCGTGGTCGGACTCGGTACGATGCTTGGTGCGTTGCTCGAGTTTGCCGGTGGTGTGCGGGCCATCGCCGGAACCCTTATTGCACGGAGCGGTGCCGACAAGGCCGGCTGGGCGTTGAACGGCACCGGCTTACTCGTCGGGGTGGCGGTTTTCTTCGACGTGGCATTTGTCATCCTGGTGCCGCTGATACGGCCGCTTTGCGAACAGACGGGACGGCACCCGATGTATTTTGCGACACCGTTACTCGCCGGGCTGATCGTAGGTCACGCATTCATCCCACCGACACCGGGGCCAATTGCCGTGGCCGAACTCCTCGATGCGGATCTCGGATGGGTCATCGTCATGGGGCTGGTTTGTGGAATTCCGGCAACGATTATGGCCGGTCCGGTTCTGGCACATCGCTACAAGTCCTTCCCGGCTCTCCCCGTGACTGCGATTGGCGCCGAAGAGGCCCGGGCCGGCGATGAGCCGCAGGTTACGATCCGTGTCGGCGAGGCACTCTTGGCCATTCTGCTGCCGCTGGCGCTCATCGTCGGCAACACGGTCGGGCAACGCGTCCTGGCGCCGGGTACCCTGCGGACCGTGCTCGAGTTTGTCGGCCACCCGTTCATTGCGCTGTTGCTTGCGTGCCTCTATGCCTACATCGCTTTCGGCGTCAGTCGGCGGGTTCCGGCGAAGCGGCTGCAGGACATCATGACACGGTCGCTGGAACCGGCCGGGGTCGTGGTGCTCGTCACGGGGGCGGGCGGAGTGTTCAAGCAGGTACTGGTGGACTCGGGCGTTGGCGACCTGCTCGGAAACTACTTCAGCCAGCAGGCGATTCCTCCGGTGTTGCTCGGTTTCATGCTGGCGTCTTTGATACGTATTGCGCAAGGGTCGGCAACGGTCGCGATGATTACCGCGGCGGGACTTACCGCACCGGTACTGCTGCACCTGAGCCTGGGCCCCGCGCAGACGGCGCTCGTGGTGATTGCCATCGCTGCGGGCGCATCGGTTGTTTCGCACGTCAATGACTCGGGGTTCTGGCTGGTCAACCGGTTCCTGAACCAGACGGAGGCAGAGACACTGCGATCGTGGACGGTGATATCCACGGTAGCGGGAGTCACCGGCTTCGCGACGGCCGCGCTGGTCGCCGTGGTGTTGTAGGGAATGTGTTTACGGCAACGCCTCGGCAACGCCGAGGTTCAATTGCGGCTGTTCCCGCCGTAACCCCTGCTGCTTGTTCCGCACCACCTGCTGCAGCAGGTCGCGCAATTCTTCCAGCGTCGCGGCCACGTGTTGTGCGCCGGCGGCTTTCAGGAGCTGAACGCTGCGCTCCGGCGCCTTGCGTGCGTTCAGCAGGCGCCCCACGATCAGGGGAAGGTTCGGCAGGCGGGCGCGCAGGCGCTTGCAGACGTGCCGTGTTGCGGCCAGGTCTCCCGGCAGCGAGGCAATACACACAGCGGCAGGCTTACGCTCTTCGACTGCGGCGATACGCTCCCCGATCAACGCCTCCGGAGAAAGGATCTCGAGCGTGCAATGCGCTTCCCGGAGCATCACCCCGAGAAGCTGCAGGGCAATCTCGTCGAGCGTGTCGCGCACGGGCATTCCGATTAACAGTACCGGCTCCCGTTCCGCCGCCTCCTCGCTCTCCGCCTCGCTTGCGCGTTCCATTTCGCTGTCCAGGCTATCGACCATTTCGTCGAGGAGCTCCCGCAATGCGCTTTCGACGAACCGGCCGTCCTCCCGATTTACGCGGCCCGCAGCCAGGTCGCGCTTCAGTGCGAGCAGCGAACCGAGCAGCAATTCGTCGCAGGTCGCAGCGAGCGAATGTTCCTCGCGGTGCTCTTCGACGATGTCCGCCGCCTCGTCCTCGTCGCGTGCCAGCAGGCGCTGGTACAACCACAGGTGAGGTTGCAGTGCCGGCCGCTCGCTCAGCAACCGGTCGAATGCCGCCAGCTCCGGAATGTATCTCGATACCACCACCACGCACGCCGTGATGGGCGTGGCGATAATCAGACCCACCGGGCCCCAGAGCCAGGTCCAGAAGATGGCCGCCACGATGACGGCGATGGGTGATAACCCGACGCTTTGCCCGTAAAGCCACGGTTCCATCACGTTGTTGCTGAACAGCTCCAGCACCAGGAACAGGGCGGCTACGAAGACCACCTGCTCCCAGCCCGGTGCGGTGATGACACTCACTGTGATTGGTAATAACGCCGCCAGCCACGGCCCGACATAGGGAATGTAGCGAAATACCCCTGCGGCGAGTCCCCACAGCGCACTGTATGGTACCCCGATCAGGAACAGTCCCAGCCACACCGCCAGTCCCATCGAAGCATTGATGATGAATTGCATCAGCAGGTACCGGCTGATGCGCTGGCCGGCCTCGGAGAATGCTTTCGTCGTCACCGCAAGCGACGCCTGCCCAGCCAGGCTTACCAGGCGATTACGCAGGTCCTCCCGCTTGATCATCATGAAGATGGACAGCAGCATGGTCAGTCCTGCGGTCGCGGCTGCCTGGAAGACCGGGCTCAGGAAGCCGGTATCGCCGATGATCGGCCGCTCGGGCTCTATCGCGACGCGCATCGGTTTCTCGTCATCGCTTTCGGTTGCCGCGGGCGATTCGGCGGCCGCATCCCGCTTGACATCGGCACTGATGTCTTCGATCGTGTCTTGTACGCTTTCTATCGTACCTCCGCGAGTCATAGAACGGAGGTCTGCGATCTTGCCCCGGATGTTCTCCCGGTATTCAGGAAGCTCCTGGGCAAGTTCCGACAGTTCGCTGGTGACGATGTAACCGACGCCGCCGATCACTCCGGTCACACCCAGCGACACGACGATGACGGCAACAACGCGCGGCAGTCCCCATCGATCCAGCCGCGTGACCAGCGGACCGATCAGGAAGGTGACGAGCGCCGCGAGCGCGATCGGGATCAGGACGACCTGGCCCCAGAAGAGCAGGCCACAAATGATGGCGAAACTCGCCAGCCGGGCAGCGGTCGTCAGCGCAGCCGGCCAGTTCTGGTTTGCAGCGGCAGTCATCAGTCATCGTCCCGCGATTGATGGTGTACGCGCAGACGAGGCTACCTGGTCACTCTGACGCGAGGTTTCCGATCCACGGGCAACAACCCGAAAGGTGATCGCTTGCGATATCAAGCGTCGGCCCGTCGTCTCATCGCGTCCCACCCGGAGGCACATCCCTACCTGGCAGACCTGTCATTCGAGGCCGCCCGGATGGGCACATCCGGGTGCAGACGCGAGGACTCAGCCCTGCCTCGTCAACCTTCGAATCGTCAAAGCGGCGCCAAGGACAAGCAGGATCAAACCCGCGAAGCCGAGCAGCGGCAGCGGACTTGCTGTGCCGGGCAGCCTGCTTTGGCTCTGCGGCTCTGTCCTGGCAAGCGTTTCTTCGGGTTCCGGAGTGATCGGTGCCTCCTGTGCGGTGGCAGTCTCCGACTCGTCGTCGAAGAAAGTTGCAACGAGCTGATCCTGCGGAATGTAGAAGTTCAGCTGGTCGCCGGGCCGCAGGTTTGCCGCCGAGGTTCGCCGTCCATCGATAAAGATGGAAAGATTATCCGGCGGTGAAATTGTAAGCCGATCTCCCTCCCTGAAGTCGACGGTTATCGAACGACCCCGATCCCTTACTCGATCCACCTCTCCCTCGAAGCGAACGAAATATTTCCCGTCTCGCTCCGTCACTTCGCGACAGGCGCTCGCGATACGCGGATACTGCTCCAGAGCTTCCTCGGACCAGGTAACCTGGTCGCAGCTCGCGCCTGTCGCGGAGAAGGCGCGGTCAACACTTGTCTGGGCAAATAGCGCTCCGCTGAACGCAAGGGCAACGACGCCCATAAGGCTGGTTTTTCTCAGATTCATAGCTTTTTCCTCATAGTCTGGCTTCCAGGTTTTCCGTGACTCCCGATGCTTCTTCAACTGCTGCGCCGGGTACGTGGTCGGGCGCGTCGTAAAGCTGTGCGCGCACGATGTAGCGCTGCGGGGCAGCGCCAATAAAATAGAAGGGATAGCAAGTCACGAGGGTGACACTGGGAACATCGGTAGGCGCCAGAACACCAATCTCATGCGGTGACACGACGGCGAGTTCCACGACACGATAGCGCAGGCTTCGTCCCTCGAGCACAAGATGTATGTCGTCATCGATCGCTACATCTTTGAGCTTGCGGAAAAAACCGTCGCGGTGTGCGGCGATTCCGATGTTGCCGGTCTGCCCGATGAGTGCCGCAGTGCCTTCGATATGTCCGGCGCCGCGATTCAGATTGGTGTCGCTGGTTCCTGAGTACACCGGCACGTCGAGTTGCAGCGCCGGAATCCTGAGGACTGCCTCCACGTCTCCCGCGGCCGGCCGGGCCACGGCAAATGCGCTCATGCGCGCCTCCGACCAGAGAGATTGGTCGACTTCGAGGCTTGAGAAAGGTGCCTGACTTTGGTCGGGAGGGGCTTCAGACGAAGGCGCGGTCGCCGCGGACGAGGACGCGGCTGCGGACGCGACGAATGCCTCGACACCGGCTGCCCGCGCGGTTTCGAAGTACGCGCGCACCGCGGCATAAGAACCCAGCAGGGCGATGCCGAGTATCCAGGCGCAACATTCAATCCGGCCTCCGACGCGCATAGGAAACTCCTACTGCATCATCAGCTCACCCCCGGTCATGATACACGGGCGTGGCCCGGTATGCGCGTGCGGGTCCATCAAGGACAAGCATTGGCTCCGCTCGCTGCTCCTGGCCCGGATATCTACCGGCGCAGCGTGAATAGCGGCTGTACCGCGCCGTGCGTTTACGCGGCGTGCCGTACCGGGGTCGCCTGCACGGCTTTATCGGACTGGAACAGTTGCAAGGTCTTGTAGAGGCCGTAAATCCCTACGCAAAGGACCGGGATACCGAGAATCGCGCCGACGCCGGTCGAGGTCAGCATCAGCGAGATGAAGATCAGGGCGAGCATTGCGAGCAGCAGGAACACGGGCGAGTGCCCGTAGATCACGCCGGTCGAATCGTTGCGTACCTTCATCGCCTTGATGACACCGCCACTCAATGGTCCTGCGCAGGTGAGGCAGTCGCCGTCAGAAATGCTGATCATTTCCTTGGACTCGTAGATGACGGGACGGTTGTCTACGCGAAAGCTGTAAACCTGCTTGGAGCTGACCTTTCCGGTGACTCCCCCGCCCATCGCGTGCTGGCCGATGCGGCCTTCCGTATGCGTGGCCTCGCGCACGTTGCTGACGACGCCGCTAACTGAAATTACACTCATGTCGTTCCCTCACTTCTTCTCAGTCGGTTAAGGTTTGTTCCTGCTGTCGTACCAGTTCGAGCCCCATCGGCCCGTACAGCCTGTCCTTGCTTCTCGTCAGTACGACGGTGCCCTGGGGACTGGTCACTAACACCCGGTTGCCGTCGAGCCTGTACTCCCCGAGCACGGTCGTGCCGAGGACGTCAATTTGCGTCCGGCCGTCCCGTCGAAACTCGTAGCGTGTGACGCCGGCCTCGTCGGCATACGTGCCGTCGAGTCCGCCACCGCAACCGGTTGCGGCACAAAGGAGGCCGACGATCGCCGCGGAGAAAACCTGTTTCGTGTGCATCGAGTGCCGTCCGGCGGTGCCGCTCCCAGCCAAGGTAGCCGGCCCAAAAGCTACGTGAAGGGAGCGGCCCCGGCGTCGTCAGCTAGCGGCGTTTACCGAGGATTAGCGGCAGTTAGGGAAGTTGTGCGCCATTTGGCGGAGTTGCGGCGGGCGCTGTGCTATAAAAGTTTGCCGACCGGGAACAAGAACAAGCACCAGCAATGCCCACGGGAAAGCCTACGCAGCGAAAACGCGGTGTACGTGCATCGCGAACGAGTCTTGCCCGAGCCCTGGCCGAGGCCGGATTGCGAACACAGTCCGCACTCGCCGAGCGCATCGCAGATCTCGAGGGACTGGATGCTGCCCCGAAAGACGTCGTGAGCCGCGTCTTTCGGGAACGTCCCGTGGAGCCCCAGACCCTCGAGCGTGTCGCACGGGCTTTGGGCGTAGATGCCTACACCTTGTATAAGACCTCCTCGGAAGAGTCGCTGCAGGTGGGGCGCGCGGAAGGCTACGAGACACCCGCGGCTACACGAGCCTGGTGGCCCGCAGCCTTTGCCGCGGGCGCCCTGATGCTGCTGGTGGGTGGTACCTGGTGGTTCGCCGGTGATACGCCGCCGGCGATCACTAAAGGCGCCGATGCGCCCCGGCCGCGGCTCGGCCTCGGCACGCCAACACTGACCGTGCTTTCCATCCAGGGTGACCGGGATGGCCGCCTGGCGGATGCATTGGGCACCTCCTTCAGCGAAGTCTTCAAAGTCGCTACCAATACTTCCGCAGTGCTGACGCGCGAACTGGATCCCGCATCCGCAGCCTCCCGATTGCGTACGGACGCTGTTATCGACGGCGAGGTCGTGACCGTCGGGCGGCTGAGCGGGATCCGCCTGTACCTTTATTCAAACGGAGTGCGCCGGCAGGTATGGGCAGAGAGCCTGCCGACGACCGCACTCGAGCACGCCCGCGACGAAACCGCATCGCGCGCGTCGCTGGCCGTTCGGCGAGCGATGGGCATGCCGGTGCCCATGGATGCTCTGCGGCACTTTCCGCTGGCGCCCGTTCAGGACGACTACCTGAGGGGCGAGCTTTTTCTCGACCGCCCATCGAACGAGCTGAACGTTCGCCGGGCACAAAGCTATTTCGAGTCGGCGCTGCGCCAGGATGCGAATTTTGCACGGGCGCACGCCGGGTTGTGCCGGACATTCCTCGAAGGCCACTGGATGGACAACGAGGAGACGGCGCTGCGCGATGCCGCCCGCGCTTGCGGGCAGGC
>DATGQI010000015.1:0-15880 GCA_035304285.1 Woeseiaceae bacterium
AGGCAGCAGGATCCACACGAAAGTGATAAGCGGCGGTGAACTGTCCGATCACAAAGGTATCAACCGGCAGGGCGGCGGCCTCTCCGCTCCCGCACTGACGCAGAAGGATCGCGAGGACATACAGACCGCGGCAGACCTGCAGCTGGATTTCCTCGCCGTCTCCTTCGTGCGCGGCCCCGATGACGTCAACGAGGCACGGGAACTTCTTCGGCAGGCCGGTGGCCAGGGCCTGATCGTGGCCAAGATCGAGCGCACCGAAGCAGTGCACAACATCGACCTGATCATCGATGCCGCGGATATCATTATGGTTGCGCGCGGCGACCTCGGTGTCGAGATGGGCTATGCCGAACTGACGGGGATGCAGAAGCAGATCATCCGGCGGACGCGAAGGAAGAACAAGGTAGTCATCACGGCCACGCAGATGATGGAGTCGATGATCAGCCACTCGATCCCGACTCGCGCCGAAGTTTCCGATGTCGCGAATGCGGTCATGGATGGAACAGACGCGGTGATGCTGTCTGCCGAGACTGCAGTCGGGGCGTACCCGGTTGGAGTGATCGCGGCTGTCAACGAAGTCTGCGTCGGCGCCGAGAAGTACTCGCTGGCGCGCGGGCGTACGTCACATCGGCTCGACGACAAGTTTCAGGCTGTGGACGAGGCGATCGCAATGGCGGTCATGTACACGGCCAATCACCTGGCAGTGAAAGCTATCATCGCGTTGACGGAGTCCGGTTCGACCGCGCTTTGGATGTCTCGCATCCGATCGGACATCCCGATTTATGCATTCACGCCGCACGACGCCACGAGGCGGCGCGTGACCCTGTATCGGGGCGTCTACCCGATCTCGTTCCAGATAGAACATTCCGATGCACAGCTCTTATACCAGGACATCTTTTCGACGATGCTGGAGCACGAGCTGGTGGAGGTCGGAGACCGCGTAATTTTCACAAAGGGCGACCTGAAGGGGGTCTCCGGCAGTACGAACGCGATGAAGATCATAAGCGTCACTGCTGCCAGTTGAGGCAGCCACTGAAACCTCTGCACACGGATTGATGATGGCGAACTCCCGATTTACAGGCACCAGTTCCTACGTCGCGACCCACGACCTCATGATGGCTGTCGATGCCGCCGTGACGCTCGAACGGCCAATCCTGATCAAGGGCGAACCCGGCACGGGCAAGACGCAGCTGGCCGTGGAGGTATCGAAGGCGCTGGGCCGGCCGCTCTACGAATGGCACATCAAGTCGACAACCAAAGCCCAGCAGGGGCTTTACGATTACGATGCTGTTGCGCGGCTGCGCGACTCCCAGCTCGGGGACGACCGGGTGCACGATATCGCAAACTACATCGTGCGCGGCAAGATCTGGGAAGCCTTCGAGTCCGATGTGCAGCCGGTGTTGCTGATCGATGAGATAGACAAGGCCGACATCGAGTTCCCGAACGACCTGTTGCAGGAACTGGACCGGATGGAGTTCTTTGTCTATGAGACGAAGCAGCTCATCAAGGCCCGTAACAGGCCGATCATCATTATCACCAGCAACAATGAGAAAGAGCTGCCCGACGCCTTCCTCCGGCGCTGCTTCTTCCATTACATCCGCTTCCCGGACAAGGAGACGATGGAGAAGATCGTCGATGTGCATTTTCCCGGGTTGAAGAAGAATCTCCTGCGGGAAGCGCTCGAGGCTTTTTACCGGGTCCGGGATGTTCCCGGATTGAAGAAAAAGCCCTCCACTTCGGAACTGCTGGACTGGATCAAACTGCTCCTGGCGGAAGACATTCCGCCGGAGGCACTGCGGGCAGAGGATGCCCGCAAGGCGATTCCCCCGCTTCACGGCGCGCTTCTCAAGAACGAACAGGACGTTCACCTGTTCGAGCAACTGCTTTTCCTCGATCGACGGGGACGAACGCAGTAAGCGCTAGCACACTAGATCATGAATAGTCAGGGCTAATGCTGACGGGATTCTTTTTCAAGCTTCGACACGGTGGACTGCGACCGTCCATTACAGAATACCTGACGCTCCTCGACGCGATGAACAGGGGGCTGGCAGCACGCAGCGTCGATGACTTTTATTATCTTGCCCGTTCCTCGCTGGTGAAGGACGAAACCCAGTTCGATCGCTTCGACAGGATATTCTCCGCGCACTTCCGGGGTATCGAAGACGCGCTGCAGAGCCTGCTTGGCGAGGTTCCCGACGACTGGTTACAGCGCCAGGCGGAGCTTTACCTTTCGCGCGAGGAACGCGAACAGATAGAGGCAATGGGTGGCTTCGACAAGCTGATGGAAGCGTTGCGCGAGCGCCTCGATGCACAGCGCGAACGCCACGAAGGAGGGAACAAGTGGATCGGAACGGCCGGCACGTCCCCGTTCGGTTCATATGGTTTCAATCCCGAGGGTGTACGCATCGGCCAGCATGGCTCCCGGCATCGCCGGGCCGTGAAGGTCTGGGATCGCAGGGAGTATCGTAACCTCGATGACACGGTCGAGCTCGGCACGCGCAACATCAAGATAGCGTTGCGCAAGTTGCGCAAGTTCGCGAGAGAAGGCGCGGCCGACCAACTCGACCTCGAGGATACGATCGACAAGACCGCGCGCAACGCCGGTCTCCTCGACTTGCGCATGGTCCCGGAGCGACACAACGCCATCAAGGTGCTGCTCTGTCTCGACATCGGCGGGTCCATGGATGATCACGTGCGGGTATGCGAGGAGCTCTTCTCGGCGGCCAAGAGCGAGTTCAAGCACCTTGAATACTTCTACTTCCACAATTTCATCTACGAGAGTATGTGGAAGAACAATCGGCGAAGGCACAGCGAGCGCGTCGATACTTCCTCCATAGCTCATAAGTACTCTGCCGATTACAAGCTCATCTTCGTCGGGGATGCCACCATGAGTCCGTACGAGATCGTTTATGCCGGAGGAAGCGTCGAGCACTGGAACGACGAACCCGGCGCGGTATGGATAAAGCGCCTGCTGAATACATTTCCGAAAGCGATCTGGCTCAATCCCGAACCCGAGCAACGCTGGGACTACACGCCGTCCATCAAGCTGACGCGGGAACTGATGGATGACCGGATGTTTCCGCTGACCGTGAGCGGCCTCGAAGCCGGCATCAGGCGCCTGTTGCACGGCAGCGCCGGCACGACCTCCGCCCCGGTCGGCCATTGACCGTTTGAATTGCCGGCTTTCGTAAGCAGGTATTCGCTGCCTGGATAGACCGGGCCGGAACCAGCCACAGGAATGAGACGACATCAGCAGGACTCGAAGACCGCGCTGGTGCTGCCGGGCGGCGGCGCCCGCGGCGCGTTCCAGGTCGGCGTACTGAAGGCACTGGCCGAACTGGTGCCGCCCAGGTCGTCGAATCCCTTCCCGATCATCAGCGGCACCTCGGCGGGCGCCATCAACTCCGTGGTTCTTGCAAGCAAGGCGCGGCACTTCCCGCTGGCCGTCAAGGAGCTGGAGCGCGTGTGGGGGCGCTTTGAGAGCGGCCACGTCTTCCGCACAGACTCCCTGACGATGCTTGGAAGCAGCCTGCACTGGGCGGCAGCGATTGTGCTGGGTGGCTTCCTGGTGGGCATGCCCAGATCATTGCTGGACAACTCCCCGCTGCGTGCGCTGCTCAGCCGGAACATCCGCTTTCCGCGCATCCAGAAGTCGATCGAGGACGGCAACCTGCATGCCGTGGCTGTGACCGCTGCAGGCTACGGTTCGGCACGCTCGATGTCATTCTTCCAGGGAGCGCCGGGCATTCGCTCCTGGTCGCGCACACGCCGTATCGGGGTCCGGCAGTCTCTGCACCTGGATCACCTGATGGCGAGCATCGCCGTGCCGCTCATCTTTCCGCCGGTGCTTATCGGCGATGAGTATTTCGGTGATGGTGCCATGCGGCAGGCAACGCCGCTGAGCCCTGCCATTCACCTGGGAGCGGATCGAATCCTCGTTATCGGCGTCAGGGATGAAACGGCGGATGCGTCCTTGCTCGATGTGCAACCGCCGAGGTTTCCGAGCTTTGCGCAGATTGCCGGATACATGCTGGATACGCTATTCATGGACGGTCTCTATTCCGACCTTGAAAGGATGACCAAGATCAACCAGCTCATCGACGCCGTGCCGCCGGACGAACGGACAGGTCCGGTGAAGCGCATGCGGCCCATCGATACGATGTTGATCGTGCCGAGCAGGGACCTGCGCGAGATCGCCCACGAGCACCGGCGCGACATGCCGGTGCCCTTGCGCATCCTGTTGCGTGGTATCCGCGGGCGCAGTAAGCCGGAGAATCGCCTGTTGAGTTTCCTGCTGTTCGAGCAGTCGTATACGCAGGCGTTGATCGAACTCGGCTATAAGGACGCCATGGCCGTGAAGGACAACCTGCTCGACTTCGTGACGGGCGCGGACGTGCCGAGGCTATTCGCGCCGGCGTGGGTAAAGAAAGACCTGAGCGGCTTCGACCTTTGAGTTGTAGGAGTCCGTCCCACGGCGGAATAGAAAACCTTCCTACAGCAGGAGGAGGGTGCCGAGCCCGAGGAAGGACATGTATCCCGCGACGTCGGTGATCGCCATCAGCACGACGCCGCCGGCAATGGCCGGGTCGATCTTCATCCGCTTCAGGAGAAGCGGCACCGCGAAGCCGGCCGCCGCCGCCAGGAACAGGTTTATCAGCATTGCGCCGGCGATAACCGCGCCGATATGCCAGTCGTTGAACCAGACGTATGTAAAGACCCCGACGACGCTGGCCCAGAGCATGCCGTTTAGCACTCCCACCAGTACTTCCTTGCGGAAGATGCTGCCGGCGTTGGTCCTGTCGATCTGGCCGAGTGCAATGGCGCGCGTGATGATCGTGAGCGACTGGCTGCCCGCAACGCCACCCATGCTGGGCACGACCGGCATCAGTACCGCCAGCAGGACGATCTTGTCGATCGTCGACTGGAAAAGGTCCACCACGGAGGCTGCGAGGAACGCGGTCCCCAGGTTCACGCCGAGCCAGATCGCACGTCTGCGTGCGCTCGTAATCGCGGGCGCAAACATGTCGTCTTCTTCGTCCAGGCCGGCGGCGCTCATTAATGAATGCTCCGCCTCCTCGCGTATCACGTCGACGATGTCGTCCACTGTGATGCGGCCCACGAGCCGGTAGTCTTCATCGACCACCGGCGCCGATAGCAGATCGCGATTCTCGAATTCCCACACCACTTCCGACGAACTCGTGTGCGCGGGAATCGGCAGCGTCGTCGAAGACATGACCCGTTCGACCGCCTGCTGCGGATCTTCCGTCAGCAGGCGGGACAGGAATAGGGAGCCCAGGTACTCATTGTTGCGGTTCACGACGTAGATCGTGTCCGTGCCGTCCGGAATTTCGCCGCGGGCGCGCAGGAATCGCAGAACGACCTCGAGCGTCACATCCGGGCGCACGGTCACGATGTCGACGTTCATCAGACCGCCGGCGGTATCTTCGTCGTACGAAAGAACCTGGTTCAGGCGCTCGCGGTCCTGGTGGTCCATCGAGCGCATGACTTCCTTGGTCAGCGCTTCCGGAAGGTCCGCAAGAAGGTCTGCGAGATCGTCGAGCTCCATGCCCTCCGTGGCGGCGATCAGCTGGTCGGTTTTCATGCCGCGGATGAGGGCGTCGCGAACCTGTTCCGCGAGCTCGACCAGAACGTCGCCCTCGCGTTCCGGCTCCACCATCTCCCAGATCAACGCTCGCTCGGCGGGAGGGACGGATTCGAGCAAGCGAGCGAGCTCCGAGGGGTAGAGACTGCCGACGAGCATTCTTGCCGAGCGCAAACCGCCGCTGCCCAGCTCTTCGCGAAGCAGTTCGAGCGTGTTCTGCGCCTCTCTCGGGTCCATCAGGTTTCCCTTTCGCATCGCCGGCAGCATCCGGCCCAGGGCAGCGCGGACCGGGCGATTCTACAAGAAGATGTGAGGTGCTATTGCTATTTGCGGTCGGTGCCGCGTTGCGGCAGTTCGTTGTGTCGCGTCAGCACAGGCTCGTGGGTTTGCTTCAAGGCTTTCGCCAGTTTTTCGGCCATGTATACCGATCGGTGCTGCCCACCCGTGCAGCCGATTGCGATGGTGAGGTAACTGCGATCGAAGCTGACGTATTCCGGTATCCAGCGAGTCAGGAAGGCGAGAATGTCTTCGTACATCTGCATGAAGAGCGGCTGTTCCTCCAGGAACTTTGATACCGACTCGTCCTGGCCGGTCAGGCTGCGCAGGTCCTGCTGCCAGTAAGGATTCGGCAGGCAACGGAGGTCGAATACAAAGTCGGCGTCGGCCGGAATGCCGTTCTTGTAGCCGAATGACTCGATCAGCACCGACAGCTTGTTGCCGCCGCGGCTGTCGACCCGCTTCCTGATCGCTTCGGCCAGTTCGTATACGCTGGTTCGCGACGTGTCGATGATCAGGTCGGCCGAGTTGATGACCTCGCCGAGGAGTTCCCGTTCTTTTTCAATTGCGGCCCTGAGTTCGGTACCGTGCTTGTCGAGCGGATGCCGGCGCCGCGTCTCGCTGTAGCGTTTCAGGAGAATTTCGTCGCTCGCCTGCAGGAACAGGAAATCCGTGCGCACATTGTTCTTGCGCAGGTCGTCGATGAGCTGCGGAAGCGCCTCCAGGTCCTGGCGGCGGTTTCGCGCATCTACCCCGACGGCAACGCGTACCGGAGAGTTGTCGTCGTTGCGGCTCACTTCATTGAGAAGGGACTTGAGCAGGGCAGCCGGCATGTTGTCTATGCAGTAGTACCCCAGGTCCTCGAGTGCATGCAGAGCTACGCTCTTCCCCGAGCCGGACAGGCCGCTTACGATGATCAGGCGCTTTTCATCCACGGCAGTAGTATCCACTGGATGCTCCTCTAAGCCCCCGGCGACCGCTGTCGCCGACCCTGGTCAACGTTCACAGTTGTGCGGCCCGAAACGAGACTGTCGTACAGCTCGTTCGCGCTCCTTGCGCCGCGCAGGCGCGCCTGCGTGGCAGAATCTTTCAATGTCTCGGAAATCGTTGCGATATCGTCGCGATGGCTGTCGGTGATTTCTTCGGGAACCATCACCCCGAACACCAGGTCCACGGGTTCGTCGTCTGGAGAGTCGAAATCCACCGGCTCCGCCAGTTTCAGCAGCGCCGCACCTGTCCCCTCGACTCCAGTGAAGCGGCAGTGAGGAAGCGCCACGCCGCTGCCCAGCGCGGTCGACCCCAGACGCTCACGTTCAGCCAGCTTTGCGAAGATGTCTTCGTGCGGCGTGTCCGGACTCGATTTGGCCAGGAGTTCGCTCAGTATCTCGAGGCAATGTTTCTTGCCGCGTACGCTGACGTCGTACAGCACATTTTCGGGTTTCAGGATTCGTTCGAAGATCATTGTCAATTAACTGCTCAGCTGTCTTGAGGGAAAACGGCGCAAAGTGGCCGTTTTCGGCGGGGGCTGCCGTACGGTTCGGAAGGCGTCTCGCCCGCGAACCGTACGGCGACAGCTTCACTCGAATGCGCGCTTGTTGGCTTCCCTGGCGTGATGGTCCGCAAGTTTTTCCTTGTACTTCCTGACCTGCCGGTCAAGCTTGTCCACGAGGCTGTCGATCGCTGCGTACATATCGTCTTCGGTGGCGTCTGCGTAAATCTGGCCCCCATTGACGTTAACCGTGGCTTCGGCCTTGTGCCTGAGTTTTTCCACCGTCAGGATACAATGTACGTCGGATACCAGATCAAAATGCCGTCCGATCTTGTCGACTTTACTCTCGACATAGTTCCTGAGAGCGGACGTAATATCGACATGATGGCCCGTGACACTTAATTGCATAACATTCTCCTGTAATTCCTGACGCACCGATTCGCTACACCCCCGCCTCGCGAATCGCTCGATCATCATTGAACAATGGTTTGCGCTTAGCCTGCCTGTGTCAGCACCTCCTCGCCGCGGATACGGCCGGTTCTCGTTGCTTGCTGCTTACCTCGGTTTCCGTACCTTTCGCTCGCTCGACGACGGGATCTTCATCGCCTCCCGGTACTTCGCGACAGTGCGCCGTGCCACCGATATGCCGTCGTCTGCCAGCAGCTTGGCAATTTTGCTGTCGCTGAGCGGCTTCGAGGGATTTTCCGAACCAATGAGCTTGCGAATCTTCGCCCGCACGGACGTAGACGACTGGTCAGAGCCGTCGGCGGAAGCAAGATGGCTGGAAAAGAAGTACTTGAACTCGAAAACCCCACGCGGGGTGTGCATGTACTTGTTCGTCGTCACGCGCGAGATCGTCGACTCGTGCATGCCGATTTCCTCTGCGACGTCGCGCAGGACCAGCGGCTTCATCGCTTCATCACCGTGATCGAGGAATTCGGTCTGGCGGGAAACGATGCAGCTTGCAACCTTCATCAAGGTTTCATTGCGGATCTCGAGGCTCCGAACCAGCCAACGCGCTTCCTGCAGCTGCGTGCGCAGTGCTGCGTGATCGGTGCTCCCGCGCAGCAGTTGGGCATAGCGCTGGTTGACCGACAGGCGCGGAATCCCGGACGAGCTGATTTCCACCTGCCAACGACCATCGACCTTGCGGACGAACACGTCCGGCACGACGTACTCGGCCGCCGCGGTGTTCACTGCCTGACCTGGTTTCGGGTGGCAACCCTTGATCAGTGCGAGCGCGTCATCCAGGCAGGCTTCCGTTGTGCGCAACGTGCGGCGCAGCTCGCTGTATTCCTGGGCGCCTACGGCATCGAGGTGACTGCCGGCGATTTCGATTGCCAGGTCGAGGCCGGGAGTAGAGGGGTCCAGCTGTTCGAGCTGCAGGATGATGCATTCGGACAGCGACCGCGCGCCGATGCCGCCCGGGTCCAGTCGCTGCACCTTGGCCAGGGTTCGTTCTATCTCCTCGACGCTGACGGCGGAGTTTTCTCCAATGTACTCGACGATCTCCTCGAGGGTGGTCGTCAGGTAGCCGTCGTCGTTGATGCTGTCGATCAGCGCCTCGCCGATGACGCTTTCGCGAGGCGTGAAATCCTCCAGCTCGAGCTGCCAGAGAAGATGTTCCCGGAGCGACTGGCCGCTCTGGTCGGCGTACTCGTTGATCGGCCGCCCTTCGCCGTTCCAGTTGCTCTCCTGGATCCGCTCCATCGGGTTCGTCTGCCAGGTGTCTTCCGGCTTGATCGTCTCCACCTCGACCGTGGGTTCGGTGTCGGTTTTCGGAACGTCCGGAAGATCCTCCATCTCCAGCATTACGTTTTCTTCAAGCGCGTCCTGGATCTGTGCGCTCAAGTCGAGTACCGGAAGCTGCAGCAGGCGAATGGCCTGTTGCAGCTGGGGGGTCATCGTGAGCGTTTGCCCGAGCTTGAGTTGAAGGGAAGGTTTCATCATGCGGAGGTTTGTTCCAGGTCCGGCGCAGGAACCGCCGTTCTAGGCGCGGTGCGTCGACTGACGGGCGCTACCGTCATGATATAGGTTGTCTGGTGCCGATTGTGGTTCAGAGTTTGAACTCCTGTCCGAGATACACTTCCCGAACGTGCTGATTCTCCAGGATCTCGCCGGGCGGTCCGGATGCGATCAGGCTACCGTCATTGAGTATATAGGCTCTGCTGCAAATTCCGAGCGTTTCCCGCACATTATGGTCGGTGATGAGAACGCCGATGCTGCGATCACTCAAGTGCCTGATTATGCGCTGAATATCGAGCACGGAGATCGGATCCACACCCGCAAAGGGCTCATCCAGCAGCACGAATCTCGGGTGCGCAGCCAGGGCACGGGCGATCTCTACCCGGCGCCGTTCGCCGCCCGACAGGCTGATACCGAGGCTCGTCCGGACATGTCCCACGTGCAGTTCGTCCAGAAGCTGATCCAGCTCCTTGGCTCGCCCGGCGCGGTCTAAGTCACTGCGGTTCTCCAGGATCGCCAGGATGTTCTGTTCGACCGTCAGTTTGCGAAAAATCGATGCTTCCTGGGGCAGGTAGCCCAGTCCCATGGCGGCGCGGCGATGCATCGGCAGCGCCGTGAGGTCGTGGCCGTCGAGAAGGATCCTTCCCCTGTCGCAGGGAATCAGCCCCACTATCATGTAAAAGGCTGTCGTCTTGCCGGCGCCGTTCGGACCGAGCAGCCCAACGACTTCGCCGCTGGTGATTTCGAGGGAGAGTCCCTTGACGACTTCGCGAAATTTGTAACTCTTGGAAATATCCTGAACGCTCAGAATACTCATCAATCGTTTTCCCCTTCGTCCGGCTCATCATCGCCGGCTTGCGATGCCGAATCATCGTCTTCGGGAGCTTCGGAATCGCTCGGGGTGTATATGATCTTGACCCGCGGTTCGCCTTCGCCGGCCGACCGGGCATTGATGCGCTGTTCCTCGATGTTGTAGACGAGGTGGTTACTGGAGATCTGGTTGCCACCCTCCGTGATCGTGGCTTGTTCCGAAAATTCGATGGTGCCCGCATCGAAATTGTATTCGAGGCGACCAGCCTCCGCGTATGTCACGACATCGCTTTCGGGACGTTGCATTTCGAAGGTCGCCGGAGAACCGGTAATCGTTGCCCGCTCCAGCTGGTGACCGGAAAACTTCAGGTGTGCGGTGTCGCACTCGACGCGGCCGTTTTCTACGGTTATCACTACGTTGCCGTTGAACTCCCACACGCTGTTCTCGAAGTCCAGGTTACTGGCTCTGCCTTCGTCAGCTTCGATACCGAGGCTTCCCTGGTTGAGCTTCAGGCCCTGGTAGATGAGCATCGAGTTCTTGCCATCGTAGGCGAGCGTGTCCGCATCGACCGTAATCGGCAGCCGCAGATCCGGCTCCTGCGGGAGCACGGCAAGAGGCCACGTCACAGCGACGACCGCTAAAGTCAGCAACGGATATGTTCTTACCCTGATCACAATACTCTCCGCCGGCTCTTGGCCCGGATTAGGGAAAAAATTTACCGCTGACGTTCGACTTAAGCTGCACTTTGTCCTCCTGCAACAATGCTAGCATGCCGGTCGCAGTCAGGCTGCGTGACCCGACCCGGATTTGCACCCGGCCGTCTGTCTCCGCACGGTAAGTTGCCGGATCGAACTCGAGATAAGACGTGCGAATTTCCGTTGGTTCCCCGGAGAGTCCTTCGCTGTTCACCGCGACAACGTCGCCCGTGAGAACCACCTGCTCCTGGTTCCTGCCGATCAAGGCCGTGTCGGCGTTTAACGTCCACGGAACTGTTGCGTCGGGGGAATAGCTTATGCGCACGTTCCGGAATTCGATTTCCTCGTTTGGCAGCTGTTCCGCGTATTCCGCTTCGATCTCGTAGAGGAGGTCTCCTTGCGAATCGGTTCCCAACATCCTGGCGGAGCGAAGGTAAAATCCACTGCTACGTGTATTCCGGGACGCCTCTTCGACCTCCGGTGGTTGCAGCGACCTGGTGAGAAACCAGCTGCCTGCTGCCGCTATCGCCAGCAGCGCGAACCCGAGCAGGTTGCGCGCGCTCATCAGCCATTCGCTCTGTCTGTTGCGCGCGCCGCCAGCAGCAGTTCACACACTTCCCGGACGGCCCCGAAGCCGCCTGGAGAGCGCGTCGTGTAGTCGCAGCATTCCTTTACTTCGCCGACCGCATTGGCGACAGCAATGGCAAAACCGACCCGTTTCAGTACAGGCAGGTCGGGCACATCGTCTCCCACGTAGACACAATGCTCGGCCGCCAGTTGCAATGACTCGATCAGGAGGTTGAACGCGTCGAGCTTGTCCGCGGCTCCCTGCACGACGTGTCGGACCCCAAGTTCGCGCATGCGCGCGTCAACGGCGCCCGACCTGCGGCTGCTGATGATGGCAACCTGCACGTTGGCCGCGATGAGTTTCTTGATGCCGAAGCCATCCTGGGTGGAGAACGCTTTCGATTCTACGCCGGCATCAGAGAGGTAGAAGCGGCCGTCTGTGAAAACACCGTCCACATCGAAGGCTGCAAGCTTGACGTCCCGAGGTACCGGCACCGCGGTCTTCGCGCTCACATTATTCCTGCCCGGAACAGGTCGTGAACGTTCAGCGCCCCAACCAGCCGATTGTCGGCATCGGCCACGAGCAATCCGGTGATCTTGTGCTCCTCCATGAGATGAACGGCTTCGGCCGCGAGGATATCGGGCGGGACCGTCTTGCAGTCCCGGTGCATCACCTTGCTCATCTCCGTTTTGTGAACGTCGATGTCTGCATCGAGTGCCCGACGCAGGTCGCCATCCGTGAAGATGCCCAGGATGTGTTTGTCATCATCCACTATGGCCGTCATGCCGAGCCCTTTGCGTGACATTTCGACGAGACCTTCGGCCAGCTTCACGCTCTCGCTGACGGCCGGAACTTCATCGCCCGTATGCATCACGTCCGAGACCCGCAGGATCAGGCGTTTGCCGAGGCTGCCGCTCGGGTGCGAACGGGCGAAATCTTCCGCCGTGAATCCGCGGCTCTCCAGCAACGCCACCGCCAGGGCGTCTCCCATTGCAAGCATCGCGGTAGTGCTGGCAGTAGGCGCCAGGTTGAGCGGGCAGGCTTCCTCGTCGACGGCAACATTCAGGTGCACGTCGGCCGCTCTTGCGAGCGTCGAGCCGGGCTTGCCGGTCACGGAGATGAGCCGGGCGCCCATCCGCTTCACCAGGGGCAGAATCGTGACTACTTCCTGTGTTTCGCCGGAGTAGGAGAGGGCCAGCAGCAGGTCCTGCTCGGTGATCATCCCCAGGTCCCCATGGCTCGCCTCGGCGGGATGCATGAAGAACGAGGGCGTGCCGGTGCTCGCGAGCGTCGCCGCGACCTTGCCACCGATATGCCCGGATTTTCCCATGCCTGTTACCACGACCCGGCCGGTCGTCTCGAGGCACAGTTTGCAGGCCGCCGTGAATGAATTGTCGAGCCGCTGTTTGAGTTGCAGGACTGCTTTCGACTCGATCTCGAGAACCCTTCCTGCAAGCTTCAGCAGTTCTTCGGATGTCAGCTTTGTTTGCAAAAAAGCCCCCAACCTCGTGTGACCAGACCCGGCAGTTTATACATTTTGGATGACTGCGTAGATGTCATAGGCAATGTACGCGACCAGCAGCGCGGCGCCCTCGACGCGCGTGATGCTGCCGGTGCCTTCCTGCTCGTAGGTCATCGTAAACAGGACCAGCGTAAACGCTACCATCACGAACAGGTGCAGCGACAATACGGAGGGTGGCAGGGACGAAGGTGCGATCAAAGCCGCGGCGCCAATCACCGCCAGGATGTTGAAAAGGTTCGAGCCGACGATGTTGCCGATTGCGAGGCCATATTCGCCCTTTCGCGCGGCAACCAGGGACACTGCCAGTTCCGGTACGCTCGTGGCGAACGCCACCAGCACGATGCCGATTACCACTTCGCTCATCCCGAGGACACGCGCGATCTCGGTGGCGCCGTTAACCATGAACTCCGCGCCTGCCAGCAGCGACGCCAGTCCGACGGCAAACCAGCCGAGCGCACGTCTCATGCTGACACCGCGTGGAATGTCCGCCTCGTATTCAAGGGTGATGGTATCGTCCACCGAAGAGCGCAGTCCCAGCTTGATCAGCCAGAACATCACGAAAACGAGCGCGGCCAGCAGTACTACCCCGTCGATCCGGCTCAGGTAAGCATCGAGGAACAGCGACACGCCGAGCAGCGTGACCGCAAGCAGCGCCGGCATTTCGCGGCGCAACGTCTGCGACGACAGCTGTACGGGGCGGATCAACGCCACCGTCCCGAGGACCAGGCCGATGTTGACGATGTTCGAACCGATCGCATTGCCGATGGCGAGTTCCGGGGAGCCCCTGAAGGCGGCGACGATCGATATCAGGATCTCCGGTGCCGAGGTGGCAATAGCGACCACCGTCAGGCCAATGAGTAACGGAGCGACGCCCAGGTTACGCGCCATGGCGGCAGCACCGTAGACAAAGCGGTTTGCACCCCACACGAGTAAAAGCAAGCCGCCGACGACTTCGAGGATGTTACCCAGCATGGTGTTCGCTAGTGACTTCGCAGGCCTTTAGCCGGGAATTATCGAGAGTCGGCGCGGTGACCTGGCCGAGACAGCCGCTATCGAGCAGAGACTTCCGTGAAACAAGGCGCAAGTGCGTTATCCATGGTCCGGTGGCACTGGTTTCGCTCGAGGCGGCTACAGGAACTGGCCATGATACCGTCCCGCAGGGCCGCTTTGTTACACTGCAGGCTCGAGGACGTCTCCTCGCTTCGGAAAACCCTTGTGCCCTGGAAAAAGTGCCCTGGAAAGGACTATGCAACCGGAAGAAATCGAAACGCTCATCGCAGCCGGCCTGCGGAATGCGACTGTCAATGTCTCGAGTGACGACAACACTCATTTCGAGGCCGTAGTCATTTCCGATGAGTTCACCGGAAAGCGCCCGCTCGCGCGGCACAAGCTGGTTTATGACTGCCTGGGCAGCCTGGTGGGCAATGAAATTCATGCGCTCTCCATCCGGGCCTTCACGGAAGACGAGTGGCGAAAGCCAGGGGCCGGTTAGCGCATTCTGCCCGATTCCCCGGATGTCAAGGACGCTGGCCGGCCTGGGCTTATTCCAGCGGGCGTTCTGCGTCGGGCGGACGTTCGGCGGCCGTGACCGTCACCCCGAACGACCGCCGGTCGCGCCAGACCTGAAGGTCGATCTGGTCGCCCGGTTCCAGCGCTGCGACCAGCAGCCTCGCCTGCTGCGCGGTGCGTATCGGCTCGTCGTTTATGGCCAGGATCACATCGCCGTCCGTGAGTCCGGCGACGGCGGCGGGACCGTTCGGGATTATTCGTACCAGGATGCCGATGTTTCGCTCGATGCCGAGCGCGGCGGATTCCGCCCGCGACAGTTCCTGCGGATCTACAAAGCCGACCCAGCCACGGATGACCCTGCCGTGACGCTTGATCTCGTCGACCACACCGCGAACGAGATCAATGGGAATGGCGAAGCTTATGCCCTCGGTGCCGGCGTCCTGTGCGAGTACCGCCGTATTGATGCCCACCAGCTCGCCCAGTGAATTCACCAATGCCCCGCCGGAGTTGCCTTCATTTATCGCGGCATCGGTCTGGATGAAGTTTTCGAAGGTCGTGAGCCCGAGAAGCCCACGCCCTGTGGCGCTCACGATACCCTGCGTCACCGTTTTCGTAAGCCCATAGGGATTGCCTATGGCCAGCACTACGTCTCCGATCCGGACATTGGCGGAGCGTCCCAGCGGAATGGCATTGAGCGTACCCAACTCCACCTTGAGCAGGGCCAGGTCTGTTTCGGCGTCGTAGCCGACCACGTCCGGGTCCGCAATGCGCCCGTCGGCGAGCTGCACGCGTATTTCCGCGGCATCGGCGACGACGTGGAAGTTCGTGACGAGGTATCCTTCGGGATCGATGACAACCGCAGAACCGAGACTGGTATTCAGGCGAAACCGGTCGCCGGCATCTACATCCGGACCGGACTGGACCAGCCGGCGCGTGTACACATTCGCCACGGCCGGTGCGCTGATGTCGACCGCATCGGCATAACTTGCCGGACGTTGAACGCCGGAAGTCGTACTATTGAACACCGGAAGCAACTGTGGCTTGAGCAACACCACGAGAAACGCGACCGCAAGCCCGACGACGACGGATTGAAACAGAAAAATGAAAACCGGCTTTAGTCGAGCCACGTCTCTTCCTGGCAGTGCACGAAATTAACCCGGCCCATGCATGGACAGTCCGGGTCAGGCTGTCTCGTCGCTACACTCGCGGACGACGCGCCGAGTGGCTCCTAGCCAATTTTCTTGAGCCCCGTGTATAATGCCGCATGGTTCCGCACCAAGCCCCGAACCAGCGTCCATCCTGACGGCAAACCGGGTCTGCTGCAAATTTACCAGTTTTCGAATAAAGCAAAAAACCGCCGGACGTCACGGCCGGTGCATGGGAGTGCCTGATGACCGACGACGTTGATCGCAACAGACGTCATTTCTTAACTGTTGCCACCGCCGT
>DATGQI010000016.1:0-2825 GCA_035304285.1 Woeseiaceae bacterium
CGACCTGGTGCAGACCGGCAGTGATCTCGGCTCTGCATTACAGCGTGCAGGTGTCTGGCGGACGCGGCAGGCAAGCGTAAGGAATTGCGTTGCGCGCCACGGCGTGTCCGATTTCTACCGATTGCTCAAGATTGCCCGGCGCGCCGATGCCGCCGCCAAGGGCCAGATGCGCGTGGACCCGTGGCAGCTCATTACCGAGATCGTATTCGGGCTGGCCGCCGCCGCCACGAAGGCAGCGTAGGGAGGTTCTGCCAGTCATGTCCGGGGAAGGAGAGAGCTGAAAGTATGGGTTCGATGGGAATCTTTGGCGGGACTTTCGATCCGATACATTTCGGACACCTGCGGTCCGCCTTCGAGATGTTGCAGGCGCTGCGTTTCGAAGAAGTGCGTTTCATGCCCGCCGGTAGTCCGCCGCACCGCGGTTCGCCGGTCGCCGATCCTGAGCTGCGGCTCAGGATGGTCCGGGTGGCGACGGAAGGACAGCAGGGTTTCGTGGTGGACGACCGCGAATTGCAGCGCGATGGCCCGTCGTACTCGGTGGATACGCTGACGGCGCTGCGCTCGGAATTTCCGCTCACACCGCTTGCGCTCATGATCGGCATGGACGCCTTCCTGGGATTGCCCAAGTGGTATCACTGGCGGGAGATCCTGCAGCTGTCGCACATCGTCGTGGCGCATCGGCCGGGTTGGCGGGCGCCTGACATGGGCCCGCTCGGGGAACTACTGACGGACCGCGGCACGCACCGCATCGGTGACCTGCACCAGGCCCGCTCCGGTCATATCTATATCCACGACGTGACGCAGCTTGAAATCTCGTCGACGGAAATTCGCGAGCTGGTCGCGGCCGGGCGGGACCCGAGGTACCTGTTGCCTGACAGCGTCAGGGCTGTGATCAGGGAAAGCGGCTGTTACCAGTCGGCAGCCGGGAACGCCGACGAGCGCGCGCAGAACGGCGATGAGGAAGGCAGTACGGTCAACGAAGCCATCAGGCTGAAATCAAGTTAGTTAAGGAGCAAAAATATTGGCACCGAAAAGCGGATCAGTGAATGAATAGTGAGCAGTTGAGCGACCTGGCGGTCGAGGCGCTGGAAGAGGTGAAGGCTAAAGACATCGTAAAACTGGACGTGCGCAACCTTACCCCGGTCACCGACTTCATGATCGTGGCGAGCGGCACCTCCAATCGGCACGTCAAGGCACTGGCCGACGCAGTTGCGGACAAGGCTCGCGAAGCCGGGCACCGCCCTACCGGGGTCGAGGGGACGGAAGGTAGCGAATGGATACTCCTGGACCTGCAGGACATACTTGTGCATGTGATGCTGCCGCGGGTCCGTGAATTCTATAACCTGGAAAAACTGTGGTCGCTCGCGCCGGCAAGCGACCTCGCTGCCAGGGACAGATAGCGCGCGGGGCATGCACATCCGACTGATTGCCGTAAGTGACCGGCAGCCTGCCTGGGTGGGAGACGCCTTCGACGAGTATGTAAAGCGCCTGCCGGGACAGTGGCGCTTCCGGCTCCACACCGTACCCACGGCACGACGGACCGGGACAGGCAGCGCGAGCCAGGCAACAGAGACCGAAGGGGCCCTGGTCCTGAAACAGCTGAAGCCCACGGAGACGGTGGTGCTTCTCGATGAAGCCGGGACTGAGTTGACGAGCGAAGGATTGTCCTCGCAACTTGCCGGCTGGCAGGCAGGAGCCAGCGACCTCGCCTTTATCATCGGCGGTCCGGACGGGGTTTCGGCGGACTGCGCGCGCCGTGCCGATTTCAGATGGTCACTTTCCCGCCTGACCCTGCCCCACGGGCTGGCACGAGTGGTGCTGGCAGAACAGCTCTACCGCGCACACACCTTGTTGCAGGGACACCCTTACCATCGTGCATAGGGAGGTGCATACGGAGATGCACGGGAAGGTGGAGCCGGATGAAACGCCGCTTGTGCACCTCGCTTCTGCCTCCCCGAGACGACGCGAAATACTTGCCGCCATCGGCATTGCGCATACCTGGCAGGGCGTCGACATCGATGAAACGCCCCTGCCTGGCGAGGCGGCAGAGGCACTCGCCATCCGGCTGGCCCTGGAGAAGGCAAACAAAAGCAGGCGAATGCGGAGCTCGGAACCTGTGATACTGGGTGCCGACACAGTGGTGGCGCTAGAGGGCATCACGTTCGGTAAGGCCGGTTCGGAGGAGGAAGCGCTGTTCATGCTGTCTCAGCTTTCCGGCAGGGTACACCGGGTGTTTACCGCCGTCGCCCTCGATACCCCGGGTGGCAAGAAGACGGCCGTGTCGCGAACCGAAGTACGCATGCGGGAAATCGCGCGCGGTGAAGCGTTGAGCTACTGGCGGAGCGGGGAACCATTGGGCAAGGCGGGCGCATACGCGATACAGGGGATTGGCGGCGTGTTCGTCGAGGCGCTGTCGGGCAGTTACTCCGGAGTAGTCGGCTTGCCGGTATTCGAGACGGCTTCGCTGCTAGCGCAAGCCGGCATCGACCCGTTGCGCCGGGTCAGCACGTCAGGGGGAGCACGATGAGCGAGCAACTGCCGAAAGAAGAAATACTGGTCAACGTGACCCCGCGGGAAGTTCGAGCGGCGCTGCTCGAAAACGGGGTCCTGCAGGAGGTCTACATAGAGCGCGCCGCGCGCCGCGGCCTGAACAGCAACATATACAAAGGCCGGGTATCGCGGGTATTGCCGGGAATGCAGGCGGCGTTTATCGATATCGGACTCGAACGCACCGGCTTTCTGCATGCGTCCGACATCTTCAGGCGGGATGTCAGCGAGTCGAACGGAGACAGCCGGGAACTCCCCGACATACGTGAATTGGTGCG
>DATGQI010000017.1:0-9188 GCA_035304285.1 Woeseiaceae bacterium
CTGCCGCTGTGGGACATCGTCTTTGGCACGTTTCGCAACCCGGAGTCCTTCCAGAAAGAGCACGGCTTCTATCCCGGCAGCTCGGAACGAGTCGTGGAGATGCTGACGTTTCGCGACGTCACGTCGCCGAAAAGAAGGAAACTCAAGCCCGCCGCCAAGGGAGAAGTCGCGGCCTGACGATACAAGACAGCCACACCTGGATCCCTCCTGCGGGGGACCGCCACAAGGTTACGGCGGTCGCCCGTGGGACGGACTCCTGCAACGTTCGTTTCCAACCTTGCCCGGAACAGAAAGCTGCGGGAGCCCGCCCCGTGGGTGACAAATGTCACGATGCTGCGCAGGTCCTGTCGCTCGTGGGACGAGCTCCTACAGCGCTCGATTCCGGTCAGCTTGGACTGGAAGACTGCGGGAGCCCGCCCCGCGGGCGACATCCGTCACACGCTGCGCAACGCTCGCACCTAACGCACTCCCTCCTGTAGCCGCCACAGCTCTCTTACAGTGCGCCGCTTAAATCGTCCGGCCGTTTATGCGACTATCGAACCGTGTTCCGGATCGAGGAGTGACAGCCATGGCATTCGCCCTATCAGACATGAAGCTCACCAGCTCGGGTTTCGAGCACCACGGCAAAATCCCGAAGAAGTACACCGGCGAGGGCGAGGACGTATCGCCGCAGCTGTCCTTCGCAAACATACCTGACGGAACCCGCTCGTTCGCCCTCATTTGCCACGACCCGGACGCTCCCCTGGTGTCACCAGGCAGTTACGGCTTCGTGCACTGGGTGCTGTACAACATCCCGGGATCGGTGACGGAACTGGCGGAAGGTACAGAAGATTTCACGCAGGGAACGAACAACTACGACCGCAACGGCTACGGCGGACCCATGCCGCCGGAAGGACATGGCCCGCACCACTATTTCTTCTGGTTGCTCGCGCTCAACGCCGAACTCGACCTGCCCGCGGGGCTGACGATGTGGCAACTGCTGGAGAGGATCGAGCCGCACGTGACCGCCATGAACCGGCTCGTCGGCACCTACAAGCGCGGCTGAGGATGCGAGGGCTGTAGGAGCCCGTCTCACGGGCGACAGGACCTGCGCAGCATCGTGACATTTGTCGCCCGCAGGGCGGCTCCTACGGCCAACCAAGGTATCGCTCCTCATGATGATCATTCGTCGCAGTCTCGCAATACTTTTACTTGCCTGCTCACCGGTTGTAGCGCTGGCGCAAGCGCCTGGCTCGGCGCCGAACGTCATCCTTATCCTGAGCGACGATCATCGTTACGACTTCATGAGCTTCGTTGAATCAGCTCCCCCATGGCTGCAAACGCCGTCCATGGACCGCATGGCTGCGGGGGGTGTGCATCTCGCGAACACCTTCGTCACCACGTCGCTCTGCTCGCCGAGCCGCGCCTCCATCCTTACCGGTCAATACGCGCACCGGCATCGCGTGGTGGACAACTCCTCCGGCATACCCGAAGGAACGGTTTTCTTCCCGCAACGCCTACAGGAAGCAGGATGGCGTACGGCTTACATCGGCAAATGGCACATGGGCGAGGACAGGGACGACCCGCGGCCGGGCTTCGATCACTGGGTAAGCTTCCAGGGCCAGGGCGTCTATACCGATCCCGTCCTGAACATCGACGGTCGACGGCGCGAAATGAACGGTTACACCACCGACATACTCACGCAGTTCGCCCTCGACTGGCTGAACGGTGTTCAGGGCGAACGGACCGATGCGCCCTTCTTCCTGATACTGGCGCACAAGGCAGTGCATGCGGAATTCGTGCCGGCGGAGCGTCATGCCGGACGCTATCGCGACGTCGAGATTCCTTATCCCGAAACCATGCCGAAGACGGAAGCGAACCTTCGCGGACAGCCGCGATGGGTACGGGAGCAGCGCAACAGCTGGCACGGAGTTGACTACGCCTACCACGGCCAGTTCGACTTCGATACGTTTTATCGCCGTTACGCCGAGACCACTCTCGCGCTGGACGAAAGCATCGGCAGGGTGCTCGACTTCGTCGACCAGAACGGGCTGCGTGAAGACACGCTCGTCGTCTACATGAGCGATAACGGCTTCTCCCTCGGAGAACACGGGCTCATCGACAAACGTCACGCCTACGAAGAATCGATCCGCATTCCGATGATCGCCTGGGGTGCCGACTTCGTACCTGAAGGCGTGACGGTAACGGACATGGTGCGCAACATCGACATTGAGCCAACGATCATGGAGCTCGCGGGCCTCGAGCCGGACCGCGTAGTGGACGGCCGCTCCGTGCTGCCTGCCCTGCGCGGCGAGCAAATGGACTCGCCCGGCGAACTGCTCTACGAGTACTACTGGGAGCATGCCTTTCCCCACACGCCGACCACGTTCGCCCTGCGCGGCGAGCGTTTCAAATACATCTACTACCACGGCGTATGGGATACGCAGGAACTGTTCGACCTGGGCAACGACCCACGCGAGCGCCACAACCTGATCGACATTCCGGAGTACCAGGACACCGTCAGGGAAATGCGGACGCGGCTCTGGGACAGGCTCGAGGAAAGCGGCGGCATGGAGATCCCGTTGCGCAGGGGCGACTGGCAGGCTTGCGAACGGCTGATGCCCTGACCGATGAAATGCGACTGCAGTTACCGGGCATCGCCAAGCCCGTCTCCTGATGGTCCCGGCGCCGCTGCCAGGTTGTGCGGCACCTCCTCATTGACGTTGCCATTGGCGGTAGTGGTGCCTCCATCCACCAGCCACAGTGCTCCGTTGACGTAGCTCGCTTCGTCGGATGCAAGGAAGGTATAAGCGTTTGCAATTTCCTCGACCGTACCGTGCCTGCCAGGCGCCGAGTTCGCTATGAGCGTCTCTTCGCTTTCGCTGTCGAACGATACGATTTCGTCCTCAGTCATCGCCGCATTGACGGGGCCCGGGCAGACGCAGTTTGCGCGGATGCCGTTCCTTGCCTGCTCCACGGCAACTCCTTTCATGAACGAGTGAATGAACCCCTTGGTACCAGCGTAAGGAGCAAAATTCGGGGCGCCGTTCCAGGCGGCCTCGGAACCCGCAGAAACGATGCACCCCCTGCTCTTCTTCAGTTCCGGGATCGCTGCCCGCGTCATCATGAAGACGGCAAGAATGTTCGACGCAATCATCTCCTCGAACTTGTCAGTGGGATAATCCTCGATCGGGTGCAGGGCGTTCAGGACACCGGCGTTATTGACCAGTATGTCGAGCTTCCCGAAGCATTCGATGGCGCTCTCGACACATTCGCGTGCGGTATCTTCGTTCGAAAGATCGCCCAGGAAGCTCACGGCCTCGCCACCTTGCTCGTGCATGCGTTCAACGATGTCGTCGACGGAATCCGCAGGGCCGCCTGTAACGACCACCTGCGCACCTTCACGGCAGAACTTCGACGCGATAGCCTCCCCGATACCCGTGGCTCCACCCGTCACGATTGCTACCTTGTTCTCGAGCCGCATTGCATTTCCTCCGTGTGTGTCGGCTGTCGCTCGCCGCGGACGCATAGCAGGTGCAAGACTTATGCCATGAGCAGATCAGGAGAGCAGCATCGTTTCGCGTGCAGTGCCTGGCTTCAGGTCATCGCAAAAACGTTATCCGGTGGCACAGGAATTGCAGACAGATTTTGCACTGAATACAAAATTCATCACGAGGACGATAGCCATGCCCGCAGCTGATCTACTGGAATCCGTCTACGCCGCGCTCGAGGCCGACCCGCGCCTTGAGCTTCGGCGGGACGAGTTCGACATCAGGCTCGAAAATGACATTGTCGTTCTCGAGGGCCGGGTGCCGGATATAAGGGCGCGGCGGGTGGTGCCGCGAATCGTCCGGGAAACGGTTGGAGAAGCAACGGGTGGACCCGCGGTCCTGGACAGGCTGCGTATAAAACAGGCGGAGATGCTGTCGGATCAGGAACTCGTCGATGCGGTGCTCCAGCGGCTCGCAGCGGAACCCGCATTCGACAGTCATCGCATATTACCCGGCAAATCGCCCGATGACGCCGAGGCTGCCGATCACGCGATATACATAGATGCGGCGGACGGCGTCGTTTGCCTGTCGGGCAGCGTCGAGAGCTTGAGCCACCGGCGCCTCGCGGAAGCGCTTGCCTGGTGGGTGCGTGGAACGGCCGATGTAGCGAACCGCCTGCAACTGTCGCCGGCGGAGCGGGATACCGACGCCGAAATTACCGACGCGCTAAGGCTGCTCCTGGAGAAAGACCCGTGGATCGACGCCAGCCACCTGAGCATAGAGACCCGGAACGCCGTAGTCATACTCGCAGGCGCACTGCCGGGAGACGAACAAAAGAAGATGGCAGAGGACAATGCCTGGTACGTGGCCGGTGTGCGCGACGTCGAGAATCGCATCGCGACCGCCGACTGGGCGTGGAAAAACCAGTGCGCAGACGAAGCGTCACGGGAAAGCTTCCCCGCGAGCGACCCGCCATCGATGACACCGGTAGTCGGCGTCGGCGGGACGCACCGCGAGATATAAGGCCGTCCCCGGCTCCCCCTAGTGCGGAGGCGGCGCGTTCACGGCAGGAGCGCGCTTGGCCGGGACACGCGACGAGTGTGTCGCCGGCCGTTCCCGTGAAGCGCCCGGCCTCGCCCGCTCGGCACCATCGCCGCGGCGCGCGTGGCCACTCTTGATGAGAGCTGCAAGCTCATCCGGCTCTGCCGGTTGCGGCTGCTGGATGTCCCCGAGGCACTTTGCAAGCCAACTGTCTGTAGTGTTGTTCAGCACAACCGAGCGGAGCTTTGCCATCCTCTGTGCCCGCTCCGCCTCTGACATCGTCAACGCCTGCAGAATCCCGTTGATGATGGACTCCTGCTTCCTGACGTCGACGCTCAGCGCATGTTCACCGAGCGTTGTCGCGGCGCCGGCCTGCGAGGACAGTACCAGGCAGCCGTCGCCGTCACTGCGCGATGCGCAATATTCCGAGGCGACGAGGTTCATGCCATCCGCCAGCGGCGTCACGCAAGTCACGTCCGCAGCGATGTAGTGAGCTACCAGTTCGCGCCGGTCCATCGGCTCGTTGCGGTAGATCATCGGCTTCCAGTCGTCATGACTGAACTCCGCGTTCAGCGCATCGACAGCCGCTTCGACCTTTGCCCGGTATTGCTGATACTCCGGAACGTCCGTGCGGGTCGGGACTGCGACCTGCATGAACGTGACGATTCCGCGACATTGCGGGATGCGGGCGAACAGGGCGCGAATGGCTTCAATGCGTTCGAGAATGCCTTTGGTGTAGTCCAGCCTGTCGACGCTCAGCACGAATCGTTCACAACGGTGCTTGCGCCGGATCTCGATGGCGTCGTTCTGCACATCTCGCTGTTCGGCAAGCGCCTGGAAACTCTTTGCATCGACACCGATCGGGCGAGCCCTGACGACAGTCCGGTATTTTCCATGGTTGATCGTGCCCGGCTCCGACCGTGTATCGCATCCAAGCAGCTCGTTGCAGCATTCAATGAAGTTGCTGGCGTAGTCGGGTGTGTGGAAGCCTATGGAGTCCGCGCCGAGAAGTCCCTTGAGTAGTTGCCTGTGCCAGGGAAACGCCTTCAATACGCGTACATTCGGAAACGGCACGTGGTGGAAATATCCGATCCGGTGCTTCGGATCCAGCCGGCGCCGCATGGCCGCGGGAACGAGCATGAGATGGTAGTCGTGGATCCAGATGACGTCACAGGACCTGGAGCGGCTGGCGATGACGTCCGCGAAGCGATCGTTGATCGTGCGGAAGTCCTGCCAGTAGTCGAGCCGCGGCGTCACACAACGAAGGACGGTGTGACACAGGGGCCATAACGCCCTGTTGCAGAAGCCGTTGTAGTAGCCCCGGACTTCCGCCTTTCGCAGTCCAACCTGGATGACGGGAAACGGGATGCCGTCGCCCTGGTGTTCGCGGATGTGATCGTCGTCGTCTTCGCTGCCGAGCGCATTCGGATTCCAGGAGACCCACACACCGTCGCAGCGTTCGAGGACCGGGCAAAGCGCCGAGGTGAGTCCGCCCATCGTGCGATCGCAGCGACTGACCTCCCCGTTTGCTTCCCTTATGACTCGAAATGGTTCGCGGTTGCTTGCAAGGAGTAACCGCGGAAAGTCGGTGTCGCTATCGATGTAAACATCCGGTTTTATCATGATCTCGGTGCTCGGGAACGGCGGGCTGCCAGATTACGGTGACAGCGGCTGCAAGATGTATGCCACGGACAGACTCCGCGAAAACCCGCTGCAAAATGCCCGTACTCGCGAGCGCTAATGAAAAATCGCCGCTTTACCGGAAATTCTTACAACGCCTGCGCCGGTCTTACTCCTGCGCTCGTCAAGCATGCGGGTTGCTCCACGTCGTCTTCCTGCGATGCATTTCTGAATGCAGCTGCGGCGGCTGGCATGCGTCTTGCAGCGCCGTGGAAAAGTCGCGCCTTCACAAAGGATTAACAAATTGGCAGCACGACCGCTCTGGAAAGGACAGCTCAGGCTCTCGCTGGTTGCGATGGCGGTCGAGTTGTACTCGGCAACGAAGACCGGCGCGCGAGTGAGCTTCCGCCAGATTCACGAGCCAAGCGGAAAGCGCATCCGTTACGAAAAAGTCGTTCCCGGAATCGGTCCGGTGGAAAAGGACGACATCATGAAGGGGTACGAGCTGGACAAGGACAACTACGTCCTGCTCGACCAGGAAGAAATAGAGCAGGTGAAGCTCGAGTCGAAGAAGACCTTCGAGCTTATCCAATTTGTCGACGCCTGCGAAATCCCACCGCTCTATTTCGACAAGCCTTACTACCTGGTACCCGCAGACGACCTCGCAGAGGATGCTTACCGTGTGATCCGTGAATCGCTTCGCGCCTCGGGCAAGGTCGGACTGGGACAGATCACCTTGCGCGGGCGGGAATATATTGCGGCCGTAAAGCCCTGCAATGACGGCTTGCTGCTCGAGACCCTGCACTACGAGGACGAGATCCGCGAAGCGGAGCCGCTGTTCTCGAAGATCAGCGACGAGGAAGTCCCGGAGGACCTGCTGGATGTCGCGACTACCCTGATTGAGAAGAAGACCGCGAAGTTCGACATTTCGCGGTTCAAGGATAACTACACGGTGGCCATGCGTGAACTGATTGAACAGAAGACCAAAGCCAAGGGCGCAAAACGTGTTTCGACGGATGAAGATGACGAGCGTCCGGTTACCGGCGACAACGTCATCGACCTTATGGCAGCTCTCAAGAAGAGCCTGGAAAAGACTTCTGGCGGCGAGAGCGGCAAGTCGAAAGCCGGGAAGAAAGCACAAAAGAAGCAATCGAAGAAAAAGAAAGCTCCGAGCAGGAAAAAGAAGCGAGCGTAAGGCGTGGCGGCGAAAGAGCGGCTGTCGGAGTACAACGCAAAACGCGATTTTGCGCAGACAAAAGAGCCGCGCGGTAAGCCCGGCCGCTCGCGGCGCAACGCCTTGGGCTTTTTCGTGCAAAAACACGCCGCCACCCGCCTGCATTACGACCTGCGCCTCGAGTGGGATGGCGTGCTGCTCAGCTGGGCGGTGACCCGCGGCCCGAGTCCCGACCCGAAGCAGAAGCGACTGGCGGTGCGCACCGAAGATCACCCGATGTCGTACGCAGAGTTCGAGGGCACTATCCCGAAGAAGGAATATGGCGGCGGCACCGTGATGCTCTGGGACAAGGGCCGCTGGATGCCGAGAGACGACACGGACGCTGGACTGAAGCAGGGCAAGCTCAAGTTCTTCGTGGAAGGGGAACGGATGCGGGGCGGCTGGACGCTCGTGCGCATGAAGCCGCGCAAGCGTGGCGACCGCGAGAACTGGCTGCTGATCAAGGAACGCGATGAACATGCCGGACACGATCCTGACGAACTGGTGAACGCATATACGACCAGCATCGCGACGGCTCGCACCATGGAGCAGATCGCCAACGCCGAGGATCCACCGGAGAAAACCAGCACCTCCCGGCGCCGTAAAGCCGGGAAGAAGACCTCGAAGAAAGCGGCGAAGCTCCCGCCGTTTCGCAAGCCACAGCTGGCGACGCTGTCAGATACCGTGCCGGACGGGAACGAGTGGGTACATGAATCCAAATTTGACGGCTATCGCTCTATCGTGGCCGTCGCCGGGGGTGAGGTACGTTGCTATTCCCGCGCCGGCCACGACTGGACGGACAAGTTCCGGCCCGTTGCCGAAGCATTGCGCGACCTCGACTGCGAGAGCGCACTCCTCGACGGCGAAGTGGTCGTGCCGCACACAGCGGCCGGTTCCCAGTTCTCCGCGTTGCAGGCTGCGCTGTCAGCAGGTGGTCCGCTTGCCTACTACGCGTTCGATCTTCTTGAGCTGGACGGGGAGGACCTTACGTCGAAGCCGCTGCTCGAGCGCAAGGCAAACCTTCGCAAGTTGCTCGGCTCCCTGCCAGGCGGCTCCATCGTCACCTACAGCGAGCACGTCCGCGGCAGCGGGCAGGACGTCCTGGACGCGATGTGCAAGAACGGTGGCGAAGGGATAATCTCCAAGAAGGCCAATTCGGTTTACCGCGGGCGGCGCACCATGAGCTGGCTCAAGATCAAGTGCACGAAGCGACAGGAGTTCGTGATTGGCGGATTTACCCCCTCCGACAAGCGGGGACGGGAATTTGCATCCCTGCTGATAGGCACGTTCGAGAACGGTGACCTGAAATACCGCGGCAGGGTCGGCAGCGGTTTTTCAGGCCAGCATCTCGAGGACCTTGCCAAACGCATGAAGTCGCTGCAGCAAAAGGAATCGCCTTTCGCCGTGACGCCCAAACCGGTCTCGCGGAACGCCCGCTGGGTACGCCCGGAACTGATTGCCGAGATCGATTTCAACGAGCTGACCGACGGCGGCCATGTGCGCCACGGCGTCTTCAAGGGATTGCGCGAGGACAAGAAGCCGGAGCAGGTGTCCCTCGAGCGTGCAGCAGGAGCAGACCCGAAGGCCAGGGAGGAGTATCACGGCATCCGGATCTCGAACCCGCACCGGGTCGTCTACCCGAAGCAAGGGATAACGAAGGCCGAACTTGCACAGTACTACGATGCCGTCGCGGCGCGGATGCTGCCGCACATCGCAGATCACCCGATGTCTTTGCTGCGATGTCCCCAGGGACTCAACGACGGCAACGCCGAATGCTTTTTCCAGAAGCACGCTTCCGCGGGATTCCCCGACGATCTCAAGCGCGTCAACGTCCGGGAGAAATC
>DATGQI010000018.1:0-10743 GCA_035304285.1 Woeseiaceae bacterium
CTGGCTGCGCCCCTCCGATATGTTCAGCGCCAACGTAAGCCTGGGCTTCATGGACGATCGCCTCACGGTTTCCGCCTTTGGCAAGAACCTGAAAGACGAAGTGACGATCGGGGGCGATACGCAATTGCCGCCGAACTTCCCCGGCGGCCCGGCGTTCCCCGTGCCGAGCCTTGCCGGACCGAAAGCGACGTTCTCGCCGCTCAACAAGGGCCGAGTCTACGGCCTCGAAGTGCAATACCGCATGGAATAGCGCTTCGCGCGCACTTTCGATTTATTGCGAAAACCCCGGCACCGCCGGGGTTTTTTTTGGGGTAAAAGGGGACGGTAAAAGGGGACAGATTTATTTTTTCCTGGAAAAAATAAATCTGTCCCCTTTTACCTGTCCCCTTTTACCCTACATTTCCTCGTCAAGCTGAACGATCTGCTTGCCGATGTTGCGGCCCTTCAGCATGTCGATGAATGCCGAGGGCGCATTCTCGATTCCCTGCGTGACGGTTTCGCGATACTTGAGCTTGCCTTCCCTGAGCCACCCGGATGCTTTCGCTACGTACTCCCGGCAGGCGTCGGGGTGGTCGGTAACGATGAAGCCGCGAATCGTAAGCCTCTTCGCGACGATGCTCATCATGCCGCGCGGGCCGGGTTCGCTCTTCTCGTCGTTGTAGTTCGAAACCATGCCGCACAGCGCGATGCGCCCGTAGGCCCGCATGTTCCAGAGCGCCGCCTCGAAGATCGCGCCGCCTACGTTCTCGAAATTGACGTCGATGCCTTTCGGGCAAACGGATGCGACGCTTTTCGGCAGCGATTCGCTTTCACGGTAGTTGAAGGCGGCGTGATAGCCGAAGTCCTTCTTCAGCAGCTCCACTTTTTCGTCGGAGCCGGCGGTGCCGGCGACGGTACATCCGTGGATCCTGGCGATCTGGCCGACGACACTGCCAACGGCGCCGGAAGCCGCGGACACGAAAACCGTTTCGCCCGGCTTGGTGCCGGCGATCGTGAACAACCCCACCCAGGCAGTCATGCCGGGCATGCCGAGGATGCCCAGGTGATACGAGAGCGGGACTCCCTGTTTGCTTATCTTGTAAAGGCCTTGCCCGTTCGAGAGAGAGTAGTTCTGCCAGCCGAGCATGCCATTCACATAGTCGCCTTCGGCGAAGTCCGCGTTCCTGCTTTTGACCACCTGCCCGACGACACCACCCTGCAGCACCTCGCCCAGCTCGAATGGCGGTACGTAGGACTTGGCATCGTTCATGCGCCCCCGCATGTAAGGGTCGACGGAGAGGTAGATGTTGCGCACGAGAACCTGGCCTTCAGCGGGTTCCGGCACCGGCGATTCCGTCTGCTCAAAATTCTCCGCGGTCACCCAGCCGCTCGGACGGCTCGCCAGCCTGATCTCGACATTCCTGACTTTGCTCATGTGTTGCGTCCCTAAATCACCCGGTGTTGCATCGCCAGCACGACGCCCGAGGGTTCCACTCCTTCGACCACGCGGCTGTCCTCCTGCAGCGCCCCGGTTCGGGTGGTCAGCGGGAGGATGCCGGCCCAGACCGGTATATCGTAGTCCTCCGGATCATCGTCCGGCATTTTCGCTGATATCTTGGCGGAGCCTGTTTCCACCTCCACGGCAATCACGCCGGTCATCTTGACCTCCCGGTCGTGCGGCGCCCTCAGCTCGTCCCAGCGTCCCGGCATCGAATGCTCGCTGATGATCTTCATCGCGTGCAGCTTTTCGTCGTGCGATTCGAGCAGCCGGGGCTTGCCGAAGACCGTGACCGAACGGTAATTCATCGATGAGTTGAAAGCTGAGCGCGCCAGGACCAGCGCATCGAGCATGGTCACGTTGAGGCAGATCCGATCCGTTTGCTCCAGCAGTCGGATCACGCGCGCCTTGCGGGCGCCGTGCAGGTAGAGGACCTCACGCTCGCGGCCGTAGATCATCGGTACCACGATCGGTGCCCCGTCCTGGACGAAACCGACGTGTGCAACGAGGCCCGAGTCGAGCAGCTGATGCACCGTGTCCTTTTCGTAGCGAGCCTTTTCCTTGAGCTGGCGTACCTTGTTCCGCGGTGTAATGGGATATGTGTCAGTCACGGCGTGTCATGTTCCTTCTAGAAGCGGCGCGATCGCCAGCGCAAGCAGGGTGATTGAGATAACAGCGATCAGGTTCAGGAGCAGTCCCGCCCTGGCCATCTGCGGGATTGTCAGGGCGCCCGAGGCGAATACGATGGCGTTCGGCGGCGTCGCAACCGGCAGCATGAACGCACAGCTGGCGGCGAGCGTTACCGGCACGACCAGGACGAGCGGGTCCACGCCGGCTTCAATCGCGACCGCCCCGACCACCGGCAGGAACGTTGCGGCGGTCGCCGTGTTGCTCGTCAGCTCGGTCAGGAAAATGATCATTGCCGTCACAATCAGCACGAGCAACGGCACGGGCAGGCTCGCGAACGCCTGCAGGTTCGTTCCCAGCCATCCGGCGAGGCCGGTATCCGCTACCGCGGACGCGAGAGCGAGTCCGCCGCCAAAGAGAATGAGGATATTCCACGGGAGCTTCTCGACGTGACGCCAGCGTAGCAGCATCGGATCCTCCCGGTCGCCGCTTGGCACCAGGAAGAGCGCGACGGCGCCGGCCATCGCGATCCCGGCGTCGTCCAGCAGGTCGAGCCCCGGCAGGCGCGCAAGCAACGGCCGCAACATCCAGGTCATCGCTACGGTGAGAAAAATTGCCGCCACCCGTTTCTCCGGCCGGGAGATGGCGCCAAGGTCATCCTTCATTTGCCGGAGCAAACCCCGACCCTCGTCGGAGGTCGTGAAATCGACGCGAAACAGCAGGCGCGTGAGCAGCAGCCATGTGAGCGGCAATAGCACCATTGTGAGCGGTAGCCCGACCAGCAGCCAATGTGCGAAATCCACCTCGATCGCATAGCTCTCACGCATGAACGCGGCCATCATCGCATTTGGCGGCGATCCCACCAGCGTCGCCAACCCGCCGATCGAAGCCGCGTAAGCAACTCCCAGCAGCAGCGCAAGGCGAAAGTCGTTTTGTGCCTTCTCGGTCTGTCCCGGCACGCTGCGGTGCATCACCTCGATGACGGAAAGGGCAATCGGCAACATCATCAATGTCGTGGAGGTATTGGAAACCCACATGCTGAGCAACGCGCAGGCGACCATGAAGCCGCCGACCAGCGTCCGGCCGTTCCGGCCGGCGTGCTGTAATACGCCGAGCGCGATGCGGTGATGCAGGTTCCAGCGCTGCATCGCCAGGGCGATGATGAAGCCGCCGAGGAACAGGTAGATGACCTTGTTTGCGAATGGCGCGGCCGTCGCGTTGATATCACTGATGCCCAACAGCGGGAAGAACACCAGCGGCAAGAGAGCCGTCACGGCAATGGGGACTGCCTCGGTTGCCCACCACACCGCCATGAGCAATCCCATCGCAGCTGTGTTCCACCCGGCCTGGCTCAGCGTTTCCGGTGGTGCTGCGAACAACATGGCGATCGCAACCAGCGGCCCGAGCCACAGCCCCACTCTCTGGTGCGTCAACCGCCTGTAGTTATTGTTCTGTTCGCTCAATCCGTTTCCCGTGCGGCCTTAAAGCTCGCGCCGCCAGCCGGCAAGACTACCGCGTTGCGAACGAAAAGATCGACCTGTCACCGTCACTCGTGTGGTTCGCAAAGTGGCAGTGGCCGTTTGGCTATATCTTGTACGCACTATTGCTCGCAGTACAAGATGTAGTAGCATCCTCGTCGTACCAACCTGGTACGCACGGAGATGAGGTGTCAACCAGGCAGTGCCGGCGTGACCGCCATGCCGGATGCGAAAATCGGGGACAGGCGGGGTGCACACCCTCTCATGCGCTCATGCAGGTCTGTCGAGCGCGTTATGCGACGGCACCCGAGACGCAGTCCGCTGGCATTGCAACGAAGCAGGTCGGATCGATATGCGACAATGACGCCGTAGACGATCCAGGTATCCGCCTGTTCAGCCTGGTCCATCCTCTAGCTTTATGCCGCCCGGATTTCGGGCGGCTTTTTTCCGTCGGGTGCGCCAATGCCGAATAACAATAACGAAGCTGGCAAAGGACTGTCGCCGCTCGCGTACGTCGAACTGAAGCCGGGGCAGGAATACCCTCCGTACGTTCCCGCCGAAGACTCCATCGCGGAGTTCACGTTCAAGGCAGCGTTCTTCGGCATCCTGTTCGGTGTGGTCTTCGGCGCCGCGAACGCCTACCTCGGGCTCCGCGCCGGGCTGACCATCAGCACTTCAATCCCTGTTGCGGTCATGACCGTTGCCGCGTTCCGGGCCCTGCAGACGGTTGGCAAGACCGGGACAATACTGGAAGCGAACCTGGCGCAGACGATAGGCTCGGCGTCCAGTTCTCTTGCGAGCGGTGTCATCTTCACACTGCCCGCCCTGTTCCTCTGGGGCCTGTCGCCGGGCCTCTTGCAGATGACGTTGCTCGCGATGTGCGGCGGGCTGCTGGGCGTACTGTTCATGATTCCGCTGCGGCGCTTCCTCATCAAGGGAGAACACGGCCGCCTCCCGTACCCGGAAGGCACCGCCTGTGCGGAAGTGCTGGTCGCGAACGAGGTCGGTGGATCCAGCGCTCGCTACGTGTTCTATGGCCTGGGACTCGGCGCATTCTTCAAGTTCCTGACCTCCTGGATGCACGCCATCCCGGAGGCTGCGTGGACCCGGCTTCCGTTCATCCGCAAGGGTGAACTCGGCATGGACCTGTCGCCCGCGCTGTTTGGTGTCGGCTACATTCTCGGTCCGCGTATCGCGGCCGTGATGGTGGGCGGCGGGCTGCTGGCGTGGGTGCTCATCATCCCGGGAATTGCGTGGTGGGGTGAGGGTTTCACGGCGCCGGTATTTCCCGAAAGCGCGGCGTTGATCCGCGATATGTCCGCCAGCGAACTATGGAGCCGCTACGTCAGGTACATCGGTGCGGGGGCGGTGGCTACCGCCGGTATCGTCACGCTGATCCGCAGCATTCCGGTCATGGTGCAGAGCTTCCGCATCGGCACGGCGCAAATTCGCGAACGTGTCGGAGACGACGGTGCGCCGGCCGCCGTACTGCGTACCGATAGCGATTTGCCGTTGAAGTTCATCGGCATCGGTTTGCTCGCGCTCGTGCTGTTCCTCGGGCTCGTGCCGCAGGTGTTTGGCGAGGTCGCCGGCCCCGGCGTTCGCATGATCGCAGCGGTGTGCGTGGTGGTGTTCGCGTTTTTCTTCGTCACTGTCGCCTCGCGCATCGTGGGGCTGGTCGGCGTCACCAGCAACCCGACCAGCGGCATGACCATCGCGTCACTGCTCGGCACGGCAGGCGTCTTCCTGGTGATGGGCTGGACGGACATGACCGGGAAGGCGGCTGCGCTGACAGTAGGCTGTGTCGTGGCGATCGCGGCTTCGATCGCCGGCGATACGTCTCAGGACCTGAAGACCGGCTACCTGCTCGGCGCGACACCACGACGCCAGCAGACGGGCGAGCTGCTTGGCGTACTGACGTCGGCAACCTTCGTCTGTCTTTCGGTGCTGCTGCTCGCCGAGACGTTCGGCTTTGGCGGCACCGAGCTTCCGGCCCCGCAGGCTACGTTGATGAAGCTCGTCATCGAGGGCGTCCTCGACCAGCAGCTTCCCTGGGGATTCGTCGCGATCGGCATTGGCATCGCGCTCGCCTGCGAGCTACTGAAGATTCCCTCGCTGCCATTTGCGGTCGGCGTTTACCTTCCGGTGTCGACGATGACGCCGCTTTACATCGGCGGGCTGCTGCGGGGCCTCTTCGAGCGCCGCGCCAAAACGGAAGCCGAGGCTTCGGATTATCGCGAGCGCGGCATTCTCCTTGGCAGCGGCTTTGTCGGCGGCGAAGGTCTTCTCGGGGTCGGCATTGCCGCCGTTGCTTTTGTGCAGAGCCGCAAGCCGGAAGGCATCGGCACGGAATGGCTGGGCACGCCAGGGGTAGCTCAGCTCGTTGGGCTGCTTGCTTTCGGCTTCTTCATCGCCGGCTTTATCCGGCTGGTCCGGCGGTGAGCGTGATGGAGCGGCTGTGCTGGAAAACATCTGCGTTGATCCTCCTGAGTGCGCTTCTCCTCGCCGGGTGCGCGAACGCGCCACGTAATCTCCCCTACCCGGCATTCATCCAGACCGAGGAACTGGACGGCACATTCCATGCCGGCCTTCCCGGGACCCGGGCGAAGGGCCTCGGAGGCGACCCGAGCACCGGCCGATTCAGCGCACTGCTCCTGCTGCCGGAACAATGGCGCTGGAACACGGGCGCCGCCCCCGGAAAAAGCGTTGAAATTTTTGTGCTGGCAGGCGAGGTGATGCTGGGCGACCTGGCGCTGCGCCCCGGCAACTATGCCTGGCTGCCACCGGGTTCCACGGGGCTCTCGATGAGTTCACTCGGTGGAGCGCAGCTCTTGTACTTCCTGAACGACGCGGCGCCGGATGCCGTCATCCAGACACCGCTGTTCATGAGCAGGGAGGTCGTGCCATGGCAGCCGCTGACCGCGGATGCCATGGATGCGGGTCTGCAGGTGAAGGAGCTTCGACACGACCCTGGTAGCGGCGAGCGGACGTTCCTGCTCAAAGTCGAGCCCGGCGCGACGCAGCGCTGGCAGAAGTCATCGGTGAAAGTCGAAGGCTTCCTGTTATCGGGAGCCTATCGCCACAGCGAGTGCCAGGCGGGCAAGGTGATCACAGGCGACTACACGCCCGGCGGTTACTTCGAGCGCCCGGCAGGGGTCGTGAACGGAGGCCCGCTCGCCGGCAGCAGCGAGGGCGCCGTCTGGTTCGTGCGCACGAACTCTCGAGCCGAAATCACGATTGTGGATGCGTGCTCGCTACCTGGGGCCAGCGACTGAAATCCTAAAGTGCTGAAGGCTGCTTGACGAAACGGGTAATGCCGGCGCCGAGCTTCATGAGCTTTTGCAGCGTCGATGTTGGGACAGCCTGGATTTTTTCGTACCACTCGCTGGTGGTTTCGACGAAGCGCAGCATGTTCTTGATCCGATCCTTCGTGATTTCGTCGGTCTGGTCTTCGCGTTCGACGTCTTCGGCGCACTTGCGCAGCATCGACAGGGTAGGGTTCAGTTCGCGCTGCTTGCGCTGCTCGATAATGACGCGGAAGAGTTCCCAGACATCGTGCAGCGATTCAAAATAATCCCGGCGATCGCCCAGCACGTGCGTCATCTTCACGAGGCCGTAACTCTGCAACTCGCGGATGCTGGTGCTGACATTGGAACGGGCGACCGAAAGGAGGTCGACGATTTCATCGGCCCTTAGCGGCTTCGGAGACAGGTAAAGCAGTGCCTGGATCTGCGCCACAGTGCGGTTGGTGCCCCAGCGCGTGCCCATTTCACCCCAATGGAGGACGTACTTCTCTACCGCCGGCGACATGTTCATCGGGTTCATCCATTTCTGTTTAGACAGAAATTAAAGATCAGGAAAGGCCGCCAGTCAAGGTGGCGCTCAGGCGGGCTTCCGGGCGACAACCACTGCCCGCTGCGGTGCCGGCCAGCCTTCGATCGTCGTACTCGTGTCTTGCGGGTCCAGCGCCTCGGCCAGGGAATCGTATGGCATCCACTCGGTGCGGCGCTGCTCCTGGTTCGTGGTCGTTGACACGTCCTCGATTCGTGTGTCCCGGAAGCCCGCCTCCTGCAGCCAGTCGAGAAGCAGCGGTTGCGTGGGTAGCAGCCACACGTTCTTCATGCGGGCATAGCGCTGCGGTGTCCTCGCCTCATGCAGCCCTCCCGGCAATACCAGCGTCTCCAGCACCAGCTCACCGTCGCCTTTCAGCATCCGGAGCAGTGCTTCCAGGTGCTGCCGCGGCTCCCGCTGGTGGTAGAGGACACCCATCGAAAATGCAGTGTCGAACGCAGCCACCGGCGGCAGCTCCTGCAGGCGAAGCGGCATGACGTAGACCGGCTCGGGGAGCATGAAGTGGCGGATCGCCGCATGCTGGGCGACATACAGCAGCATCGGGTCGACGCCGACGACGGCTCGCGCGCCCATGCCGCGCATGCGCAACGCGTAGTAGCCGTTCCCGCAGCCGACGTCCAGCACCAGCCTGCCTGCGAGCGGCGCGATCGCGTCCTTTATGCGTGCCCACTTGAAGTCCGAGCGCCATTCCGCATCGATCAGGATGTCCCCGACCTGGAACGGGCCCTTGCGCCATGGCGACAGCTTCTGCAGTAACTCCCGGACGCGCTCGCGATCGTCGGGTGCCAGGCCGCTGGGGCACACGGTGATTACCGGCTTGTCGAGTTCGGCTGGCTCCGCCTTGCAGCGCGGCAGTCCCGCCAGCGCATCGCGCCACTTCGGCAGATCTCCGTGAACGCCCTCGGCCAGCTTCGCCTCGAGGAGCGGGCGCAAGCGTTCGTGCCACGCCGCGAGGCCATGGGAGGCAAGGTCATCCAGGAGGGGATCGAGCGCCAGCATCCTTACCGGATGGCGACCATGGAGACGAAATTGAAATACTGCAGCAGCACTCCTGCGTGGCGAAAGCCAGCCTCCGCGAGGCGACGGCGATGAGTCTCGACCCGCTCCGGAATCAACACGTTCTCCAGCGCAGCGCGCTTGCGGCTGATTTCGAGATCGCTGTAGGCATTACTGCGCTTGTATTCGTGGTGCAGGTCCACGATCAGCCGTTCGACCGCCTCGTCCTCGTGCACCACCTTCTCCGACAGGAAGAAAACGCCGCCACGATTCAGGCCTCCGGCGATCGTCCGCATCATCGGGTCGCGTGCCTCGGGCGGCAGGAATTGCAGGGTGTAGTTCATGACAACCATGGAAGCATTTTCAATGCCAATTTCTCTCGCGTCGCCCGCCACGATTTCGATCTTGGGGCGGGCGTTATCCTCGGCGACGTCGGCCGCCAGCCGCTGCCGGCAGCGCTCCACCATTGCCGGCGCATTGTCTACCGCGACGATCTGAACTCCTGGTTGTGCGACGTTGTCGCGAATCGCCCCGGCGGCAGCGCCGAGCGAACAGCCGAGGTCATAACAGCGGGTGTTCGCCCTGACATAGCGGGATGCCAGCCAGCCAATCGCCTCTATCGATGCGTCGTAGCCCGGGATCGAGCGTCGCAGCATGTCGGGGAAAACGCGCGCGACGTTTTCGTTGAACTCGAACGGGCGGGGGTCGGCGTCGTCGGACGCGTAAATTTCATCCTTCGACATTTTCTGATGCTCGTGCGTGGTTGAGCGGCCATTCTACAAAGGGGACAGATTTAATTAAATCTGTCCCTCCTTCTGTCCCCGCTGGAGGAGTGAACTTTTTCGGGGCCCGGCAGCCCAACAGGGCCCTTGCCGTTCCTTGTGTGTGTGTGACAATCTCGCCGCCCGCTCGTAAATCACGGCGGAGCGTTTTTGGGAGCGCACATGCTCACGGAGAGTTACCAGAAGTTTCATCGCGACCTCGGGATTCCCGCGGATTACGCGAGCTTGCGGAAGCTGCCGCACTACGCGGAAGCCCGCGATCTTGTAGAAGTCGGTCCGAACCTGGTGGGGCGTGTGCAGCGGCTTACGCCCGAAGCTGCGGGACGCTGGCGGGGCATGGTATCGGCGGCGGCGGATGACGGTATCCGGCTGCTGATCGTGTCGGGGTTCAGGAGTTTCGATTACCAGGCAGAGCTCATCCGCAAGAAGCTCGCGGCCGGCCAGGCCATTGGTGAGATCCTGCGGGTCAATGCCGCTCCAGGGTTCAGCCAGCATCACACAGGTGAAGCGGTAGACGTTGCCAGTCCGGGCAGCCGTCCCCTGACGGAAGACTTCGAACATTCGGAAGCTTTTCGCTGGCTCGGCGAAAACGCCGGCCGCTTCGGCTTTTCGATGACCTATCCACGCGGCAATCGCTGGGGGTTCGTCTACGAACCGTGGCACTGGTCACTGTGATCCCCGGGTTTGCAACCAGGCGTGGTGGACCCGACGGCTCGGCGTGATGAAACCGGCCCCGCGCCAGTAATTTAGATGGTTTCCCGTGTTGACAGTCAGGTGGGAGGGTTAGACAATAGCCGGCTTGTGTCCGCGGAGGGGTACTCAAGCGGTCAACGAGGGCAGACTGTAAATCTGCTGGCTTAGCCTACGTAGGTTCGAATCCTACCCCCTCCACCAGGTCCCGGGATCCCGGTAAAGGTGGAGGCGACGCGACAGCCAGAAAACCAGGTCAGGGCCTTAAGCGTGCCGGTGGTGGTTGTGTACGCCTTTGAGTATAGCAACTAAATCACCCGGCACTTGTAAGCGAGCAGCAATAACCGCAGTACGCACGTCCACGAATCCGGGCGACGGTGTAGGCGGTTCTCTGAGGAAAGACACGCAAGCGATGTTGAAAATCCGGACAGTCTGATCGTCGGTACTGTCGGAGTTTCCTGCGCGCTGCTGACGTGGCTAATGGATACAGGGCGGGTGTAGTTCAATGGTAGAACCTCAGCCTTCCAAGCTGATGATGTGGGTTCGATCCCCATCACCCGCTCCAGTCTTGGTGGCAGTGCGAGACTCAAGATAGCTATTTGCCCACATAGCTCAGGGGTAGAGCACTTCCTTGGTAAGGAAGAGGTCCCCGGTTCAAATCCGGGTGTGGGCTCCAGAAGGGACAGATTTGAGTGAGGAGAAAAGGGGACAGATTTAATTAAATCTGTCCTTACCACCGGACAGCAAACCGGGGGCAGATTGAAAACTGTCCCGTAGCACCAGGAACGGAGTTATGTCGAAAGGAAAATTTGAGAGAACGAAGCCGCATGTAAACGTGGGC
>DATGQI010000019.1:0-6516 GCA_035304285.1 Woeseiaceae bacterium
TTTTTGTGTTGCGACGCGTAAGGATGCAAGCGTTGTAGGAGCCCGCCCCGCGGGCGACCTCCGTCAAATACCGCGCAACTGTTGTCGCCCGTGAGACGGGCTCCTACAGCGCCCGATTCCGGCCACTTCGGAACAGCACGCTGTAGGAGCCCGCCATGCGGGCGAGTTCGCTGAGCGCAATTCACACTCGCCCGCGGGCTCTTACGATGCCCGCAGCCGCTTCACCGCGTCGCGCGCTTCCGCGATCCACTGCTTCTGCGCTTTCCTGTAATGTCGCGGTCCGATTTCCGCCGAGGCCAGCACTTCCTCGTAGTGCGTAAGGGCATCAGCCGTCTTGCCGAGCTTCTCCAGCAAACGTCCGCATCGCACGTCGGCCTCGGCGCCGGAAAAGTAGCGTGAAACAGCCTTGAACTCCGTTTCCGCCTCGTCCAGATCGCCGTTTTCTTCCAGCGTGCGCGCGTACAGCAGGTGCGCCGGCCCCGACCGATACCCGGGATTCTTCTCATTCAGCCTCTCGAGGGTCTCCTGCGCTTCCTCGAACTTCTGATCGCCGAACTGTGCCTCCGCGAGACCCAGCAGCAGGTCCGGGTCGTGTTCGTACAGACCCGTCAGCGCATTCTGGTAGTGCTCGGCAGCTTCGGCGAAGCGCCCGTTCTCGACCAGCTCGCGCGCGAGGTGGCGCGCCGCGTCGACACTCGCCGAGATGCTGAGATAGCGTTCGCGGCGTTTCAGCTCGGCATGTGGGTTAATCGTCTTCTTGACGGTGCGCAATGCCCGCTGCCCACGGATGCCGCCCGACCATTCCGGCAACAACTCGACCAGCACGTAGGCAATTGCCCCGACAGTCGGCAGGAAGAAAATGATGAACGCCCAGTACATCGACCGGCCTGTGCGAAACACGTGCACGATCAGCGCGATCTGGACGACGAGCGACAGTCCGTAAAAGACCATGGATGTTTCTTGTTAGTTGAGTGGATCCGCCTGCGTCATGGAGCGAAAGCCAATGTAAAGGAGCAACGAGAGCTTTAACAATTGCAGCACCGAAAAAGTTCCGTGCACCGCCGACGCTGCCGGCTCGACGCCCTCGATGATCTGCTGCGTCCGCTCGGAAAGCGCAGGCAGCAACCAGGTAGCTTGCGCAATCTGGATCGCCGCCAACGCGCCGCAAACCAGCAGCAGCTGCCGCGCCCGACCCGAGACGCGCACCAGGATCAACAGCAGTATCAGTGCCACGAACTCTGCCTGGCTGAGCGCCGCGAACACCACCCGCCCTACGTCCAGCGCAACTTCGCGTGTAATGGTCGGCGCCGTGAACTTGACCGGCGTCTCCAGCAGCGAGATGCCGGCCGTCATGCCGAACCATACGAACGCAATCCACGCCGGGTTCTTGAGGCTCGCGGCATGCTGTTTCAGGGACTTGGGAAGGTCAGGCATAATCGCTCGCTTGTGTTCATTATGTATCAGGGGCAAGCTCGGAAATCAGTCCGGGATATCCTTCCATTTGAACCATATGGCCTCAGGAAAAGAATCACAACTGGCATCGGCCGTGATGATGATCCGGCCGGCGCGGTTCCAGAGCAATCCGCAGACCGCCGAATCGAACCGTTTCCAGGGCAAGACCTCCGCGTCGCCTGGCGAGCAGCACGCCGCGGCACTGGCGCAGTTCGAGTCGCTGACGCAGGTACTTGAAGCTGCGGGCGTCCGCGTCTGCGTATTCGACGACACGCCGGAGCCGCATACGCCCGATGCGATCTTCCCGAACAACTGGGTGAGTTTTCACGCCGACGGCACGGCGGTCCTCTACCCGATGGAAGCGCCGAACCGCCGCACCGAGCGGCGGCGCGACATACTGGAATCACTCGCGGACGAGCACGGATTCCTGTTGCGGAACGTCATCGACATGTCGCATCACGAAAACGAAGGCCACTTTCTCGAGGGCACGGGCAGCATGGTGCTGGATCGCTCCAACCGTATCGCTTACGCGTGCCTCTCCTCGAGAACCCACCTCGACCCGCTCGGGGAGTTCGCGCAGCGGATGGACTACGAGGTGCTGGCATTCGATGCCGTGGACCAGAACGGTGCGGCGATCTATCACACGAACGTGCTGATGAACGTCGGCGAAAAAGTCGCGGTGCTTTGCGATGAAGCGATCCCCCGACACGAGCAGCGGCAGGCCGTTCTGGAAAGCCTCGCCGCCACCGGGCACGAGGTCATCCGGCTCACGTTCGCGCAACTGCACGCATTTGCCGGGAACATGCTGGAACTTCGCTCCGCGAACGGCCGCCGCGTCACCGCGCTCTCGGAGCAGGCGCGAAACGCGCTGGACGAAGAACAGCTTGCGAAGCTCTCGGCGAACGGCGACCTCGTGAGTGCGATGATAGACACCATCGAGTGTTCTTCCGGCGGCAGCGTCCGGTGCATGCTGGCGGAGCTTCATCTCCCCCAGGATAACCAGGAATAAGGGTGGACAGCTAAATGGCGGAACTCCGCGACCGGATACTGATGTGCCCGCCGGACTACTTCCGGGTCGAGTACGTCATCAACCCGTGGATGGCCGGGCACGAAGGTTCTCTCGATATCTCGCTGGCGAAGGAGCAGTGGCAGGTCTTGCGGGACACGCTGGCCGAACATGCGGACATCGTCACCATCGACCCGCAACCCGACCTGCCGGACATGGTGTTCACCGCGAACGCCGGCGTGGTCTACGGCAACAAGGCAGTCGCGAGTCATTTCATGCCCCTCGAGAGGCGGCCGGAGGAATCGCACTTCAAGAAGTGGTTCCGCGAAAACGGTTTCGAACTTTTGGACCTGGACGAGAAAATCGGATTCGAAGGCGCCGGGGACTGCCTGCTGGATCGCGGCGGTCCGTGGCTATGGACCGGCTACGGTTTTCGCACCGAAATCGAGGCGCACGAGGAAATCCGCAAGTTCTTTGGCCTGGATCTCATTTCGATTCGGCTCACCGACTCGCGGTTCTATCACATCGACACCTGCTTCTGCCCGTTGACCGGCGGTTTCCTCATGTACCATCCGCCGGCATTCGACTTCGACTCTCGCATGGCGATCGAGTCGCGCATCCCGCCGCACAAGCGCATCGTCGTCGACACGGCGGACGCCGGCAACTTCGCCTGCAACGCGGTGAACATCGGGCAGCGGGTGTTCCTCAACAAGGCCTCCGAGCCGTTGAAGGCCAACCTCCTGATGGCAGGGTTCACGGTGCAGGAGATCGACCTGTCCGAGTTCCTTAAAGCAGGCGGCTCCGCGAAATGCCTGACGCTCAAAGTGGCCGAGCCGGAATACGCGTAGAAGGCTTCGCAGTTGATTGAACCTCGATGACCTCCGAACCGCACCGCTACCGCATTACTCCCGCGAATCCCGGCGCGCACCTGTTCGAAGTGGCGCTGCGCATCGCGGAACCCGACCCGGACGGGCAGGTGCTCTCGATACCAGCCTGGATCCCGGGCAGTTACCTGGTGCGGGATTTCGCGCGCAACGTCGTTGCCATACACGCGCGGGCCGGAGACCGTGACCTTGAACTGACCAAGGTCGACAAGAGCAGCTGGCAGGTCGAGGTTTGCCATGAACCGCTCACCGTCACCCTCGAGATCTACGCGTACGACCTGAGCGTGCGCGGGGCGCACCTCGACACGACGCATGCCTATTTCAACGGGCCCTGCGTGTTCCCGCAGGTGGTCGGACAGGGACTCAAGCCCTGCGAAGTAGAGATTTGCCCGCCGCCGAAGCCATTCGGCAGCGAGTGGCGGGTGGCCACCTCCATGCGCGCGCGTGACGCCGAGCGCTACGGCTTCGGACACTACTATGCCGACGGTTACGACGAACTGATCGACCACCCGGTGGAAATCGGCAACCTGCTCATCGGAGAGTTCGAGGCGGCGGGCATTCCGCACGCCATTGCAGTGCGGGGTCATGAGCGGGTCGACATGGCGCGCGTTTGCCGCGACCTGGCGACGCTGTGCGAAACGCACATCGGCCTGCTTGGCGCGCCGCGCGATCTCGATCGTTACATGTTCCTGTTGCTCGTACTCCCGGAAGGCTATGGCGGACTCGAGCATCGCTGGTCGTCCAGCCTCGTCTGCAGCCGCGGCGATCTCGCGGTTCGGGGTGAGAGCGGCACGAAGTCGAATTACCGCAAGTTCCTGAGGCTCTGCAGCCACGAGTACTTCCACCTGTGGAACGTCAAGCGGATGAAGCCCGAGCGGTTTACGCCGTACGACCTGCGTGCCGAAGCGCACACGGGTCTCCTGTGGGTGTTCGAGGGAATCACCTCGTACTACGACTCGCTGTTACTCATGCGCTCCGGCCTCATCACGAAAGAAAGCTACCTGGAACTGGTGGGCGCCACGATCACGCGCGTCATACGCGCGCGCGGCCGGTTTCGCCAGAGCGTGGAGGAGTCCAGCTTTGATGCATGGACGAAGTTCTACAAGCCCGATGCGAACACCAGCAATGCCGTCGTCAGCTATTACACCAAGGGTTCGCTGATCGCGCTGTCGCTGGATCTGACGCTGCGGCGCGAAAGCGACGGCAAGCATTCGCTGGACGAGGTCATGTGTGAATGCTGGAAGAGGTACGGCGAGACGGGGGAGGGCATGCCGGAGCGCGGGCTCGAGTCGATTGCCCAGGCGTTTACCGGGATCGACCTGCGAGAGTTCTTCGACCGCTACGTCCGGGGCACCGGCGACCTGCCCCTGCAAAAGTTGCTGCGGGAGTTCGGAGTCTTGATGCACCTGCGCCAGCAGGCGGGCGGCGACGATTGCGGCGGCAAACCTTCGTTGTCGGAGAACCCGCCGCCGCCGTGGCTAGGGCTGAACCTCTCCGCGAAATCGGGACGGGACGTCGTAGCGCTGGTGCACACCGACAGTCCGGCGGAACACGCAGGCATTGCCCCCGGCGACGAACTGGTGGCGTTAAACGACGTCCGGCTGACGGCGCCTACCATGGACACGCGGCTGCGCGAGTATCACGCAGGCGACCGCGTGAAAGTCTCCGTATTCCGCAACGACGGCCTGCTGCATTTCAAGGTGCGCCTGGCGGAAGCCCCCGAAGACACCTGCTGGCTCGAGTTCGACGACAACCGCAGTCCCGAAGCTGAACGCCACCAGGCCGCCTGGCTAACCGGCTCGTAACCATCCTTTGGATGATTGGTCGCGAGCGAGGAATAGACCGCTGTAGGAGCCAGTCCCACGGGCGACAACCCATCCACCTTAAACTCACCGTTACCCCACCGCACCGCACCACCCATCATCTCTCCTCCGTAAACCCCTCAACCTTCCTGTACACCACATACGAATAAACCACCGGCACCAACACGATCACCCCCACCATCACCAGGAACACCATCGGCAGAATCGTCACAAACATCCCCGCAAACATGATCAACCCGTACAACACGAACAACCGCCCGCCGATGCGGTGCGTCCTCGCCCACACCTCGTCGCTCGCCAGTGTCCACGGCGTGCGAATCCCCAGGAAGAAATTCTTCCGCACCTTTCCCAGGTAATTCCCGATCACGACAAACAACAGCCCCAACGCCCCGAAAATCACCTTGTTGAGATGCACGTCGACGCCGCTCGCCTCCAACAACACCAAGATCGCGACGAGGCTCATGAACCCCACCATCGCCACCTGGAAAATGTGCATGACGTTCGCGAACGGCTCCGTGCGGTAGCCCTTTGGTGAGATGACCGGGATGAGCCGCATCACCAGGAACACCAGGATCGCGGTTAACGGCAGGATGACCACACCCCACGGTTTCTGCATGTAGCCGTCCACTTCGCCGTGCACGTTCCAGTGACTCGGCACTTGCTCGGGAATGCTCGGGTACAGCCACGCGGCGACTCCGACCGCCGCGAGGATGAACAGGTAGCTCAGGAAATTGGCGCGGTTCCGGGTCATTTTCCATTCCTTACAGGGTGTCTTGGGCTCTTCTTCTTGCCGGCACTGCCGCCCTTGTCGGCCGGCGCGAACAGGTCCATCAACAGTGCGGCGGTCTCCTCGAGTACGGTCGCGTTGAGCGAGTACACGATGTGCTGGCCGCGCCGCTCCGTGCGCACGAGGTCCGCCGCCTTCAGGATGTTGAAGTGGTGCGACAGCGACGCGCGCGTGATCGGGTAAGCATCGGCGATGGCGCCCGCCGTCAGCGAACCCTTCTGCAGCAGCTTCAGGATAGAGCGCCGCGTCGGGTCCGCCAGCGCCTTGAAAACCGATTGCTGCGGCCGGGACATTGCGATATTTAGACAAACATCTAAATAAGTGTCAACCACGACCGCCGGCAGTGAGAGCACCGTCACGAGACAAAGGCTCGCCAAGGCGCCTACAATGCCGCCGACCCTTCAGGCTACAAGCAGGCGCCATCCCCTCCATGCTGGAACTCGGCATCAAATTCCTGATCAGCTACTTCGTGGGCTCGCTGATGGGTTCGATGATCGTCGGGAAGCTCCGTGGCGGCGTCGATATACGAAGCATGGGCAGCGGCAACGCCGGCGGCACCAACGC
>DATGQI010000020.1:0-52110 GCA_035304285.1 Woeseiaceae bacterium
GCCGGCGCCGACGCTGAACTTGGTCAGCGCGCCGACCACCGCCTCGCCCTGCCGGAGCAGGTCGGTCCGCCGCTCCCGCCAGGCGGTGGCGATCGCCCCGAGCAGCCGCAGGAAATCCTGGCGCGGGAAGTAGGTGCCGCAGAAGAACGGCTGCCCGTCCGGGGTGGCGAACACGGTCAGCGGCCAGCCACCCTGCCCGGTCATCGCCTGGGTGGCGGTCATGTACACGGCGTCGATGTCCGGCCGCTCCTCGCGGTCGACCTTGACCGCCACGAACCCCTCGTTGATCAGCCGCCCGATCTCGGGGTCCTCGAACGACTCGTGCGCCATCACGTGGCACCAGTGACAGGCCGAGTAGCCGATCGACAGGAGTACCGGCTTGCCGTTCTCCCGCGCGAGGGCGAACGCTTCCTCGCCCCACGGATACCAGTCCACCGGGTTCGAGGCATGCTGCAGCAGGTACGGACTCGTCTCCTGCGCCAGCCGATTGCGATGCTCCTTCCTGTCCTTCATGAGGCTCCTGCCGTTCGGTTGCCCGGATTCACTATAACGTATTGGGTTATAGAGGGTTCAGGCGGACAGGCGTGCAGTTTGGCGGTAGCCTCGGACTCGAGCCGCTGTAGGAGCCCGTCCCACGGGCGACATTGGATCCTGTTTGCACGCGGTACGGCTTTTATAAGGCGTGGTTTGTATAACGACCGCAGGGGCATCACCCGCGGGTACTTCAGTCGCTCAGACACTGGAAACTCGCTTTGTGAAATACCCACAAGGTAGTACCGCTGCGTCCCGATCGAGGGGATAGCCTCAGCAGGCGTGGGGAGCTCGCCGGGAGGAAGCTTCTGCCTTGCAAACTGCCTCGGAGGACCTGACACTAGCGACCCATGATTCTCGCCACGCAAGGCCCTTATGCTGCCTTATCCTGACATCGACCCGGTCGTTTTCTCGATCGGCTTCATCAAGGTTCGCTGGTACGGCCTCATGTACGTTGCGGGGTTCGTGCTGGCGTGGTGGCTTGCGCGCAAGCGGGCGGTGAGGAGCGATTCCCCGGTCAAGCCCCAGCAGGTGGACGACCTGATCTTCTACGCGATGCTGGGCGTGATCCTGGGAGGGCGCCTCGGCTACGTCTTCGTCTACGGCTGGGACCAGTTGACGCAGGATCCGCTCTACATCTTCAAGATCACCGAGGGCGGCATGTCGTTTCACGGTGGCATGATCGGCGTTGCCGTGGCGTTGTGGTTGTATGGTCGCAAGATCGGTCGACGGGTGTTCGAGCTGACGGATTTCGGTGCGCCGCTGGTGCCGCTCGGACTGTGCTTCGGGCGGATTGGCAACTTCATCAACAGCGAGTTGTGGGGCAAGGCGACGGATGTGCCGTGGGCCTTCAACATCAACGGCGTCGGCCGGCACCCGTCGCAGCTCTACGAAGCGATGCTGGAAGGCATCGTGCTGTTCGTCATCCTGTGGACGTTTTCATCCCGCCCACGCCCGTACATGGCGCTGACGGGGATGTTTCTCCTGTGGTACGGGGTGTTTCGCTTCTTCGTTGAGTTCTTCAGGTTGCCGGACGCGGATATCGGCTACCTCGCCTTCGGCTGGGTCACGATGGGCCAGGTCCTGAGCGCGCCGATGATCATTGCGGGAGCCCTCATGCTGTTCATGGCGTATCGCAATGGCCCTGCCGGAGACAGGGTCGCAGCTTAGGACACGAGGATGAAACAGTACCTGGCGATGATGCGTCAAGTGCGTGAACACGGTGCGGAAAAGGGAGACCGCACCGGTACCGGCACGCTCAGCGTGTTCGGTTACCAGATGCGGTTCGATCTCGAGGAAGGCTTCCCCCTGGTCACCACGAAGAAGTTGCACTTGCGGTCGATCATCTACGAGCTGCTGTGGTTTCTCCGGGGCGATTCCAACATCGAGTTCCTCAAGCGCCACGGGGTGTCGATCTGGGACGCCTGGGCGGACGAGGAGGGCGAACTCGGACCTGTCTACGGCGTGCAATGGCGCAGCTGGCCCGCACCCGATGGGAAGACCATCGACCAGATCGCGGATGTCGTGCAGAGACTCCGCGAGAATCCCGATTCACGGCGCATGGTCGTCAGCGCGTGGAACGTCGCCGAACTGGAGCACATGGCGCTGCCCCCGTGCCACTGCCTGTTCCAGTTCTACGTTGCGGACGGCAAGCTGTCGTGCCAGCTGTACCAGCGCAGCGCGGATATCTTCCTTGGTGTGCCTTTCAACATTGCGTCCTACGCGCTGCTGACGCACATGGTTGCGCAGCAGGCCGGCTTCAGGGTCGGCGAGTTCATCTGGACAGGCGGGGATTGCCACCTGTATCGCAATCATCTCGAACAGGCGGATGTGCAGCTGAGGCGCGAGCCGTACCCGCTGCCGCGGCTGGTGATCGGCCGCCGGCCCGATAGCCTCTTCGATTACCGCTTCGAAGACTTCGAGATCATCGGTTACGAGGCCCATCCGCACCTTCGTGCCGCAGTTGCTGTATGACGGCTCGCGCGATTTCCGGGTGACGTTTGGGTGAGCCAGGTGACGATGGTCGTCGCGGCATCGACCAACAACGTCATAGGCAGACAGGGGCAGCTTCCGTGGCGACTTCCGGAGGATCTCAGGCGGTTCAAGCTATTGACGATGGGTAAGCCGATCGTGATGGGACGGCGCACCTTCGAGTCGATCGGCCGGCCGCTGCCCGGCCGCCGCAACATTATCGTGAGCCGCCGTGCCGGTTTGAGTATCGAGGGCTGCGAGGTCGTCGCCTCGCCGGAGGCGGCGCTGTCGCTTGCCCGCGCCGCGGCGGCGGACGAGATAATGGTCATCGGCGGCGAACAGCTCTACAGGTCGTTGCTGCCGCACGCGACGCGCATCCATATGACGCGGGTGCACGCGACCATCGAAGGCGACGCGTTCTTCCCGGAGCTGCCGCCGGACGAGTGGCATGTCGTGTGGTCGGAACCGCACCGTGAAACGGAGGAGCGGCCGCTCGCGTTCACCTTCGAAATCCTCGAGAGACCAGCCGACGCTATCCGCGCTGATGTAAATCGCGCGCTGTAGGAGCCGGTCTCACGGGCGACAGCACCTTCGCAGCACCGAAACGATTGTCGCCCGCAAGGCGGGCTCCTACGGGTTTCTATTCCGAGGCGGCTGGAATCGAGCGCTGTAGGAGCCCGTCCTACGGGCGACAACACCTTCGCAGCACCGAACAATTCTCGCCCGCAAGGCGGCTCCTGCAGGTTTCTATTCCGAGGCGGCTGGAATCGAGCGCTGTAGGAGCCCGTCCTACGGGCGACAACACCTTCACAGCACCGAAACGATTGTCGCCCGCAAGGCGGGCTCCTACGGGTTTCTATTCCCAGCCAGGTGGGGCAGAGCGCTACGTGCTCGCGCTTCGGCCTCGGAAAGGTCAATCTCGTCAAGCGTCTGCGCATCCCGCACGAGATCGGCCAGCAGCGATTCCTGCACCGCGCCGCGCTCTTGCGCGACCGCGTAAGGGATCTCGTCGTGGAACATCACCATCGAGTATCGTGGAATGAACCGGTTCGGCAGGCGACGCTCGAGCTCGAACGAAAGCTCCTTCCGCAACTTGTACTTCGGGTCGCGCACCGTGTCGCGCATCTCGACGTAATTCTCGAGCGCCATGTCCGCGATAGCGTTGGCGTTCGGCAGTTGTTGCTCCTCGAATGTTGCGAACACCGTCTCCCAGTCCTTTCCGGTTCTGATGGCTTCATCGAGGACGACGCAGTCCTCGAATGCGAGGTTCATGCCCTGTCCGTGAAACGGAACGATGGCATGCGCGGCATCGCCGATCAGCAGCCGCCTGCCTCGGTCGTGCCAGCCGCCGCAGCGCACGGTGCCGAGAATACCAACAGGGTTAGCGAGGAACGAACCAGCGAGACCCGGTATCAAGGGCACGACATCCGCGAAGTGCCTGAGGAAAAAAGCCTCGACTGCTGCCTCGCTTTCGAGCGATGCAAAGCTCTCTCTGCCTTCGTTAGGCAGGAACAGCGTCAGCGTGAAGTCCCCGCCCGGGTTCGGCAGTGCTATCAGCATGAATCCGCCGCGAGGCCAGATGTGAAGGCCCCTCGGGTCGAGCAGGTGCCTTCCGCCCGGCCCCGGCGGTATGCAAAGCTCCTTATAGCCGTGGGGCAGCAGCGTTTCCGTAGCGGTGATGCCGGCCGCATCGTCCAGCGCACGGCGAATCGCCGAGCCGGCGCCATCAGCGGCGATAACGGGCGCATCTGAACATGTCCAGTCGGAGCCTTTCGTGTGATCGGTGACGCGGATGCCCTGTCCCGAGTCGTCGAAGCCGCGCGCTTCCTGCCCGAAGCGCACCTCTATCCCGCGTTCTTCAGAAGCCTCGATCAGGATCCGGTTCAGCTCGCCTCGCGATACGGAGTAGATCTGTTCGTCGCTGCGCTGCCCGTACCGCTGGAGCTCCGTCGCTCCGTCTTCGCTATGGATGATGCGCCCGCGCATCGGCATCAGCAGCTTATCGACCAGCGGAAATACGCCGGCATGCTGCAGCGCGCGGATACCGCGGGCCGACAGCGCGAGGTTGATCGAGCGCCCCGCAACCGGTGGAGCTATGCGAGGGTCCGCGCGTCGCTCCAGCAGCGAGACATCGAACCCCTGTCGCTTGAGCAAGACCGCGAGCAGGCTGCCGCAAAGCCCCGCTCCGATGATGGTGACGGATTTGTGGCCAGCTTCCATGTCAGCGTCCGGCCCTTGTGGCTTCTATTGCCGCTTCCAGGCGCTCGACGAAATCGAACGCGTCTGCAAAGCTGTTGTACAGCGGCGCCAGACCTACCCGGATCACGTCAGGCTCGCGCCAGTCCGCAAACACATCCTGTTGCGCCAGCCTGTCGAACACTTCCCTGGCGTTCACTCCTCCCTTCACCGACAGCGACAGCTGCGACCCGCGAGCGTCTTGCGGCGTGATGCACCTGACGCTGACTCCGAACCGGTGCTGCAGCAGGCGCGTGAGGTACTCCGTCAGGCGCAGCGATTTCTGACGCAGGCGGACGATGCCTGCCTCGTGGAAAATCTCAAGCGATGCCAGGACGGGCGCGAGCGACAGTATCGGGGGATTGCTCAGTTGCCACAGCTCGGCCCCTTTGGCAGGTTCGAATTCGGGTGCCATGTTGAAGCGCGTTTCCTCCGCGTGGCCCCACCAGCCGAGAAGTTGCTTCGAGGCATCGCCGTCAAGATGCCGCGAATGCACGAATGCACCGCCAACTGCGCCAGGTCCGCCGTTCAAGTACTTGTAGCTGCACCAGGCCGCGAAATCAGGGCCCCAGTCGTGCAAGGCGAGGGGCACGTTTCCCATCGCGTGCGCGAGGTCGAATCCTATGCAGCAGCCTTTTGCGCGTGCACGAGCCGTAAGGTCCTTCATGTCGAGGAGCTGGCCGTTGTAGTACTGCACACCAGGTAGCAGGAGTAGCGCGATCTCGGCTCCATCGTCATCGAGGATCTGTTGCAAGTCGTCAACATGTAGCGCCTGGTCGGCTTCGCGAGGCTTCCATTCAACCAGCGCCTTCGAAGGCTCGAACCCTCGCAGGCGAATCTGCGAAATTGCGGCGAAGCGGTCCGACGGAAACGCTGTCGCTTCGATCAGGACCTTGTAGCGCGAGCGGGTCGGCCGGTAGAACGTCGTCATCAGGACGTGCAGGTTCACCGTCAGGGTATTCATCGCGACCACTTCCTCGTCGCGAGCGCCCGCCAGTTCGGCCAGGTGCGAAGTTGCGAAGCGGTGGTACGGCAGCCACGGGCGGCGCGCGTGAAAATGTCCCTCGACTCCGTAACGAGCCCAGTCGTCCAGTTCTTCCTGCACGTAGGCTACTGCCGCTTTGGGCTGCAGGCCGAGCGAGTGGCCGCACAGGTACACAGGCCGCAGCCCGTGCACGGACTCCGGGAAATTAAAGCGCTCACGAAACGAACCCAGTTCGTCGGACGCATCCAGGGACAAGGCATAGTCCCGCACAGGCTGAAAATCGCTGCCGCTCACGTAAAGCGGCTCCTCTCGAGCTTCAACCAGTTCAGCGCGGCCCCCGCGAGCAGCGTGTCGCGGGTCCGGGAATCCAGGTTCATGGACTCGATCATGCTACCGGGATGCTGCTCGCCCAGCGGGAACGGGTAATCGCTGCCGAGCGCAATGCACTCAGCACCCATAAGGTCGATCATGTACCTCAGCATAGCGGGCTCGTGCACCAGGGAGTCGACGTAGAAACGGCCGAGGTATTCGCGAGGGTTGCGCTCGTTGCGCGTGGCAACGATGTCGGGACGCACGCGGAAGCCATGCTCCAGCCGTCCCAGGATACCTGGGAAAGCGCCGCCGCCATGGGCGAATGCCACCCGGAGTTTCGGCAGCCGTTCGAACACGCCGCCGAAGATCAGCGAGCAGATCGACAAGGCGGTTTCGGCCGGCATGCCGACGAGCCACGGCAGCCAGTAAAGCCCCATTCGTTCGCGGCCCAGCATCTGCCAGGGATGCACGAAAACTGCTGCGCCGAGGTCCGCCGCTGCCTCGAGGACCGGGAATATCCGCTCGTCGTCCAAATTCCAGCCGTTGACGTGCGAGCCGATCTGCACTCCGGCGAGATTGAGCGGTCCGCAGCATCGCTCGAGTTCGGTGATGGCCAGCGCGGCATCCTGCATAGGCAGCGTGCCAAGGCCAACGAAACGGCGCGGGTACTCGTCAACCAGCGACGCGATATGGTCATTCAATATCCGGGCGAGGTCGGCGGTGTGCTCGGCCTTCGCCCAGTAACTGAACATCACGGGCACGGTCGAGAGCACCTGCACGTTTACGTTCGTCGAGTCGCAGTCGGAGAGACGCACCGCCGGATCCCAGCAGTTTGCCTCCACATCGCGAAATTCCTTGCCGTCGATCTTCATCCGGGCACAACCCGGCCCGTGGTGCTCGAGCTGCACGAACCCGCCGTATCCGTAACGCTCTGCCAGGTTCGGCCAGTCACGCGGAAGGATGTGCGTGTGTATATCTATCTTCAGCATGACCGGCGGCGGCGCCTGTGCGGCTTAATTGCCAGGCAGCGGCATGATCGCGCCGCAGTTGCCGCAGGTGCGGTTCTCCTCGGAGCCGTAGAAGCGATCGAAAATCGGCGGCAACTGGCCGACGATGTCGCTTACGTAAAGGTACTCCTCGTACAGCTTGTGACCGCAGTTGTCGCAGAACCACATAAAGCCGTCGAGTTCCTCGGGCAGGCGTTTGCGCTCGACCACCAGGCCGACTGTGTCGGCAAAACGTTGCGGCGAGTGCGGGACCTTCGGCGGCAACAACAGGATCTCGCCTTCGCGGATCGGGATATCGACCTTGCTACCGTCCTGCATCGTCTTCAGCAGCATGTCGCCCTCGAACTGGTAGAAAAACTCCGGGCCCTCGTCGTAGTGATAGTCCTTGCGTGAATTAGGACCTCCGACCACCATGACGATGAAATCGTCGTCGTCGAACACCTGCTGGTTGCAGACCGGCGGCTTCAGCAGGTGGCGATGCTCGTCGATCCATTTCCGGAAGTTGAAAGCTGTCAGAGATTGCATGTTCCTGTCTCCATTGGGCGTCACCTTCCTGGCAGTGCAGGAGCTAAAGCCTACGCGGGTGAGTTCGCTCTAAACCAATCGTACTCGCCGGGGTGGCCGGCTCCTACCGTGCCACAAAGGCGATGCATTTAAGTTCGATGGCGATGGGCGTCGGCAACCGGGTGACTTCGACCGTAGTGCGGCAAGGCTGTTCGTCAGGGAAATACTCTGCATAGATACGGTTGAAAGCCGCAAAGTCCCGCTCGATGTTTGTCAGGAAGACGGTGACGTCGACGAGGTCTTTGAGCGTAGCGCCGGCGCTGTCGAGCACGGCCTGCACATTGCCGAAAACTGCGTGACATTGCATCGTAATGTCGTAGTCGACAACCGACCCGTCTTCTCTGTACGTCGTGCCCGCGACGGGTCCGCCATCTGCAGGACGCGGCCCTATTCCCGACAGAAACAGGAAATCGCCGGCCCTGCGGGCGTGCGGGTAAGACCCCACCGGCGGAGCCGCGCCGCTCGCGAAAATACTGTTCTTGACCGTCATCTGCGCTGTCCGGTTGGCAAGTGGCGCAGTGTACCCCGCCGCAGCACGCCGGGCATCCGCGCGGGCGCCGGAACCGCCATCGCCTTTACGTCGAGCAATCGACCTGCACGATCTTCGCCCGCTTGTTCAAGCGCACCGCCGTCAGTTCGCGATTCCACACGCACCCGGTATCCACGCCAATCACATCGGGCTTCACCACCAGCCCGAGTGCCGACCAGTGCCCGAATACGATGCGCGTGCCGCGCCAGCGCGCATCGGGAGCATCGAACCACGGAAGCAGGCCCTTTTCTGCGTTGATGGGCGGACCCTTGTGGTCATAGTCGAGGCGACCGTCGCTGTCGATCATGCGGATGCGCGTCAGGCAGTTCACGATGAAGCGCAGGCGTTTGGCGCCCGTCAGCTTGCCGGACCAGCGCGACGGGCTATTGCCGTAGAGCTTTGGCAGCAGCTCCCTGTATTCGCTGCCTCTCAGCACGGTTTCGACTTCGGCCGCGCGTGCAAGCGCTTTCTTCACAGTCCACTGCGGATGCACACCCGCATGCACCATCAGCGTGTTCAGCGTCTCGCTGAAGTGCGCGAGCGGCCGCATACGCAGCCAGTCGATCAACTCCTCGCAATCCTCCGCTCGTAAAAGCTTTGCCAGCGAGCCCTTGCGCTCCCCCGGATCGCCGAATCCGTTCGCCACCGCCACCAGGTGCAGGTCGTGATTACCCAGCACTGTCAGTGCCGCATCGCCCAGCTCGCGCACAAAGCGCAGCGTCTTCAATGATTTCGGGCCGCGATTCACGAGATCGCCCGTCAGCCACAGGCGATCCTTGCCCGGATCGAACTCGAGCTTGTCGAGCAGGCGCCGAAACGGGTCGTAACAACCCTGGATGTCGCCGATTGCGTAAACCGCCATGACGTCAGGTTACAGGACGGAGCGTCGCCGGCGCAGTGAACGGGCACCGCGTCGATCGCTCGTGAACGCCGCCCACGCTGACGGCGGAGCCTTGGTTGGGGGGAGGGCTTGTCAGGACTGTCGCGAACATGGATGTTCGCGCAGAGCCCCCATGGATGGGTTCACGGCGTTCCTGACAAGCCCTCCCCCCAGCCGAGGCGTAGCCATCCACCGACCTTACCCGTTCACGAGCTACCGGCCTTACCCGTTCACGAGCTACAGACGTGACACGTGCACCCATCTTAAAGCGTTCACGAGCGGTCGGCGCTGGCTGCCCGGTCACGAGTTCTGCAGGTGTTCGGCTGATTGCCAACAAGCCTGGTTAGTGCAGTACACCGGGTACGGCGAGGGTGAAGGGAGGTATGGGGGCGTCGAAGCTGATGCCGTTGTCCGCTTTCATGCGGTAGCTGCCCTGCATTGCGCCTACCGGCGTTTCGAGGACAGCGCCGCTCGAGTAGCGGAATTTTTCGCCAGGGTTCAGGTGCGGCTGTTCACCGACGACGCCGTCGCCTCGGACTTCCTGCACCTTGCCGTTCGCGTCGGTGATCAGCCAGTGGCGGCTCAGCAGCTTTGCCGGCACGTTGCCCCTGTTGGAAATCGTGATCGTGTAGGCGAAGACATAGCGGCCGACATCGGGCTCCGACTGGTCGTCGACGTAGTCCGTCGCCACCTCGATGCTGATTTCGAAATCGTTGTCTGACATTGGCGGCTGCAAGGCATTTCCCGTAGTCGCGGGCGATTTGCCCTTGCGGCCATTCTATCCCGATTCGCCTGCCGGTGCCCCGGGGATTGGGGCCTGCTCTCGAGCGGCGAGCCGGTTCGCCAGCGCCACCCATGCCGTTACCGGCACTTCCTCGGGACGCGACCCGGGGTCGATCTGCAAGGCGAGGAGATCTTCCGGCGTGGCAGTGTTCTTCAGCGCGTTGCGCAGGGTCTTGCGGCGCTGGCTGAATGCCTGCGCGACGAGCTGCGACATCAGCTTGCGATCCGTAACGGGCATTTCGGCGGTGTCGCGCGGCCAGAGCCTGATGAACGAGGAGGTGACCTTTGGAGGAGGCCTGAATGCCGTGGCAGGGACGTCGAACAGCTGCTCCGAATGCATGCGGCATCCCAGCATGATCGTGAGCCTGCCGTATGCGCCGGTGCCAGGGGAGGCCGTAATACGATCGACGACCTCCTTCTGCAGCATGAAGTGCAGATCGCGCAACGAAGCTGAGATGTCCGTCATGCGGAAGAGCAGGGGAGTTGAGATGTTGTACGGAAGGTTGCCGACGACGCGCAGTTCGTTTCCGAGTGACGGGAAGTCGAACTTCAGCGCGTCGGCTTCGTGGATGCTTATGTTTCCGAGCGAGGCGTATCGCTCGCGCAGCCATGGCACGAGATCGCGGTCGAACTCGACCGCGTGCACGACGGCGCCGGACCTCGCGAGATCGCCCGTGATTGCTCCGCGGCCGGGTCCGATCTCGACGATAGTGTCCCCTTTCCGCGGAGACACGGCCGCGACGATCCGCGAAATCGTCTCCTCCGCTGCCAGGAAATGCTGGCCGAAGCGTTTGCGTGGTGCGTTCGGCCTCATGCGCCGGCGAGCGACGCTGCCAGTTCGACCGCGGCGAGCAAGCTACCGGCGTCCGCCTTGCCGGTGCCCGCGATGTCGAGCGCGGTGCCGTGATCGACGGAAGTGCGCACGATCGGCAACCCGAGCGTTACATTCACGGCAGTTCCGAAGCCTGCGTACTTGAGCACCGGAAGTCCCTGGTCGTGATACATGGCGAGCACAGCGTCCGACCTGCCCGCGGCGGGCGTGAATGCGGTGTCGGCCGGCACGGGACCGCGGACGTTTATCCCGCGCTCCTGCATCGTCCTCACAACCGGGGCAATCACCTCCCGTTCTTCACTGCCGAGGTGACCGCTCTCGCCGGCATGGGGATTCAGGCCGCATACCAGTATCGATGGTCGCGAAATTCTAAACTTCGTCTTCAGGTCGGCATCGAGAACTTCGATGACTCGCGACAGCCGTTCTGCCGTCAGGTAGGCGGAGACGTCCTTAAGCGGCATGTGAGTGCTCGCGAGCGCCACGCGCAGGTCGGCGGCCACGAGCAGCATGACCGGCGTGGCTGTGGCGGTCAGTTCGGCGAGATACTCTGTATGCCCGCTGAAGGCGATTCCGCCATCGTTGATCGCGCTCTTCTGCAGAGGTGCCGTAACCAGGGCGGCGAAGGTGCCTTTACTGCAGCCCTCTACGGCGCGTTTTATGCCCTCGAGCAGGGAGCGGGAGTTCTTCGGGTCCGGCGTGCCGCAGACACCCGGATTTGGCAGTGGCCGGGACATGACCAGCAGCTCTCTTTCGCGAGCACGGGCAGGGCGTTTTTCGGAGGGGTCGAATTCGCGAAACGTGATGTCGTTCCAGCCGAGCATGGCCGCGCGTGCACGAAGTGTCGCGGGGTCCGCAACGACAACCAGCCCGTCGGAGCGACCGGTTCGCGCCAGTTCCAGGCAGAGTTCAGGACCGATGCCGGCCGGTTCGCCGGCTGTCACCACGAGCGGCCGGTTGGCAGGGGGAAATTCCAATACCGGGGACCTGCCGGCTCCTGCCACTACGTGCGAACGTCGACGTACGCTTCATCCCGCAACCTGCGGACCCACAGCTCGGATTCGTCGGCAAGCTTGCTGTTGCGAATCCGCTGGATGCAATTACTCTCCTTCAGGTCTTCCGTATTGTCGTAGGTGCGCTTGTCGGTAACTTCCAGGATGTGCCAGCCGAAGCGCGTCTGGAACGGTTCCGACACGACGCCTGGCTCGATATTGTTCGCGACCTCCTCGAACTCCGGCACGAACGTGCCGGGGCCGCGCCAGCCCATGTCGCCGCCACTGTTGGCGGAGCCGGGATCGTCGGACAGCAGTTTCGCCAGCTCAGCGAATTCCTCGCCTGCCTGGATTTGCTCGCGCGCTTCTTCGAGCCGCTGCTTCGCCGTCTCGTCGTCGATGATCTCGTTCGGCGTGACCAGTATGTGCCGGATCTTCATCTGCTCGACTTCGCTTCGCTGGTTGACCCCGCGAATCTCGTTGACCTTGACAATGTGATAGCCGCTGATCGCGCGGATGGGCTCCGAGTAATCTCCGGCTTCCATGTCGCCTACGACATCCGAGAAGAGGGTGGGCAGCTGGTCACCCTGGCGCCATCCGAGATCGCCGCCTTCCAGGCCCGTTTCGCTGTCGGAGTAGCGGACCGCCAGTTCACCGAAATCCTCTCCCTGTTCGAGCTGCTGGTAGACGAAACGCGCTTCGGTCTCGGCTTGCTGGAACTGCTCGTTCGTTGCCGACTGGGGCACGGAGATCAGTATGTGCGAGAGGTTGTACTCGGAATTGACGACCACGTTATCCTCGAGGTCGGCAATGCATTGTTCCACTTCTCGGGGAGCGACGGAAATGCGGCCGGTGACGTCGATGCGGCGTAACTGGTCGAGGATCAACTGCTTGCGCATCTCGCGGCGGTATTCGCCATAGTTGATGCCGTCCTGGGACAGCAGCTCCGGCAGCCGCTCGAAAGGAATGTTGTTCTCTTCGGCAACCTGCGCAATGGCGGAGTTGAGCATCTGGTCGGAGATCTGGATGCCGACCCGTTCGGCTCTCTGCAGCTGGATCTGCTCCAGAATGAGGCGCTCCAGGACCTGTTCCCTGAGCACGCTGGGCGGCGGTAGCTGCAACCCCTGCTCGCGCGCCCGTTGGGCGATGATGGCAGTCTGCTGCATCAGTTCGCTTTTCAGGACCACCCCTTCGTTGACGACCGCTACCACTCCGTCCAGCAGTTCCCCGCTCTCCGAGAGTTCGGCAGCAAGCGCTGTCGAAGACAGCGCCACGAGCACGCATGACGTAACCAAGTGCTTGAGTGTGTTCATAAAACCAGAGCGCTATGCGCGGATTGGTGCGCACTTTAAAGGGCGCTTATTCGATATCGGGAGTGTAGCCAAGAATACCATGTTCCAGGAGCTTGTCGGCCGCAGTGCCGACGCTGGTCATACCTTTCAGGACTAGCTGCAGACCGAAAGAAGAGTCGCGAGTTCCGTCGCGGGTGGAGATGTGGCGGCGGGAGACCAGCCTCAGGCCCCAGCAGCAGCTCTCGTATTCGAGGCCGAAGAACTGCTCCAGGACCTCGTTGTCGCGAAAGGAAAAATTGTAGCGGCCGACGAAGTTCCATTGTTGCGACAGCGGCCAGGACCAGGACACGTCTCCCTGCTCGAGGGAATCGCGGCGGAAGCGATACGAGAGGTTCAGGATCTTGTCCGATGCGGGCCGGTACTGCAGGCGCGCCTGCGACTGCGTTGTCGCGTTGTCGCCGGTACCCCATTGGTGGCCGAGATCGAAATTGAAATGCTGGTATAGCGGGAAGCGAACCTCGGCAATGTAATCTGAGGATTCGCTGTTGAAGCTCTGTTGCCCCGGCAGCGAGACTTCCTGGTCGCTCAGGTAAAGGGCCTGGCCGACCGTCGCGCGAATGATCTCCTTGCCGCTGTCCTGCTCCAGGATACGCGAGGTTATGCCGACGCTGACCTGGTCGGTATCCGCAATCCTGTCGACGCCCAGGAACCGGTTCTTCCGGAAAAGCTGTACCAGGTTCAGGTCCGGAATGATCGTGTCGAACACCGGCAAGCCTGACTGGTCGCGATGTGGCACGTGCACGTAAAGAACGCGCGGCTCCAGCGTCTGTATCAGGTCGCCCGAGGAGTTCATGCTGCGTTCGAGAATCATGCCGGCATCGAGACTCGCCACGGGGAGGGTACGGCTGGGATCGTCCGGCTGGCCCGGTTCGGTATCGTCGAGAACGTAGCGGGTATGCTCGAGCAATGCGCCGGGAGTGATGAACCAGCCGGATCTCTCGAGCGGCCATTCGACCTGCGGCGCCAGGTCCACTCGCCAGCCGGTAACCCCGACATCCCTGTCGAAATACACCAACTCGCCATCGAAGCTGTATCGCATGCCGAGCGCGCGGTCCGGCCAGTAGCCGCTGGCACCGAGCTGCGGCAGACGGCGATAAGGCTCATCCTCGGGTACGATCGCGCTGTCGATCGTCTGGTAGTCCTGCAGGCGGCCGAACAGCGACCAGTGGTCACCATAAAAATCGAACAACACGCTGCGATTGAGGTGCGTGATGCTCGAGGTACTCAGGCTTCCCCCCAGGTCCTCGAAATAGTTGCTGTCGGATGCTTCCCGGAAGTCGATCAGGTTGCGCCAGCCATTTCCGAACAGCGTGCGGTGGTTGAAGTTGACCAAATGCCGGTTGCGGTTGGCGAGGTTATCGTTCGCCAGGTACTCGAACTGGGCGATACCGTCCATGCGCTGCGTCAGGTAGCGGAACTCCGAACCTACCTGCAGGCCGCGGTCGGAGAGAAGCCGCGGAGTGATCGTCGCATCGTAGTTGTCTGCAATGTTCCAGTACCAGGGTATGCGCAGTTCGTTGCCGCTTCTCCCTGCGCTGCCGAGTTCGGGCGTCAGTACGCCGGACTTTCGGGCATCGGTGATCGGGAAAGACAACCACGGCGAATACAGGATCGGCACTCCCTTGAATCGCAGCTTGACGTCCCTGGCGGTGCCCGTTCCCTCGCGCGTGTCGAGGTCGATGTCACCGGCCTGCAGCAACCAGTCTTCAGATTCCGGAGGGCAGGTCGTGTAACGCACGCCGTCCAGGTTTACGGTGCCGTCATCGCTGATCTGCAGCACGTCCGCGGCACCGCGCGAATTGTTCTGTCCGAGCTGGAACTCCGCGCCCTCGAAGCGGATGCGACCCAGCTCATACGAAAGCTCCGCGGAGTCGCTGGAGACCTGGGACCCGGGATCCTCGTAGCGAACGCCGCCATCGAGCAGGAGGGACCTGTTTCCGGGGTCGTAGATCGCGCTTTCGGCACCGGCCAGCCGGTTGCCGCGGCGCACCAGTACCCCGCCGGTCATTCTCATCGCAGGGTCGTCGCCGAAGCCGGCTTCGAAATTGCCGGCCTGGAACTCGAAGGTATCGGAGTCGGCGCCGAGACCGGCTGCAGCCGCTTCCTCTGCAAGCTGCCGGGTCGACGGCGCCTCGCAGATCAGTGACTGCTGTCCGCGGGCAGGCGACAGCGCCAGCAGAAGTGCGAAGCCGGCGAATGAGAGGGAGTGTCTGGACAAAATTGCGGCTGGAGTATCGTAAACGGCAGTGACCTGCGGAACGCAGGAAAAGATGTTATCAGGTATTGCGATTTGCTACCTTCGCGCGAACTCCTACAACCTGGGAGCGGGAGATAGATAAAATATCGAAGCAGGAGGACCGTCGCCTCGACGAGTTACGAGAATGGCTCGCACGGTTCGATGACCTCGAACTCGCAACACTGGCCCCGGCTTCCATCGACGCGAGCTTCCGACGTTACTTCCGGGTACGGACTCGAACCGAAAGCCTGATCGCGATGGACGCGCCGCCGGAGCGTGAAGACTGCCGGCCGTTCATTCGGGTCGCCGGCTATCTCGAGCAGATGAACCTCAACAGTCCGAGGATCATCCGGTCAGCGCCCGAACAGGGCTTCCTCCTTTTGACGGACCTGGGTTCCCGCCAGTACCTGCAGGAACTGAAGGAACGGCCGGAGCGCGTGGGCGAGCTGTATGGCGATGCCCTGTCGGTCATCCTCAGGCTGCAGGAGCAGGGAGGCCGCTTCCAGGGCGACCTGCCGCCGTATGACGACAAGCTCCTCCGGTTTGAAATGTCTTTGTTTCGCGACTGGCTGTGCCTGCGGCACCTTGACCTCGACTTGTCGGCGCGCGAGGAGCTTCATTGGCAGTCGACAGTCGACTTCCTGGCGCAAAGCGCGCTGAGCCAGCCGAAGGTGTTTGTTCATCGTGACTTCCATTCCCGGAACCTGATGGTCACGGACGAGAACAATCCCGGCATCCTGGACTTCCAGGATGCCGTGGAAGGACCATTTACGTATGACCTGGTGTCGTTGCTGAAAGACTGCTACATACGCTGGCCCGCAGAACAGGTGAACAGCCAGGCGGTGGATTTCTACGCGGCGCTCGCGGATCGCGGTCTCGCGCCGACAAGCCAGGAACAGTTCATGAGAAGCTTCGAACTCATGGGTGTCCAGCGCCAGCTGAAGGCAGCCGGGATTTTCGCAAGGCTCAATTACAGGGATGGCAAGCCTGTGTACCTCGAAGATGTTCCACGGACGCTCGGCTACATCGTCGAGATTGCGCCGCGCCACCCGGAGCTCGGGTTCCTGGGGCAGCTCATCAGCGAGCGCTGTCTCCCTGCGCTGCCGACCGGCAGGGCCCAGGATTGACGACGGCAATGATCCTGGCCGCGGGACGCGGCGAGCGCCTGCGACCGCTGACCGACAAAGTGCCGAAGGCGCTCGTCGAGGTCGGCGGTGTGAGCCTGCTCGAGCGGCAGCTTGCGCGCCTGTCCAGAGCCGGCGTCGAGACCGTGGTGATCAACCTTGGCTGGATGGGCAATGCGATCGTCGAACGGATCGGTGACGGGAACCGCTTCGGCCTGCAGGTCGTGTACAGCCCGGAGTACGACGATGTCCTCGAAACCGGCGGCGGTATACGCCGGGCGCTTCCGTTGCTCGGAGAAGACCCGTTCTGGGTCCTGAACTCCGACGTCTTCACCGATATCTCGTTGCCACCCGCCCAACTCGCACCCGGTAGATCGGGTCACCTCGTGCTTGTGCCGGTACCTCCCCACCGGCCACGTGGCGACTTCGACCTGGTCGATGGCGAGGTGCGAAGGTCCGAACAACGCGCCTTCACTTTCAGCGGCATGGCTATCTACCGGCCTGAACTGTTTGAGAATGAGGAGGTGCGGCGCTTCCCGCTCGCGCCATTGCTGTTCGCCGCCGCAGAACGCGGCCAACTCTCTGGAGAGCTACATGAGGGCGTGTGGGAAGACGTCGGCACCATCGAGCGGCTGGAGCGGCTTAATGAAACTCTGCACAAGCCCGAAGGAGCGCTATAGGAGTCCGCCTAAGCGGGCGCGTGCGCTAACGCTATTCCGATCTCGCCCGCAGGCCATGCCGCAGCCGGGTTCGCTTCCCCTGGCCTTGGCTCCTACAGCGGCCTGAAGTTCCGCAGCAGGTGCTTTTCCAGCCTCGCACCGACCGCCTGCATGCTTTCCGTCACTCCAAGACGCGCAAGATCGGTCATCTGTAGTCCCTGATAGCCGCAGGGATTGATGCGGGTGAAAGGTTCGAGGTCTGCCCGCACGTTGAGCGCCATGCCGTGGTAGCTGGCGCCTCGCCGCACGCGCAGGCCGATGCTCGCGAGCTTTTTGCCTTCCACGTATACGCCCGGCGCGTCGCGTCGCGCGGAAGCCTCGATGCCGAACTCCCGCGCGAGGCCGACCGCTGAACGCTCCAGCGCGGACACGAGATCGCGAATGTTGAGTCCCGCCCGCTTCAGGTCCAGCAACGGGTAAACCATCAGTTGCCCCGGTCCGTGGTATGTCACCTGTCCGCCGCGATCTATCTGCACGACCGGAATATCTCCCGGCGCAAGCAGATGCTCGCGGCTGGCGTTGAGACCGAGCGTGAACACCGGCGGGTGCTCGGTAAACCAGATTTCGTCGCGGGTGTCCCGGTTACGTTCATCCGTAAAGCGCTGCATGTCCCTCCACACAGGCTCGAACTCCCGACGTCCCAGCGATCGCACCTCGATCGTTTTTGCCTGCGGCAGGGGAGATGCGCTTGCTGTCACAGCGCCACCAGGATTAGCTCATCGTCCGTCAGGTCGCGATAAATACTGTCCAGCTGCTCGCGACTGGTTGCAGTGATGGTCACGGTGATCGACAGGAAATTTCCGTTGCTGCTCGCGGCCGTGCGAACGGCATCCGCATCGACACGGCCTGCGTGCCGTTCCACCACGGCAATGGCCGCCTCACGAAACTCGGGCTGGTCGCGCCCCATCATCTTGATGGGGAACTCGCAGGGAAACTCCATTAGATCGTCTGACATCAAAGCTACCAATGGCGCAGGCATTATTCATGAACGCGCGAACCTCACAGCGGAGTCTTGCACGGGGTGGGGACGCTCCGCCGGCATCGCCTCAAAAGGTTCATGAATGATGCCGGTCGAAGAACAACATCGGGAGGCAGGCACCGGCTCAAGCTATTATCCCCTTAATCGGGCCTCATTCCAGCAACAACATGACCGCATCGCGGCCACGCTGCCACATCGAGCCCGGAGGATTCTCCTGGAGGGCGCGGAGCGGTGCGGTGACGAGGTTGGAGCCGTTGAGGCTGACCTCGAGTTCCGCGAGAGGCTGGCCCTGGGCAACCGGGGCTACGAGAACGGAGGGCATGCTGAGCACGGATTCGACTTCGTCGTAGGTTCCCCGCGGCACCGTGATGTAGAGGTCTTCGGGCAGGCCGAGCGCGGTTCTTTCCCTGGCAGATTTCCAGATCTTGGCTTCCGTGACCGTTTCGCCTGCCCGGTACAGCAGCCGGGTCTCGTAAAAGCGGAAGCCGTAGTTCAGGAGCGCCTGGCTGCCGTCGTTGCGCGTCTTGGGGCTGGCGGTGCCGAGCACGACGGAGATGATGCGCATGCCGTCGCGTTCTGCAGAGGCGATGAGGCAATAGCCTGCGTCGACGGTGTGGCCGGTCTTCATGCCGTCCACGCTCGAGTCCCGCCGCAGGAGCCTGTTGCGGTTGGCCTGGGTGATGTCGTTGTAGGTGAATTCCGGGAGCGAGTACCAGCCGTAGTACTCCGGAAACTCGTCGATCATCGCACGCGCGACCGTCGCCATGTCGCGCGCGGTGGAGTAGTGGTCCTCGTGGGGCAGCCCGGTCGCGTTCATGAAGTGGCTGTCGTTCATCCCTAGTTCGACTGCGTAACGGTTCATCACTTCGGCGAACACCGACTCCGTGCCAGCGACATGCTCTGCCAGCGCCACGCTCGCGTCGTTGCCGGACTGGACGATCATCCCCATGATAAGGTCCTTCACCGCGACCCGCTTTCCGACTTCGATGAACATTCTCGAACCAGGTGTGCGCCACGCTTTCTCGCTCACCGTTACTTTGTCATCCAGCGTTATCTGTCCCTCGTCCAGCGCCTTGAAAATGGCGTAGGCGCTCATGATCTTGGTGAGGCTCGCCGGCGCCAGTTGTACGTCGGGTTCGAGCGATGCCAGTTCATAACCGGAGTTGCCGTCGACGAGCATGTAGCTTTTCGCGCCGATGACCGGAGGTGCCGGCACCGAAAAGCTTGCCGAAGTGAGAGAGGGTGACGCAGTCAGCGCCAGCAGGAGAACGATCTGTAAAAGTCGGGTAGCGGATTGCATGCGTTGGGGAGAGCAGCGCAAAAAGTAGGGCATGTTGGCGTTCCGTCGGGAGATAGCGGGTCGCTTCAGTCAGCGGGTTACTCTGTGACCAGGTGGGTCTCGCTGATGCCCAGGCGCTGAAGCTGTTCCACGATCGAGTCGTACTCGGTGACATTTGCGATGGGTCCGATGCGAACCCGGTACAGCGCACGCGTCCCCGCAGCGTCCTCATGGACGAAGGCAGGGCCGATGCCGCCGTCTCGCAACATCGAGTGCCGGCGTCGCGCGTTCTCGGCGTCGCCGAAGGCACCGACCTGAACGTAGATGCTGGCCTCGGGCGACAGGATCTCTGAGGGGCTTTCGAGGCGGACCGTCCGCGCCGGCTCATCGCTGTCCAGTTCGTCGTAGCCGATCGCCGTGACTTCGACCAGGCTGGTGCCGTCGCGAATCATGTCGAGGCGTTCCGCCGCGGCATAGGACAGGTCGATGATGCGATTTGAAACGAACGGGCCGCGATCATTCACGCGGACGATGACGCTTTTGTTGTTGCGGAGGTTGGTAACCCGGACGTAGCTTGGCAGCGGCAACGTCTTGTGGGCCGCGGTCATCGCATACATGTCGTAGGTCTCGCGACTGGACGTAGGCTTGCCGTGAAACTTTTTGCCGTACCAGGACGCGACGCCGCGTTCATGGTAGCCGGTGCCGCTCTCCATGACTTCGTAGCGCTGTCCCAGCACCTGGTAATACGGGCCGTTCCCGTAGCGGCTTCTGGGCTCCTGGCGCGGGATGGCATCGGTCGGCAGCGATGTTGGCACCTTTGCGGCTGGACCGTCAGCGGCCGGCCGGCTTGCACAGCCTGAAAGTATGGCAAGCGTCCCCAGCATGATGGCTGTAAGAGCGCGTTCACGAAGCACTGCTTTCCACCTTCGATGCGATCTCCTGTCCAAGCTGGTGTACCGCGAGCGCGTACATCACGCTGCGGTTGTAGCGTGTGATAACGAAGAAGTTGTGAAAACCAACCCAGTGCTCGTTGCCATCCTTGCCCTCGAGCGTCAGCAGCTGGCTCTTGTGATCTCCCGGCAGCGACGCGGAAAACATTACGCCCTTCTGGCTCAATGAGTCGACGGTTTCGCTTGGCGTCAGCGTGTTTTCCGGAACTTCGCCTTCCCAGGAGTCGCCGAGAACTGCCTGTGCGACTACCGAGGTGTCCTTGTTCCAGCCGTGAGCGACAAAGTAATTCGCGACGCTGCCAATGACATCCTGCCAGTCACTCCAGATATCCCGTTTGCCGTCGTCGTTCGAATCGACCGCATACGCGCGGAAGCTGCTCGGCATGAACTGTGGCGCGCCCATGGCGCCGGCATACGAACCGGTCGCATCGGCCGCGTCCATACCTTCCTCGCGTACGAGCAGCAGGAATTCCTCGAGTTCCCGTGTGAAGAATTTGGAGCGCGGCGGATAGTCGAAAGCCAGAGTCGCGAGCGCATCGAGCACGCGGTATTTCCCGGTGATCCTGCCGAAGTAGGTTTCGACACCGATGATCCCCACGAGGATCTCACAGGATACGCCGGTTTCTTCGCTGATCCGGCGCAGGTCGTCCTTGTGCTCCCGCCAGAAATCGGCACCGGCGCTTATCCGCTCCTCGGTCAGAAAGATGTTCCGGTACTCATGCCAGGTGAGCGTCTTCTCCGCGGGACGACTGATCGCTGTAATGATCCCGTCCTGGCTTTCGGCATCCTGCAGTGCAGATATGAGAACGTCACGGTCGTACCCGTGTTTATCAACCATCGCATCGATGAATTGCCGGACGTCGCTCCGTTCGACATCGATTGCAAGAGCGGGCTGGGCCGACAAGCACACGGCGGACAGGAAGACGACAGATTTCAGTTTTGTAAGCATTGTCTCCGGACGGTTCCTGGTTCGTTGTTATTGCGGCACCAGTTTGCGGTGCGTGTGAATGGACATGAGAATACCGAATCCCGCCATGAGGGTCACCATGGACGTTCCGCCGAAACTCACCAGCGGCAATGGTATACCCACTACCGGCACGAGACCGGTCACCATCGCGGTATTCACGAAAACATAGACGAAAAACGTGAGGCTTATGCTGCCTGCAAGCAAGCGCGCGAAGGTTTCGCGCGCCTGGATCGCGATGAACAGGCCGCGAGCGACGACGAACATGTAGAGTCCGAGCAGGCTCAGTGCGCCGAAAAGCCCAAGTTCCTCTCCCATGACGGCGAAGATGAAGTCCGTATCCCGCTCCGGAAGAAATTCAAGTTGGGCCTGGCTGCCATTCGCCCATCCCTTGCCGAACAGGCCTCCCGAGCCGATCGCGATCTTCGACTGGATGATGTTGTAGCCCGCTCCGAGGGGGTCGCTCTCCGGATTCAGCAGCATTAGCACACGGTTTTGCTGATACTCGTGCATGAAACGCCACAGAAGCCACGCGCCAGGCACCGACAGGAGCCCGAGGATGATCATTACCCGGAACTGCAGGCCCGCGAGCACGACGACCAGCATCCCGGCCATGGCGATGAGGATCGACGTCCCGAGGTCGGGCTGGACGGCAATCATCACCGTCGGTACCACGATGAAAAGCGCAATGAGCAGGAGGTGGCCGGCGCGCGGCGGCAACCGTCGGTCGTGGAGGTACCAGGCAGCGACCATCGGAACGGCGAGCTTCATGATTTCCGAAGGCTGGAAGCGAATGCCGAGGTCCAGCCAGCGCTGTGCCCCCTGGCCGACGTCTCCGCGCACCAGGACGAGCGCGAGAAGGGCAAGGCCCAGCGTATAGCCCCAGGGGGTCCAGCGCCGCATCACGCCTGGCGGCACCTGCGCCACGATGAACAGTACCACCAGCCCGACACCCAGCCGCACGCATTGCTGCAGCCACAGCTCCATGTTTTCGCCGACAGCGCTGTAGAGTACGACCAGGCCGAGGCAACAGATCAGCAATAAGCCGCCGAGCAGCGGTCCGTCAATATGCAACTGGCGCAGGAAACGCGTCATGTTGCCGAGCGGCAAAGAGCGGCGTTCGAAAAGTTCTTCGGTTCCGCTAAATTGCATCGTCGCCAAACCCCAGGTATTCATCCATAACGCTTCGCGCGATAGGAGCGGCGACCCGGCTGCCGCTGCTCCCGTTTTCCACTACGACTGCGACTGCGATCTGCGGATCGTCGAGCGGGGCAAATGAAATGAAGAGTGCATGGTCTCGCAGGCGTTCGGCGATCTCGTTCTCGTTGTATTCGTCTTCCTGCGCGACCGAGAAGACCTGTGCCGTTCCGCTCTTGCCAGCCATCGGGTAGGGCGCGCCAAGGCCGCTCGCCCGTGCGGTGCCGGTCTCGCTCTGCATCACCGCGTTCATCGCGCTGATGACGCTATCCCAGTAAAACTCGTTCTCGATCATGACTCCCGGCAGTTCCTCTGGCACTGTGAGGTCGCGTTCGCCGGTAATAGGGTTCTCCGTGGCCGCGACGAGGTGCGGGCGGTAACGTTTGCCGCGCATCGCGAGGGTCGCCGTCGCGTGGGCGAGTTGAAGCGGGGTTGCCAGCATGTAGCCCTGGCCGATGGACGCAATGACCGTCTCGCCCGGAAACCAGACCTGGTTCGGCCGATCGCTGAATGCCTGGCGCTTCCATTCTCGTGACGGCACCAGCCCCTTTTTTTCTCCCACGATGTCCACACCGGTTTCGCTGCCAAGCCCGAACCGGGTGAGGTAGGTGTGCATGCCCTCGATGCCGATTTCGCGGCTGATCTCGTAGAAGTACACGTCGCAGGATTGGGTAATGGCATCGTGCAGGTCGATTTCCCCGTGCCCTTGCGGCCGCCAGTCTCGGTAACGGTGAGTGCTTCCGGGAAGCGTGTAGAAGCCGCGGCAAAACGTTCGCCGGGTAAGGTTGGTAGCTCCGAGTTCCAGCGCGGCAAGTGCGAGCATCGGTTTGATCAGGGATCCGGGGGGATAGTTTCCGCGCACCGCTCGATTGAACAGCGGCTGGTTCAGGTCGAACTGCAGCGCGTTGTACTCGCTGGTACTCATTCCCAGGGCAAATGCATTCGGATCGAACGAAGGCGCGCTGACAAGCGCCAGGATCTCCCCGTTTGTCGGGTCTATCGCGACGACCGATCCACGCTGCCCATCGAGAGCTTTCGTGGCGACTCGCTGCAAGTCGAGGTCCAGGCTCAGGTAGAGGTTGTCGCCCGGCTCCGGTGATTCGCTTTCCAGCAACGTATGGGTAAGCCCGCGGGAATCTGCCGCCACCTGGCGTCCGCGGGCGTTGGTGACGATCTGCCGGTAACCGGTCTCCCCGTGCAGTTTGCCTTCATTGAAGAGTTCGACGCCGGTCTTGCCGGTATGCGCCGTGCCCGCGTAAGCGGCAGGATCGAGACGCTCGAGGTCGACCGCGCTCAGTGCGCCGACATAGCCGATGACATGCGCCGCGAGTTCTCCATGAGGATAGTGGCGCACGAGGCGTGGCTGGAAATCCACGCCGGGAAACCTCGGCCGCTGGATAGCAAAGCGGGATATCTCGTCGTCGGTCATGCGAAAGCGCAACGTGACCGGCTTGAACCGCGGTCCGCGGCGGGTGAGCTCAGCGTAGTGCGCGATTTCTTCCCGGTTGATCAGTTTCATCGCGGCCAGGCGCGACAGCGTGTCTTCTATGTCCGGCACCTGCTCGGGGATGAGCTCGAGCTGGTATGCCGGTAGGTTCTCAGCCAGCACCCGTCCCTTGCGGTCGTATACGAGCCCGCGGTTCGGCGGCAGTGCCTCAATGCGCACGCGATTGCCGAGGGATTTTTCAGTGAAGTGCTGGTAGTCGAAAACCTGTAACTGGACAAGCCGTGCGACCACGACGCCAAGGAGCCCGACACAGAACACCGACGCTAACACGGCGCGCGCGATAAACAGCCTGGTTTCGCGGTGGTGATCCTTGATTGGGGCGGTCAGGCGCATGGCAGGTCAGGAACTATGGGCGATGCGGTAGCGAATGCCGGAGAAGATGTGCTGGATGACCGGCCACAGCAGCGTTCCGCTGACCAGCGGTCCCCAATATGCCGATGGCTCTGCGTACGTGCCGGCGATTCCATTGATCCAGAACAGGATGAACTGGTAGATCACCAGCAGGGCAAACACGGTCGCGGTCATCTGTGACATCGGGAAGACTCGCAGTTGCAAATGAAACTTCGCCGTCAGGTACGTAATGAATACCAGCGCCAGGGCGTGTTGTCCCAGCAGCGTGCCCTGCGCGACGTCCAGCACGATGCCGGCGATCCAGGCGGTGCCGACACTGTAAGTCCTCGGCATGCAGATGGACCAATATATAAGTGTCAGCGCCACCCAGTCGGGCCGGTACGGACTCGCCCAGTCGGGCATCGGCACGATCGCGAGCATTAGCGCCATGATGATACAAACCAGCACCGGCAGCCGGCGTGACGCGCTCGCCCTATTCATCTTCCGGGCCCTGCTGCGCCGTCGGGAGGGCTGTTTCCGCCTGTCCGCTTTCGGCTTCTCCCGGCTCCTCCGCAGGCCTCTCCTCCTCCCCGGTCGACCCGGCGGCCGAAATGAGCATGATCTCCCGCACCTGGTTCAGGCGCGCCGCGGGCCGGGCGGTCACTTCGGCAAACGGACCCTGCGGGATGCGCGTTACCGAGTCGACGAGCGCCACGGGATAGCCGGGTGGAAAAGCGCCGCCGAGGCCCGAGGTCACGAGCAGGTCGCCGTCCTCGATGTCCGCGTTGTTTGGCAGGAACGGTAATTCCAGCCGGTCGAAATCACCGGTGCCGACGGCGATGGTCCGGAGCCCATTGCGATTGACCTCGACCGGCAGCGCATGATCAGGGTCGCTGATCAGCACGCCGCTGGATGACAGCAGTCCTGCTTCAATCACCTGCCCAACGACGCCGTCGGCATCGATCATTGCCTCCCCGTTAAAGACACCATCGCGGGTACCCTTGTTGATGACGAGGATGTGGCGAAAGGGGTTTGAGCTTACCGACATGATTTCCGCGACCTGCACCTGGTCGCGAACCTTGCTGGTGGCATCGAGCATTGCGCGCAGTCGAGCGTTCTCCGACTCGAGCGCCGTAAAGCGCTGCAAACGCGCGTGCGTCAGAAGCCGCTCCGCATTCAGCCGGCTTATTTCCAGCAACAGCTCATTTCTCGAAGTCGTGTTGTCCCTGATCCACTGCCACGTGGACACCGGAGCGTCCACCAGGATTCTCAGTGGGTACACCGCGGTGCCTACGGCTTTACGCACGGCGTCGAGGTGGTTTTCGCGATGATCGACGACCAGCAGGACGACGCTGAGTGCTGCGAGCAGCAACAGGCGCAGGCCAAGCGCGGGTGATTTCGTCGACCGGTGCTCGCTATCAGCGGTACTTGCGACCATCAGTTCAGTTGAGTTACGCGCTGCCGTTGCCGCGGCGACAACACCAGGCGCGGCAGCTTCAGGAAAAGCCCGAATTCACTCCTGCTCGTCACTCGAGGCCGAATACGGAGGGACCATGTTCGTCGATCAGTTCGATTACCCGGCCGCCGCCTCGCGCCACGCACGTCAGCGGGTCGTCGGCGATGATCACCGGGAGCCCTGTTTCTTCCATCAGCAATTTGTCGATATCCCGGAGCATGGCACCGCCGCCGGTCAGCACGATACCGCGTTCGGCGACGTCGGCTCCGAGTTCCGGCGGCGTTTGCTCGAGAGCTTCCTTGACCGCGCCGACGATTCCCTGCAACGGCTCCTGCAATGCTTCCAGTATCTCGTTGCTGTTCAGCGTAAAACTTCGGGGCACGCCTTCAGACAGGTTGCGTCCCTTCACGGAGATCTCTCTTACTTCCTGTCCGGGGAATGCGGACCCGATCTCGTGCTTGATGCGTTCGGCAGTTGCCTCGCCGATAAGAATGCCATAGTTGCGGCGGACGTAGTTCGTTATTGCTTCGTCGAAACGGTCGCCGCCAATTCTTACTGACGCGGCGTAGACGATCCCGTTCAGCGAGATGACCGCGACTTCGGAGGTACCGCCGCCGATGTCCAGCACCATCGAGCCACGGGCTTCGTGAACGGGCATCCCCGCGCCAATGGCGGCGGCCATCGGTTCCGGAATGAGCAGGACCTTGCGGGCGCCGGCACCCTCCGCCGACTCCCGGATGGCCCGCCTCTCCACCTGGGTCGAGCCGTACGGGACGCACACGAGCACCCGCGGGCTGGGCCGAAAGAAGCGCTTGCCGTGAGCCTTGCGAATGAAGTGCTGCAGCATCTTTTCGGTGACGGTGAAGTCGGCGATGACGCCGTCTTTCAGGGGCCGGATAGCGGTGATGTTGCCCGGTGTCCTGCCGAGCATGTTCTTCGCTTCGGCGCCGACGGCTTCGACCACTCTGCCGCCGCGTCCGCTATCTTCGCGTATCGCAACTACCGAAGGTTCGTCGAGTACTATGCCATGTCCGCGGGAGTAGATTAGTGTGTTGGCGGTCCCCAGATCGATTGATAAGTCGTTCGAGAAGTACCCTAGAATGTTCTTTAGCATGTGGGGCTATCGTCCCGCGAGGCAATTTAACTTTGTAATCTAACAATGCGCAGGACATTGAGCAAGACGGCGTGTATCATTGCTCAATTTTGCCGGGTCTGACATCGCTCGGGCTCTTTCGTCAGACTCGTCGGGACTCATTCGTGTCGCTGACCAAAGACCAGGTTCATCACATCGCGTTGCTCGCTCGACTCAAGCTCGAGGAGAGCGAACTCGATGATGTTGTCGATAAGCTTTCCCGAATCGTAGACTTCGTCGACCAGCTTCAGGCCGCCCCGACAGACGGTGTGGTACCGATGGCTCATCCGCTGGATCAGTCGCAGCGTTTGCGGCCGGATGTCGTCAGTGAAACGATCGACCGGGAGGCTATCCAGGCAAACGCTCCCCTGGTCAGAGACGGTTTCTACCTGGTACCGAAAGTTCTCTGAATAATGAGTGTGGACTCCAGGTCCTTGCATGTTCTGACGCTCACCGAACTTGCACGAGGCATCAAAGAGGGCGAATTCTCGGCACTGGAGCTGACGGAAACACTGCTCCGGCGCATCGAGGCACATAACCCCGGCTTGAACGCCTTCATCACGGTTACCGGCGAACAGGCGCTCGCCTCGGCCGAGGCCGCCGACAAGGCTCGCGCTGCGGGCAACGCCCCGGTCCTGAACGGTCTGCCGATCGTCCACAAGGACCTGTTCTGCACCAGCGGAGTACTCACTACCTGCGGCTCCCGTATGCTGTCGGACTTCGTGTCGCCGTACGATGCGACCGTCGTGGCGCGGCTCAAGTCCGCCGGCGCAGTGACGCTCGGCAAAACCAACATGGACGAGTTTGCCATGGGCTCGTCCAACGAGACGAGCTGGTTCGGGCCCGTTGCGAATCCCTGGAATCGCGATCGCTCGCCGGGTGGTTCGTCCGGAGGTTCGGCCGCCGCGGTCGCCGCGAGACTGGTACCGGCAGGTACCGGCACCGATACCGGCGGCTCCATTCGCCAGCCAGCCGCTTTGACCGGCACCGTCGGCATCAAGCCCACTTACGGGAGAGTATCGCGCTACGGCATGGTCGCGTTTGCGTCGAGCCTCGACCAGGCTGGCGTCATCACGCGCAGCGCGGAAGATGCTGCGCTGTTGCTCGGCGTCATGGCGGGCTTCGACGAACGCGACTCGACTTCTGTCGACCAGCCGGTTCCGGATTATCTCGCGGCACTGGGAACTCCGCTCGAGGGACTGAAGATCGGCATCGTACGCCAGCACTTCGACGAGGGTCTCGATCCGCAGTGCGCGGCCCGGATAAGGGAGTCCCTGGAAGTCCTGCGTGCCGAAGGCGCAACCCTGGTCGAGGTAGACCTGCCCAATCTCGAACTTTCCGTGCCGACTTATTATGTCGTGGCGCCGGCCGAATGCTCTTCCAACATGTCACGTTTCGACGGCGTTCGCTTTGGTCACAGGGCGGCCGATCCCGAAGACCTGCTCGACCTCTATTGCCGCAGTCGCGGCGAAGGCTTCGGCGCGGAGGTCAAGCGCCGAATCATGACCGGCACTTACGTGCTCTCCGCAGGGTACTACGACGCGTATTACCTGAAGGCGCAGAAAGTGCGGCAGTTGATAGGCGAGGACTTCAGGAATGCGTTCGGTCAAGTCGACGTGATCGCCGGCCCCACGGCGCCGACGCCTGCGTTCGCACTCGGGGAAAAGACCGACGACCCGATCACGATGTACCTGAACGACATCTATACGATAGGCGCAAATCTCGCCGGCAATCCCGGCATATCGCTGCCGTGCGGGTTCGCGGAAAAGCTTCCCGTCGGCTTGCAGCTCGTGGGTCCGCACTTCGCCGAAGAGAAGCTCCTGAACGTTGCGCACCAGTACCAGTTACTGACGGACTGGCACAAGGCCTGCCCGGGGGGGTTCGAATGAGCGCGGCTGCAACCCGAAATGCCGCGTCCGAATGGGAAGCCGTTATCGGTCTCGAGATTCACATGCAGATCGCGACGGCAAGCAAGATATTCTCGGGCGCCCCGACGACCTACGGCGCCGAGCCGAACACCCAGGCGTCGCTGATCGACCTGGGCTACCCCGGTGTACTGCCGGTGCTGAACGAGGAAGTCGTGCGCATGGCCTGCAAGTTCGGCCTCGCGGTGAACGCGACGATTGCGCCGCGCTCGGTGTTCGCGCGCAAGAACTACTTCTATCCCGACCTGCCGAAAGGCTACCAGATCAGCCAGTACGAACTTCCCATCGTGGCGCGAGGCGAACTCACCATCCTCGACGAGGAGGGCAGGGAGAAGCGCATCGGCATCACCCGCGCTCACCTGGAGGAAGATGCCGGCAAATCGCTGCACTCGAGCCTGGACGAATACACGAGGATCGACCTGAACCGGGCCGGCACGCCGCTGCTCGAAATAGTTTCCGATCCCGACCTCCGCTCGGCGAAGGAAGCTGTTGCCTACATGCGCAAGGTGCACACGCTCGTGCGCTACCTCGAGATCTCGGATGGCAACATGCAGGAAGGCTCTTTCCGCTGCGACGCCAACGTTTCGATTCGCCGCCGTGGCAACGAGAGGCTCGGTACCCGCACCGAATTGAAGAACCTGAACTCGTTTCGCTTTGTCGAGAAAGCCATCAACTTCGAAATCGAACGGCAGCAAGAGGTGCTGGAAGACGGTGGCGCAGTCGTGCAGGAGACGCGTCTTTATGACTCCGACCTGGACGAGACGCGACCGATGCGAAGCAAGGAAGAAGCCAACGACTATCGCTACTTCCCGGACCCCGACTTGCTGCCGGTCGTCATCGAGGAAGCGTTCGTCGAGTCTGTTCGAGAGACGCTGCCGGAATTGCCGGACGCGAAGCGGCAGCGATTCGTCGAGCAATACGACTTGAGGCCGGGCGATGCGGAAATACTGACCGTGAGCCGCGCACTTGCCGACTACTTCGAAACGGCGGCCGCGCATTCGGACCCCAAGCTGGCCGCCAACTGGATTTTGGGCGACCTCTCTGCGGCCCTGAACCGGGATGGACTCGAGATTGACGACAGCCGCATCTCTCCGGAGGGGCTGGCGGAGCTGCTCGCGCGCATTGCAGATAGCACGATCTCGGGCAAAATCGCCAAGGATGTCTTCGACGCGATGTGGGCAGGCGAGGGCACGGCGTCCGAAATCATCGATTCACGCGGCCTGCGGCAAATCACGGACGCCTCCACCATCGAAGCCGTGGTCGACAAGGTGATCGAGGCGAACCCCGGCCAGGCAGCGGAATACCGCTCCGGCAAGGATAAATTGCTTGGTTTTTTTGTCGGACAGGTCATGAAAGAAACCAAGGGCAAGGCAAACCCCGCGGAGGTCAACAGGATCCTGAAGCAGCGACTGAACTCTTAGCCCGGACTCTTCATGAATACGCTCGCGCCCTTGCACAACGACGTCGTCATGCCGTTCGTGTTCGAAACACTTCCCATTCGCGGTGCCATCATCCAGCTGCAGCAGTCATGGCACCGTATGCTGCTCGGCCACAATTACGACCAGCCGGTGCTCGAGACGCTCGGCCACTCCGCCGCAGCCAGTGCCCTCATCGCGCAGAGCCTGAAGTTCGACGGCTCCATTACCTTGCAGATCACCGGCAATGGTCCGCTCGCCATGCTGGTCATGCAATGCACCAGTAACCTCGAACTGCGCGGCATGGCCAGCGCGGGCGAACTCGACGACGACATCGCCTTCAGCGAACTGGTCCGGAAGGCGCGATGCGCCATCACCGTCGACGCCGGCGCGATGGAGCGTCCGTACCAGGGCATCGTCGAGGTCAGCGGTAACTCGCTCGCCGACAGCATCGAGGACTACTACGAGCGCTCCGCGCAGATCCCGACACACCTCCAGCTCGTCAGCGACCGAAACTGCTGCGGCGGCATCCTCCTCCAGCAGATGCCGGGAGAACGAAGTCCCGTCGCGGACGACTGGCGCCGCCTGGGACTCCTCGCGAACACGCTGCGCCTGGACGACGTCGCTAACGGCCTGGCTCCTTCACTTCTCGGTCGCCTGTTTGCCGAAGACGACCTGCGCGTGTTTCGTCCGCGTGAAGCGCAGTTCCGCTGCCGCTGCTCGAGGCGCCGTTCCGAGGACGTGCTCAAACTTCTGGGCGAGCAGGACACGCGCGACCTCCTGGCCGAGCAGGGCAAGATCGAAGTCACCTGCGAATACTGCGGCCGTACACGCACATTCGACTCGATCGACATCTCCCAGCTTTTTACCGAGCCTCCGGCACCGGCCTCCGACACATTGCACTAGGGCTGCTCCCGGGTGTCGGCCTGCTGCCGCCAGTGGGGTGCCACAGCCGGTGCCCCCTGCGGTCTCGGGATGTGGTCCATTCTTGGGGCTGCCTGCTTCCTTACGCCACAAACCGCGTGATATACTGTCGCGCAAATGAATAAAGATATCTTTATACGTTAATGGAACCCGCGACCGAGCGCCTTCTGCTGCAGTTCAAGACCCTGGCCGACCCCGTGCGGTTGCGGCTGGTGGCGCTTTGCCGGCGCGGGGAGTGCAGCGTGTCGGAACTGACACAGGCGGTCGGGCAGAGCCAGCCGCGGGTTTCGCAGCACCTCAAGAAGCTGGTTGAGGCCAGGTTGCTGGAGCGCTTCCGGGACGGGAAGAGGGTGTACTACAGGGTGCCGGCAGTGGAAGGGGATGCGGCGCGGCGCCTGCTGGACATGTTGCCGGAAGCCGAGCCGGTGATGCTCGAGGACGCGGAGCGACTGGCCGCCGTGCGGGCGCAGCGTGAGCCCGGGGAACTGGTGGTTGAAGTGGGCGCTGCGAGCGTCAGCCGGGCGGTGCATCGGCTGTTGCTGGAGCTGACCGTTACCGCGCCCATTGGCGATCTGCTCGATATCGGCTGCGGCAAGGGGCGCTTGCTGAAGCTGCTCGCGAGTCGCGCCAATCGCGCGGTGGGCGTCGACACCGACCGCCAGGCGCGGCTGGCTGCGCGCACGGACCTGATGCTCGCGGGGCTGCCGAATTGCAGCCTTCGGCATGGCGACATGTACCGACTTCCCTTTGCAGACGGGGAGTTCGACACGATCATTTTGGACGACGTGCTTGCGGATGCCGGCGATCCCGTCCGGGCGCTGCAGGAGGCGAAGCGGTTACTGCATCCCAACGGGCGCCTGCTGGTGTTGCAGGCGCTGCAAAGTCAGCCGGTCATGACATTGCAGAAGTCCCTGGCGGAGTGGAGCCGCGCAGCGGGCTTGCGTCTCGCACCCGCGCGTTTCGCGCCGGAAAAAGCGCCGGAGTGGCTTCTGTGCGTGGCAACGCGCGCAGACTCGAACGCCGCGGCCGCCTGATGAGTACCTGAAAGAGGATCCGAATGAACGATTCGCGCACGGCTGCGCAGGTGTCTTTCGAGTTTTTCCCGCCGAAGACGGAGGAAATGGAAAAGACCCTGTGGGCGTCCATTGAAAGGCTTGGCGTTCTGTCTCCACGTTTTGTGTCGGTGACATACGGCGCTGACGGTTCTACCCGCGAGCGCACGCACGCGGCGGTGGCGCGCCTGCTGAAGGACACCTCGCTCACGGCCGCGCCGCACCTCACCTGTGTCGGCGCAAGCAAGGGTGAGATCGACGACATCGCGAGGGGCTACTGGGACATGGGCGTGCGCCATCTCGTCGCGCTGCGCGGAGACCCTCCGAAAGCAGGGGTGGCCCAGGCGCAGGCGTACGAGCCGCATCCGGACGGGTATGCCTATGCCAGCGATCTCGTCGCCGGCCTGAAAAAAGTGGCGGATTTCGACATTTCCGTTGCAGCCTATCCGGAAGTTCACCCGGAAGCGCAGGATGCCGATGCGGACCTCGACAACCTGAAGCGCAAGATCGACGCCGGCGCCTCCCGCGCGATCACGCAGTTCTTCTTCGAGGTCGAAACCTACCTGCGATTTCGCGACCGCTGCGCCGCACGGGGAATTGAGACGGCCGTCGTTCCGGGAATCCTCCCCATTACCCGCTTTCCGCAGTTGCAGCGTTTCGCCGAGCAATGCGGGGCGTCAGTTCCGCATTGGTTGCATGAGCGCTTCCAGGGCCTGGACGACGACCCGGAAACCCGCCGCCTGATTGCCGCGAGTGTCGCGATCGAACAGGTTCAGCAGTTGAAGCAGGAGGGCATCGATGAGTTTCATTTCTACACCCTTAACCGATCCGAACTGACGTATGCAATTTGTCATGCGCTGGGAGTCAGGGCAGAGCAGGCAGCTGCCTGACGTGCAGTTGCCTGCAATTACCACGTGTGCGCGCTCTTTGCGCCTCGGCTTCGGCATCCTGCGTCGCTCTGATGCGTCCAACCTGGACGAGTTGCCCGACCGGGGTCTCGACGGCCATACATCAGCGTATTACGGACGGAAGCAGTAAGGAAAAGTCATGCAACGCGAGCAACGAATCAAACTTCTGAAGAAACTCCTGACCGAGCGCATCCTGCTGCTTGACGGCGCGATGGGCACGATGATCCAGGGATACCGCCTCTCCGAGGATGATTTTCGCGGCGAGCGTTACCGCGAGTGGCATCGGGATCTGAAAGGCAACAACGACCTGCTTTCGATTACGCGGCCGGAAGTGATCCGTGACATCCACCGGCAGTTCCTCGAGGCCGGCGCCGATATCATCGAAACGAACACGTTCAATTCCAATGCACCGTCGATGGGCGACTACGGCATGGAGGCGCTCGTTTCCGACCTGAATCGCGCCGCCGCCAGTCTTGCGCGGGAAACCGCCGACAGCTTCGCGGAGCGCAGCGGCGAGCCGAAGTTCGTGGCGGGTGTTCTGGGACCAAGCAACCGGACGGCGTCGATCTCTCCGGACGTAAACGATCCGGGCTTCCGCAATATAACGTTCGAGCGGCTTGCCGAGACCTACCAGGCGGCCGCGACGGCGCTTATCGAAGGTGGCGTCGACTTCCTGATGATCGAGACGATTTTCGACACGCTCAACGCCAAAGCTGCGATCTTCGCGGTGCGCCGCAGTTTCGAAGCGGCGGGCTTCGAACTGCCGGTCATGATTTCCGGGACGATCACCGACGCGTCAGGGCGCACGTTGTCGGGACAGACGACCGAGGCATTCTGGAATTCGGTGCGGCATGCGAAGCCGTTCATGGTCGGCCTGAACTGCGCTCTTGGCGCGGCCGACCTCCGGCCTTACGTTTCCGAACTTTCCCGCATCGCCGATACCGGCGTCAGCGCTCACCCCAATGCCGGTTTGCCGAACGAGTTCGGTGAATACGACGAGACGCCGGACGAGATGGCGGAAATCATCGCCGAGTTCGCGTCCAGCGGCTTGGTAAACCTGGTTGGAGGCTGCTGCGGCACGACGCCCGATCACATCAGCCGCCTTCGGGAAGCCATCAGCGGCAAGGCGCCGCGAAGCATACCGACGGTGCCGGTTCGCTGCCGCCTGTCGGGGCTCGAACCGTTGAACCTTGGGCCGGACGACCTGTTCGTCAACGTTGGCGAAAGAAGCAACGTAACGGGGTCGAAGCTGTTTCGTCGCCTGATCGAAGCGGGCGAATACGGGGAAGCTGTCCAGATTGCACGCCAGCAGGTCGAGAATGGCGCGCAGATTGTTGACGTCAACATGGACGAGGGCATGCTCGACTCCGAGAAGGCCATGCAGACGTACATCAACCTGATTTCGTCCGAACCCGATGTCGCACGCGTGCCGGTGATGATCGATTCCTCGAAATGGACGGTGATCGAGGCGGGACTGCGCTGCGTGCAGGGCAAGTCGATCGTGAACTCGATCAGCCTGAAGGAGGGCGAAGAGGCATTCGTCCAACAGGCGCGTCTCGTGCGCGATTATGGTGCGGCCGTGGTCGTGATGGCGTTCGACGAACAGGGGCAGGCTGACAGCGTCGAGCGAAAGGTCGCAATCTGCGAACGCTGCTACGACATCCTGACGAATAAGGTCGGGTTCGACCCCGCCGACATCATTTTCGATCCAAACATTTTCGCGGTCGCGACCGGTATAGAAGAGCACAACCGTTACGGCCTGGATTTTATTGAGGCTACCCGGGCGATCAAGGAAAGGTTACCGCACGTGATGGTGAGCGGTGGTGTCAGCAACGTCTCTTTCTCCTTCCGTGGTAACGATCTCGTTCGCGAGGCGATCCATTCCGTCTTCCTGTACCACGCTATCAAGGCAGGCATGGACATGGGGATCGTCAACGCGGGGCAGCTAGCGATCTACGAGGACCTGCCGGCAGACCTCAGGGATGCTGTCGAAGACGTGATCCTCGCCCGGCGCACCGACGCCACCGAGCGGCTGCTGGAAGTCGCCGAGTCTTACAAGGGGCAGGCGAGTGGCCACAAAGCGAAGGAAAGGGACCTTTCCTGGCGCGAGTTCCCGGTGACCAAGCGACTCGAGCACGCACTGGTCAACGGCATTGACGAGTACGTCATCGATGACACGGAAGAAGCGCGGCTCGCGGCCGAGCGGCCGCTGGATGTCATTGAAGGGCCACTGATGGATGGCATGAATGTCGTCGGTGACCTCTTCGGTGCCGGCAAGATGTTCCTGCCTCAGGTCGTCAAGTCGGCCAGGGTCATGAAAAAAGCGGTCAACCATCTCGTGCCGTTCATCGAGAAGGAAAAAGGCGGTGCGCGAAAGAGCAACGGGCGTATCGTCATGGCGACTGTGAAAGGCGATGTTCACGACATCGGCAAGAACATCGTCGGCGTGGTCCTGCAGTGCAACAACTTCGAAGTGATCGATCTGGGCGTCATGGTTCCCTGCGAGAAGATTCTGGAGACTGCGAAACGCGAGAACGCGCAGATCATCGGGCTGTCCGGCTTGATCACGCCGTCGCTCGACGAGATGGTGCACGTAGCAAGCGAGATGCAGCGGCTGAAGTTCGAATTGCCGCTGCTGATAGGCGGCGCGACCACGTCGCCGGCGCATACGGCCGTGAAGATCGAGCCGAACTACGAGGGTCCGGTGATTTACGTCAAGGACGCGTCCCGCTCCGTAGGGGTAGCGCAGGCACTCGTCGAAACCGTCTCCCGCGACGAACTCGTCACGAGGACACGCCGGGAGAACGCTAGCCGGCGCGAACGACATGCGGGAAAGACCAGGCTGGCCCCGCAGCTGTCCCTCTCGCAGGCACGCGAGAGGAAGCACCGCTGCGACTGGACAAAGTACGTCCCGCCGCGGCCCTCGTTTACCGGCACCAGGGTGCTGGACAAGGTCGACCTCGCGACGTTGCGCAACTACATCGACTGGATGCCGTTCTTTAACGCATGGGAATTTCACGGCAAATTTCCCGCCATCCTGGACGACCCGACGGTCGGCAGTTCCGTGCGGCCGCTCTATGAAGATGCGAATGCAATGCTGGACCGCATCATCGAGGAAGGTTGGCTGGAGGCGCGCGCTGTCTTCGGCTTCTTTCCGGCCAGCGCCGTCGACGACGACGATATCCTGGTGTACGAGGATGAGTCGCGGCAGAAGTCGCTGTTGCGGCTTTGTCACATGCGACAACAACGCGGCAAACCATCGGGGATGGCGCAGGATTGCCTCGCCGATTTCGTCGCACCGGCGGGCAGCGGGCTCGATGACTACATCGGAGCCTTCGCGGTAACCGCGGGAATCGGCATCGACGAGCACGTACGGCGATTCGAAGCAGATCACGATGATTACAGCAGCATCATTCTCAAGGCGCTTGCCGATCGGCTTGCCGAAGCACTCGCCGAATACCTGCACCTCAGGGTGCGCAGGGAATTCTGGGGCTACGAGCCCGACGAGGCTTTGTCCAACCGGGAGCTCATAGAGGAAAAGTATCGCGGCATACGCCCGGCACCCGGTTATCCCGCGTGCCCGGACCATACGGAGAAAGGAGTACTCTGGCGTCTGTTGCAGGCGGAGTCCGCAATCGGCCTGGAGCTCACGGAATCGTACGCGATGGTGCCGACCGCGGCCGTCAGCGGGTTCTATTTTTCGCACCCGGAGGCGCATTACTTTTCGGTCGGGCAGGTGGGCCGCGACCAGGTGGAGTCATTGGCGGCCCGCAAGAACCTGCCGCTCAACGAAATGGAGCGGTGGCTGTCCCCGATCCTGGGCTACGACCGCTCCGCCGCCGCCTGATCCATGCGGGCGACCTTCCGTTCGAGGTCGCGCTACCGATTGTCGCCCGTAGGACGGGCTCCGACAGCGCTCGACTCCGCACGAAGACGTGCTACCCAGTAATCGGCGTGCGGGATACCCAAGGCGTCCGGGTCGAACGAGTACTGTTCGACGCCCCGTTTGCGCTGAGCTTCGTAATCGCGCAGTGCTTTAAGCGCCGGGTTCGCCATGAAGAAGATAATCAGGATGCCGATGATGTTGAGCCACGCCATCAGTCCCACGCCGATGTCTCCCAGGCCCCAGGCAAGATTTGCCGTTCGCACCGCGCCGTAGAATACAGACGCCATCAGAACAACCTTTAGCATGAAAATCATGCCCGGTACCTTTATCGTCCGTTTCAGGTAAGCGACGTTGGTTTCCGCGATGTAGTAGTAAGCAAGAAGCGTCGTAAACGCGAAGAAAAACAATGCAACCGCGACAAAAGGCTTGCCCACTCCCGGCATCATGCTGTCGACCGCGAATTGCGTAAACGCAGGACTGTTCGCCTCGATTTCTGCTGCCAGGTTCTGCACGATCAGCGCGCCCTCTCCGCCGTGCACGTTGTAGGCGCCGGTGATGAGGATCATGAAGGCGGTTGCAGAGCACACGAACAGCGTATCTATGTAGACAGAAAAGGCCTGGACCAGCCCCTGCTGCGCCGGATGTTGCACTTCGGCTGCCGCAGCTGCATGCGGCCCGGTGCCCTGGCCGGCTTCGTTGGAGTAGACGCCGCGCTTGACTCCCCATCCGATGGCCGCGCCGGCGCCCGCCATGGGCGTGAATGCATCCTTGAAAATGAGTGCTACGACCTCGGGCAACATGGTGATGTTCAGGATGACGATCGCACATGCCGTGATGATGTAACCAAGCGCCATGAAGGGAACGGCGAATTGCGCGAAGGCGGCGATACGCTTGACGCCGCCGAAAATAATAAACCCCAGCAGGGTCACAACCGCGGTACCAGTGACTATTTTCGTGACACTGACGATGCCGAAGTCCGTTTCGATGAGCTGACCTGTGCCGAGGGCAACTTCCGCGGACGAACTGATACTGTAGGCCTGGACGCCAGGTAACAGCATCCCGGTCGCGACTATGGTGGTGATGGCGAAAATCCACGCGTACCACTTCTGCCCCATCGCTTTTTCGATGTAATAGGCGGGACCACCGCGAAACTGTCCTTCGTCCTCTTCCTTGTATATCTGGCCGAGAGCCGATTCGACGTAGGCGGTAGACGCCCCGAGAAACGCGACTACCCACATCCAGAACACGGCTCCGGGTCCGCCAAAACCAATGGCCGCGGCAACGCCGGCGATGTTGCCGGTACCGACCCGCCCTGAAAGGGACACGGTTAGAGCCTGGAAGGAAGAAATGCCGGTGGCCGTGGCGCGCCCGGTGAACAGCAAACGCACCATCTCGCTGAAAAGGCGCACCTGGACAAACCGCGTCAGCACCGAGAAAAACAGGCCCGCCCCGAGGCACAGGTAGACGAGCACCGGGCTCCAGATGATCCCGTTCAAAAAATCCAGAAGTTCCTGCATGTCCCCCGCCTCAGGTGGTGCCAATAAAATTATTTCGCGGCATGGTACCTGAATAGGCGTCGCGCACCACAGTCGTCGCCAGGGTTGGATCGCAACAAGAGCTTGGTCGGATTGAAAGGAGCCTGTCCTGCGGGTGAGCCGGCAACGGCTGGAAGGTCAGATGTCCACTGAAGCGGTTCGCAGGACCGCTGCCGGCACTGGGGCCGCGCGTTCGACGATCACGGCGGAATTGACGGATCGCTTGGCGCGATACATGAGCATATCCGCCAGTCGCAAGGCTTCAAAAATATCTTCAGGCGCTTTCTCGAAGAAGATTGCGCCGATGCTGAGGCCCAGGGACTTCCATCCCTGTTGCCTCATTTCCAGCTGCAACTCTGCCTGCATCTTTTCAAAGTAAGCGCGCGCCCCGGCCAGGCTGGTGTTCGGCAGCATCACGACGAACTCGTCGCCTCCGATGCGCGCGACGACGTCACTGCCGCGGCTCAATCCTTCAAGCAGCCTGCCCATGGTTTTCAGTACGACATCACCCTGCTGGTGACCCTCTGTGTCGTTGATGTTCTTGAATCCATCCAGGTCGATGTAGGCAATGGCAATTCCGTGGCCGTACCGCGATGCGCTGGTGGTGGCGACCGTTGCGCGCTCGAAGAAGCCGGTGCGGTTGAGAAGGCCGGTGAGACTATCGGTTCGTGCCAGTTCCTGCTGGCGCTGCAAAAGTGTTCTGAGCTCTGCAAGGAGAAAGGCAACGATCGCGAATGCCATCAGGCGCACCGCGCTATTCCAGAAAATAATCCAGTCGTGCGAATAGGGTTCCGCGGTGGCCTGTTCGACGACCAGCCATGTACCGGCCGAAAGGCCGCTGACGATATAGCCGAGGTGGCGGCTGCCGTACCACGTCGCCAGCCCGATCGGGATGAGGTAGAAGACCGACACGGAGAGTTCGTAGCCTGTCATGCGGTCGATTCCGGCGAGCAACAGGATCAGCGCGAACGACAACCCGCCGATTGAGAAGACGGACTGGTCGGCGAAGAGTTCGTTGAGCCTCCGGAGAATCACATCCGCTCCCCCAAAGCAGAAAAGTGTACTCCGTTGGATCTTCCTGTCACTACCGAAATCCGGGCGTTACGTAAGATCGCTCACGGAAATTCGACGTGCGCTGTGAGGCAACCCGGCAGCGGCAGCAGAAGCTTGCCAAAGCCAGATAGTTACAAGCGAAAGCGGTCTACTGCGGGCCTTGCCCGCCACAGGGGCGTCAGTCGCTAATGGTCACCTTCCGTATCACGACGGGCTCGGACGGCACGTCATCGTGCCCTCTCTGGCGGCCGGTTTCGACCTTTGCGATAGCGTCGACAACGTCCATGCCGTCGCTCACGCGCCCGAACACGGCGTAACCATAATCGCGGCCGCCGTGATCGAGAAAGCTGTTGTCCTTGAGGTTAATGAAAAACTGCGAGGTGGCGCTGTCGACCTCGCCGGTTCGCGCCATTGCGAGCGTACCCCTCACGTTTTTCAGCCCGTTCGCCGCCTCATTCTTGATTGGAGCCCGCGTCTTCTTTGACGACAGGTCTTCCGTCATGCCGCCTCCCTGGATCATGAAATTCGGAATGACCCGGTGGAAGACGGTGTCGTCGAAAAAGCCGTCCTTCGCGTACTGCGTGAAGTTCGCGCTACTGAGCGGCGCTTCTTCTTCGAATAGTTCGACGACGATATCGCCCTTGCTGGTCTCTATTGTGATCACTGCTGGTCCCGATTGGCTGAAAAGAGCGTGACAGTATAAGAGCTCGATTCGATTTTGCACCTGCCAGCCGGCGCCTCATGTCCTGTTCGCCTCTCCTTCGCCGAGAGCGGCCCGTGTCGCCCGCGGTCGTCCGCTAAGGTCCCTGAAACTCTCGATGCTGCACCATCCCTCACGAGACAGGATCGCGGCGACCTCTGCCTGCTGCTCCACCCCGTGTTCGAACAGGAGCAGGCCGGCAGGCTTCAGGAGCCGGCGGCAGTCGCGGGCGAGGGTGCGAATAGCATCGAGCCCGTCATCTCCGGCAATGAGAGCTTCCTGCGGCTCGAACTGCAGGTTGAGAAGCGCAGGATCGCCGGCCCGGATATATGGCGGGTTGGACACGATCAGGTCGAAACGCTTGTCCGCAACGGGCGCAACCCAATCGCCTTGCACGAACTCAATATTGGCGAGGCCATGCTGAGCGGCATTGTGACGCGCTATGGAGAGGGCGGCGGCGCTCACGTCGCTGGCAATAAGATGGCATGCGGGACGCTCGCTCGCCAGCGCGATCGAGATGGCACCGCTTCCTGTTCCCAGATCCAGCACGCAATACTCACCGCCCCGGGGAATCTCGCGCAACGCCAGCTCAACCAGGAGCTCCGTCTCCGGGCGCGGCACAAGCACGCCGGGCGCAACCTCAAGTGATAGCGACCAGAACTCTCTTTCGCCTGTTATGTAGGCCAAGGGCACTCCCTGTCGCCGCCGTTCCACGGCGTCAAGGAAGCGCTCCAGGGAGGCTTCGTCCAGGACCTCCTCCGGATGGGCAAGAAGGTAGCTGCGCGGAAGGTCCAGCGCGCGGGCGAGCAGCACTTCCGTGTCGAGCCGCGGACTCTCGCTGACCGGCTCGAGCTTTTCCCGCACGTTCTCAATGGCGGCATCGATTCTCAAAGTCATGTCCCTTCAAACGTTTCCGGTAGCCCCGGCCAACGCGGGCTAGAGCTACTCAAGGGCTTGGCGTAGTATGGCCCGCAGTTTCGATTGCAACTTATACGGGCATTCCGCCACCAAATGTCGATTTTTTCCAACGTGCTGGAGATGGTCGGGCACACGCCCATGCTCGAGCTGTCGCGCTTCGATACCAGCTCCTGCCGGCTGTTTCTCAAACTTGAACTGCTGAACCCGGGCGGCTCCATTAAAGACCGCATCGGCATCTCGATGATCGAGGAAGCCGAACGCCGCGGCGACATCCGTCCCGGCGACACGATTGTCGAAGCCACGGCCGGGAACACGGGTCTCGGCCTCGCCCTGGTCGCAGCACAAAAAGGCTATCGCCTGATCCTGGTGCTGCCCGACAAGATGAGCCAGGAGAAAATCTTCAACCTGCGCGCGATGGGCGCGGAGGTCGTGCTTACGCGATCCGATGTGGGCAAGGGGCACCCCGAGTACTACCAGGACCTCGGCAAGGCCATCGCGGAGGAGCAGGGAGCCTACTTCATCAACCAGTTCGGCAACCCCGACAACCCGCTTGCGCACGAGCGTACCACGGCTCCCGAGATCTTCGGGCAGATGGGCGGCCAGGTGGATGCCATCGTCCTCGGCGTTGGCTCGAGCGGCACCGTCAGCGGTATCAGCCGCTACCTCGAACAGCACGCGCCGGATACAGAGTTGGTTCTCGCGGATCCGGTCGGCTCCGTACTGGCCGATTACATCAACACGGGCGAACTCGGCGAGAAGAGCGGCTGGCTGGTCGAGGGCATCGGCGAGGATTTCATCCCGTCGATTGCGGACTTCAGCCGCGTGAAGAAGGCCTACAGCATCAGCGATGCCGAGTCGTTCAGTACCGCGCGCGAGTTGCTCAGAAAAGAGGGCATACTTGCCGGCTCGTCGACCGGCACCCTGCTGGCCGCGGCCCTCAAGTACTGCCAGGAACAGGAAGGACCGAAACGCGTGGTCACGTTTGCCGCGGATACAGGCAACAAGTACCTGTCGAAGCTGTTCAACGACTTCTGGATGCAGGACCAGGGCTTCATCGAACGGGAGTCCTACGGAGACCTGCGCGACCTCATCGGCAGGCCGCATGGCGAGCGGGCGACGATCACGGTAGGTCCTACGGACGTCCTTACCACCGCGCACAACCGGCTGCGCAATGCCGGCTTCTCCCAGTTGCCTGTAATGGACGAAGGCAGGCTTGTGGGCGTGTTGACGGAGGATGCGATTATCCGCTTCGTGTTCGGTCATCCAGACCTCCTGCACCGCCCGGTGAAGGACGCCATGCAGACCGCGTTCATACAGCTCGACAAGGACACCAGCGTCAACAACCTCGTGGCGATGCTGCAAGTGCAGCCGTATGCCGCGGTGCTGGACAAGGACCAGTTTCTCGGTCTCATTACGCGGTCCGACGTCCTGAACTACCTGCGCAAGCAGAGCTAGTACTCTGCATTGATTTCCCATTTTACAGAGTACCAGGACCTATGAGCGACGAGACGAACAACGGCAAGCATGGCTTTGGTACCCGCGCCATCCACGCGGGCCAGGAGCCTGACCCTTCCACCGGCGCCATCATGCAGCCGATCTACGCGACCTCGACCTATGTGCAGAAGAGTCCGGGCGTGCACCAGGGTTATGAATACTCGCGAACGCAGAATCCAACGCGCCAGGCGCTGGAAAGCTGTACTGCGAACCTGGAGTCCGGCCGCTTCGGGTTCGCGTTCAGTTCCGGCATGGCCGCGACGGCGACGATCCTCGAGTTGGTCGACTCCGGCAGCCACGTCATCGCGATGGACGACATCTATGGCGGGACCACGCGGCTGTTCGAACGCGTACGAAGGCGCAGTGCCGGCCTCGATTTCACCTTTGTCGATATGACCGATCGTTCCGCACTGCAAGAGGCGGTGAAAAACAACACACGCATGATCTGGATCGAGAGTCCGAGCAACCCGATGCTGAAGGTTGTAGATTTCCGCGCGGTGACGGCATTCGCGAAGGAGCGGGGAATCCTCGTCGTCGCCGACAACACGTTCGCCACCCCCTGCCTGCAGCGCCCCCTGGAGTTTGGCTGCGACATCGTGATGCACTCGGTTACCAAGTTCCTGAACGGCCACTCTGACATGGTTGGCGGCATTGCCGTCACCGGCGACGAGCAGCTCGCCGAACGACTGGCGTTCCTGCAGAACTCCATTGGTTCCATCCAGGGACCTTTCGACAGCTTCCTTGCGCTGCGCGGCCTAAAGACGCTCGACGTCCGCATGCAACGCCATTGCAGCAATGCGGAAGCGATTGCCAAGTGGCTGGAGAACGATGGGCGGGTTGAAAGTGTCATCTACCCCGGCCTCGAGACCCACCCGCAGCACAGGTTAGCGCAAGCGCAGATGTCGGGCTTCGGCGGTATCGTCACGTTCTTCATCAGGGGCGGGCTCGAGGAAGCGCGCACGTTCCTGGAACGCTGTGAGATTTTCGCGCTCGCCGAGAGCCTGGGGGGGGTCGAAAGCCTCGTGGACCACCCCGCGATAATGACCCACGCGTCGGTGCCAGCCGAAAAACGCGCTGCGCTCGGCATCAGCGACAAACTGATCCGCCTGTCGGTCGGCATCGAGGACCTGGACGACCTCATCGCCGATCTCGACCACGCCCTGGGCTAGCTTCGATAAAGTCAGAAGTTTTCGCTATGCCTGAGATCGCTGCAGGAGCCCGTCTCACGGGCGACAAAACGGCAGCAGGAACCTTGACGAAATGTCGCCCGTGAGACGGGCTCCTACAGCGCCCTTCCGGGCATAGCGACATCTCGTCAGAGTTCCCGCTACCGATTGTCGCCCGTGAGACGGGCTCCCACAGCGCTCGATTTCAGGCAGCTCGGGTCAATGCGCCAAGGCGGCGAGCTGGTCGGCTTCGTATTCGTTGACGAGCGGGTCGATGACCTGGTCGAGGTCGCCGGCCAGTATTTCCTGCAGCTTGTAAAGCGTGAGGTTGATCCGATGGTCGGTGACGCGGCCTTGCGGGAAGTTGTAGGTGCGGATTCTTTCGGAGCGATCTCCCGAGCCGACGAGAAGCTTCCTTTGCTGCGCCTGTTCGGTCTCGCGCCTCGACAGTTCGGCGTCCAGCAGCTTCGCCTGCAAAAGCGACATGGCGCGGGCGCGGTTCTTGTGCTGCGAGCGCTCATCCTGGCATTCGACGACGATGCCGCTTGGCAGGTGGGTGAGCCTGACGGCGGAGTCAGTCTTGTTGACGTGCTGCCCGCCGGCACCGGAGGCACGGTAGGTATCGACGCGCAAATCGTTGACGTCGATCTCGATTTCCTCGAGTTCATCGGGCTCGGGCAGGATCGCGACGGTACAGGCGGAGGTGTGGATACGGCCCTGCGATTCCGTCGCCGGCACGCGTTGCACACGATGCGCGCCGGACTCGAACTTCAGTCTGCCGTAAATTCCGTGACCGGAGATGCGGCTGACGATCTCCTTGTAGCCTCCGTGCTCACCCTCGCGTTCGCTCAGCACTTCCAGCTGCCAGCGCATCTGTTCTGAATATTTCGCGTACATGCGGAACAGGTCGCCTGCGAAGATCGCGGCTTCATCGCCACCGGTGCCGGCGCGAATTTCCAGGAACACGTTGCTCTCGTCGTAGGGGTCGCGGGGGATAAGCGCTTTCTGCAACGCAAGCTGTAGTTCCTCGCGCCGCTCGTTCAGCGTCTCGAGTTCCTCGCGTCCCATCTCGCGGATCTCGCGATCCGGGTCCGCGGCCATCTCTTCCGCCGCGGAGATCTCGCCCTGCAGCCGCTCGTACTGGTTGAACAGGTCCACCACCGGCTCGAGGCGCGAATATTCGCGTGAAAGGTCGCGGAACTGGCCCTGGTTACCGATGACGCCCGGGTCGGAAAGCAGTCCCGACAATTCCTGGAAGCGGTCCCTGGTGGACTGAAGCTTGTCCCGTATCGATTCCTTCATTCCGATGTCACGTCCTTGCGTTGTTCGTTCTTCGGCGGCGACTGGTCCCCGGCATCTTTGTCGAGTCCGAACAATTCGCGTATGGCTTCAATAAACCTCAAGTCGGAAGCTGCCCCCGCATCACGCAGACGCACGCTGGGCTGGTGCAACAGCTTTTTGAGCAATGATGCCGTCACATATTCGAGAACCTCGTCGGCGTCCGCGCCCTTGTCGAGCCGTCGCCGGGCCTTCTCCAGCACTTCGCGCCGCAATGTGTCGCCGTGGTCGCGCAATGCGGTGATCACCGGTGCGACTTCCTTGCTTCGTTCGATATCGAGGTAACGCCGCGTCTCCTCCTCCAGTATCCGGTTCGCATCTGCGACTGCCGCTTCACGGCTGTTCAGTCCCTCCACCACGACCTTGTCGAGGTCGTCGATCGTATAGAGATAAACGTCATCGAGCTTGCTTATCGCCGGATCGAGATCTCGCGGCACCGCGAGGTCGACCGCGAACACGGGCTTTCGCTTGCGCGCGCGAACGGCTTTCCTCATCTGCTCGACATTGACGACCGGATCCGGGCTCGCAGTGGAGCTGATCAGGATATCAGCGTCAGGCAAAGTACCTTCGAGCGCGGAAAGCGGGAGCGCGAAACCGTCAAACCGCTCGGCAAGAGCCTGGGCGCGCGAGATGTCCCGGTTTGCCACGAACAACCGCCCTATACCCTTGCCATTCAGGTGCTGCGCGACCAGTTCGATGGTCGCGCCGGCGCCGACCAGCAACGCGGTGTGCCGAGAGAACCCTGAAAAGAACTGGTTCGCCAGGTTGACGGCCGCGTATGCGACGGATACCGGGCTGCTGCCGATCTCGGTATCGGTGCGGACTTTTTTTGCGACGGAGAAGGTGTGCTGGAAGAGCCGGTTCAGAGTCATTCCGACAGCGCCGCTTTGTTCCGCGTGACGGAAAGCATCCTTGAGCTGCCCGAGGATCTGCGGCTCACCAAGGATCATGGAGTCGAGTCCGCAGGCCACCCTGAAAAGATGCCGTATGGACTCGTGGTGGCCGAGAGAGTAGAGGGCCCGCTCCGCATCGGCGTTCAGCCGCTGGTTCCGCAGAAGCCATGTGCGGAGCGCCGGTGCGCCTTCGCCGGAGGCGCTCACGTAGAACTCGGTCCGGTTGCAGGTTGAGAGGATCACGGCTTCCCGCACCCCCGGAAGGCGCAGAATTTCCGCAAGCGCGCGGTCCACGTCGTCGCCCGCAAAAACGACCTGTTCGCGTATTTCGACAGGCGCCGTGATATGGTTCAGGCCAAGTATGTGCAGCGCCATTGTCTGATCTGGAAACCGGGTAAGACTTGCGGTGCGCGCTCGAATTGCAACGAATCGCTCATTTTTCGTGTAAAAGCTCCAAACTTTTGTCTGATTTCGCCGAATTCGAGCCCGCTTGCTGCGCGCCCGCCTGGCCGATAGCGGGCCTCGAGGGAAGCACCGGGTATGATAAGCGAACTGACGGTGCAGTTCCTTGTCTGTAGTGGCCTGTCCCCGTAAACGCCGACCTGGATGGCAGGCAGGTCACCACTACACGGCTGCCGATCAGCCCATTTTTTCAAGCATTGGGAATGAACAGGGAAATCCATTTGAAACACCTGACGGGCGGTTGCGCATGCTGCGGCTGACGCTAATGACCCTGGTCCTGGGCCTGCTGGCGCAGCCTGTCACGGCCGATGAGGACAGCGAAAAAGCAACCGCTCACCTGCTGCAGGCAGAGATAGAACTGCAGCGCAACGAATACAAGGCGGCCGCCGAAGAATACGCGAAAGCTGCGGAGCTCAGCGAAGACGTGGAGATCGCGCGCCAGGCGACGCGTGTGTCGTACAGTTACGGCTTCAATGAAGATGCACTTCGTGCTGCCGAACGATGGCTCGAACTCGACGAGGATAACGACGAGGCGATGCTGTACGTGGCGCAATTGCAGCTACGCAACGGCGACCTGAAGGATGCGCGGCGAAGCTTCAGGCGCCTGCTCGATCGCGGCAGGGAGCCGGTTGACGAACGCCTCGTGGCGCTCATCCCGTTTCTCTCCGAGGAAGATCCCGAGGATGCCGACTGGCTCATGCGCCAGCTCGCCAAACCGTACAGGGATTCGGCTTCCGCGAATTACGCCGCCGGTGTACTTGCGCTGCAGGCTGGCGACACCGACGAGGCAAGGGAGCGGGCGCAAACGGCGATCGACCTGAAGAAGGACTGGGTCCAGCCGCACCTGCTGTACGCGCGATCGCTGCTTATCGCCGGGGATGAAGACGCCGCTATCGACTACACGGCGCGCATGGTCGGCGACAGCCCCGATCCTGACCCGGAGGCGCGGCTCGAACTTGCGATCATGTACCTGGCGGCAGAGCGGGACGAGGATGCCTTGAGCCAGGTCAACCAGGTTTTGCTGGAGCAACCGGCTCGCACCGATGCATTGCGCCTGATGGCGATCATCAACTTTCGCCAGGAAAATCTCGATGCGGCATGGTCCGACTTCCAGGACCTGCTTGCCAGCGGCCGTCACACCATGGATGCCCTCTTCTACCTTGGCCGCATAGCGGACCGCAGGCAGGAGTATGACCAAGCGGTAGCTCTTTATTCCCAGGTCATCGCGGGACAAAACGCCGTGTCCGCACAGCGCCGGGCGAGCGGAATCATGGCGCAGGAAGATGAGCCTGAAAAAGCCATAACGCACCTGGAGGAGTTCGGCGAGACGCATCCTAATTTCGCCATCGACATGATGCAGGCGCGCGCGCAGTTGCTCGCATCGCTCGATCGCTATCCGGAAGCGCTCGAATTGTACGACAGGGTTGTCGAGTACCGCCCCGACAGCGAAAGCGTTGCGCTCGGAAAGGCTGAACTCCTGCTGCGCATGGACCGCGTGGATGAGGCGATCGATGAATATCGCGATGCGGTGAAGCGTTGGCCCGGCAGCGCCATGTCGCTCAACGCGCTCGGCTATACGCTTGCCGACCGTACTAAAAAGTACCGGGAGGCGGCGCGACTGATCAAAAAGGCGCTCGACAAGGAACCTGAAAGCGCCGCCATCATCGACAGCTGGGGCTGGGTCCTGTACCGGCAGGGCAAGTACGATGAAGCACTGGTCGAATTGAATCGGGCTTACGAGTCGCTGAAGGACCCGGAAGTCGCCGCGCACATCGTAGAGGTGCTCTGGAAGCTCGAACGACTGGACGAAGCGAAACGGGTCCTCGAGGACGCCGAAACGATCTTTCCGGAGAACGACATCCTCGAGAATGTGCGTGAGCGTGTGTTTCCTGAAAGCCACTGAAACTTCAGAGATGGCAGAGACGGCGCTCACCGAACAGCGTTGCATTGCGGTCGCCTTGCTGCTCCTCACCGTAGCGGGCTGCGCGACGCAGAAGGGCGTCGGGCTGCCGGAGTTCGACGACTGGAACTCGCGTCGCGACGCACTGTCGTCCGTTTCGGAATGGGAGTTTCACGGGCGCATAGGCGTGAGCGCGGGAGACGAAGGCTTCAATGGCAAATTGCGCTGGTGGCAGCACGATGATGTTTTCGTTGCCTCAGTCAGCGGCCCGCTCGGCGTCGGCACCGTCAAGATACAGGGCGACGAGCGCCAGGTGGCCGTAACGGATGAGGACGGCGAAGTCACGGAAATGCAGGACGCGGAGGCTGAGCTTTACCGGCGGTATGGCTGGACTATCCCGGTGACGAGCCTGCGCTACTGGGCGCTGGGGATCCCCGATCCCTCATCGCCGGCGAAAACCGCGTTCAATGGTGAAGGACAGCTGGCCAGGCTCGAACAGCGAAACTGGGTTGTACAGATCGACGCATACCGCGAGGGCGGCGGCCAGCAGATGCCGCGGCGCATGGTGGCCACGCAGCGCGACACCAAGGTCCGGCTGGTGATCGACAACTGGATTTTTCATTAGCCGCCCCGCACAATTCGCGCGATTGGGGTGTAGCCAAGTGGTAAGGCAACGGGTTTTGATCCCGTCATGCGCAGGTTCGAATCCTGCCACCCCAGCCAGCCCCCGTAGCTTCGGGTAACCCGCTACTTGTGTACAAATCGAGGAGAAACATAGCCGTGGAACTGGCGACAATGGCTATATTTTCCGGCAACGCGCACCCGAAGCTTGCGCACGAGATTGCCAAGGTCCTGCACGTGCCGCTCGCCAAGGCCCTGGTGGGACGCTTCAGCGACGGCGAAATCAGCGTCGAGATAATGGAGAATATCCGCGGCCGCGAAACCTTCATCATCCAGTCCACCTGTCCGCCGACCGCCGAGAACCTGATGGAGCTGCTGGTGATGGTGGACGCCTGCCGCAGGGCGTCCGCGTCACGCATCACCGCTGTCATTCCTTATTTTGGCTTCGCCCGGCAGGACCGGCGTCCCCGGGCCTCCAGGGTTCCCATTACCGCCAAGCTCGTCGCCAAGATGATCGGCACTGCCGGCGTCGATCGGGTCCTCACGGTCGACCTGCACGCTGACCAGATCCAGGGGTTCTTCGACATCGCGGTGGACAATGTGTACGCCTCACCGGTGCTGTTGGGCGACGTCTGGAAACAGAAATACCCGAACATGGTGGTCGTCTCGCCCGACGTAGGCGGCGTTGTCCGGGCACGCGCCCTGGCCAAGCGGCTCGACGATGCAGACCTGGTCATCATTGACAAGCGCCGTTCGAAAGCCAACCAGTCCCAGGTGATGAACATCATCGGCGACGTGCGAGGGAAGACCTGCATCATCATCGACGACATGGTGGACACTGCCGGCACCCTATGCCAGGCCGCGGGCGCTTTGAAGAAAGCCGGCGCGGAAAAGGTAGTGGCCTACATCACGCACCCGGTACTTTCCGGTCCCGCGGTCTCCCGAATCACCGAATCCGAACTCGATGAAATAGTCGTTACCGACACGATTCCACTTCGGCCGGACGCCGAGGCCTGCCCGAAAATCCGCCAGCTCTCGACGGCGGAACTGCTCGCCGAAACCATGCGGCGCATCAGCGACGAGGAGTCGGTCAGCTCCCTGTACGTCGATTAGGGCTCCTGCACGGGGACTATTCGGCCTCTCGGTCGCCCTCGGCCATGTTCGCTGTGACATTTGCGCGGCTTAGCGCTATGATGCGCGCCGGTTCCGGGTGGTCGCGCCCGGAATTCCGACCTCCTGGCGGCTCAAACCGTCAGAAAATCAGCTAGTTAACCAATCGGAGAGATCCTCATGAAGCAGGAATTCAATCTGGTTGCGGAAATCCGTGAAGACCAGGGGAAGGGTGCGAGCCGCCGCCTGCGTCGTCAGGGGAAGGTTCCTGCAATCATCTATGGCGGCGGACGCCCGCCGCGGTCGCTGCTGTTCGATCACAACAAGGTGCTTCACCAGCTCGACGAGGAAGCCTTTTACTCCAGCATCCTGACGATCAAGGTCGGCGACAAGAGCCAGGCTGCAATCATCAAGGACGTCCAGCGTCATCCGGCCAAGCGCCAGATCATGCACCTGGACATGCAGCGCATCGTCGAGGACGAGAAGATCCGCATGAACGTGCCGATCCACATCGTCGGCGAGCAGCAGTCTCCGGGCGTGAAGCTTGGCGGCGGTACCGTCATGCGCCTGTTGACGGAAGTCGAAGTGAGCTGCCTGCCGCGCGACCTGCCGGAATATTTCGAGGTCGATATTTCGCATCTCGAACTGGACCAGATGCTGTACCTGTCGGATATCAAGGTGCCGGAAGGCGTCGAGATCATCGAGCTTACCTACGGTGAGGACCACGACGACGCGATTGTCTCGGTCCACGTCATGAAGTCGGTCGCTGTCGAGGAAGAAGCATCGGCAGAAGACGAGGTTCCCGCCCAGGAACAGGGAAAGAGCGAGCCCGAGCGGGACTAGGTTTCCTCCCCCTGGCGAGCCAGCGAGAAGGCCGCCGCTGGCGGCCTTTTCATTTACCCTTTGTAGTCCCTGAACGTCCATGAACATGCACTTGAGCATCATCGCCGGCCTCGGCAACCCGGATGAGCGCTACGAGCGCACGCTGCACAACGCGGGCTTCTGGTTTGCGGACGCGGTTGCCGCGGCAGGCGGCGGCCAGTTTCGCTATGAGAAAAAATTCGATGCAGAAGTCTGCAAGGTCGACCTGGCGGGCGGCGAGCTCCGGCTCGTCAAGCCGCAAAGCTACATGAACCTGAGCGGCGGCCCGATCAGGGCAGTCCTCGACTATTATCGGCTGGCTCCCGAAACGCTGCTGGTGGCGCACGACGAGATCGATCTCCCGCCGGGAGTGGTGCGCCTGAAGAAGGGTGGCGGCCACGGAGGCCACAACGGCGTGCGCGACACGATCAGGCACTGCGGCAACGAATTCATGCGCCTGCGTTTAGGCGTGGGGCATCCTGGTACGAAAGAGCAGGTTACCGGCTATGTACTGAAGCAGGGACCCGTGGAAGTGGAGGAATCGGTTCGCCAAGCCATCGCGCAGGCGCTCGACGTCCTGCCCCTGCTGGCCGAGAGCGGACTCGCTATCGCAATGAACCGCCTGCACACGAAGTCCGATGGCAATTAAGTGCGGTATCGTCGGCTTGCCCAATGTCGGCAAGTCGACTCTTTTCAATGCGCTCACTGCCGCGGAGATCCCGGCGGAGAACTACCCGTTTTGCACGATCGAGCCTAACGTCGGCGTCGTGCCGGTGCCCGACCCGCGGCTTGCCGTCCTGAGCGAAATCGTGAAGCCGCAGAAAACCCTACCGACGACCATGGAGTTCGTCGACATTGCGGGGCTGGTTGCCGGCGCGTCGAAAGGCGAGGGACTCGGTAACCAGTTCCTTGCGAATATCCGCGAGACAAACGCCATCGCTCACGTGGTGCGGTGTTTTGAGAACGATGACGTCACCCACGTTGCCGGCGCCGTCGATCCCGCCGACGACATCGAGACCATCAACACGGAGCTTGCCCTGGCCGATCTCGAATCCGTCGAGAAACAGCTCTACAAGGCGGAGCGCAATGCGAAGACCAACGACAAA
>DATGQI010000021.1:0-11450 GCA_035304285.1 Woeseiaceae bacterium
CTGCCCCGCATCGAGCAGGTTACGCAGCGGGCTGGAAGCCGGCGCGAGCGTGACGGGAAGCCCCGTCTGGCTGTAGGGCAGGATGGTTTCGCCGCCTGTGGTAAAGAACGACTCGACATCCTTGAAGAAGACGCCGACCGATACCAGCGCCTCTTCGGTGAAATACCACTCGAGCGCCAGGTCGAAGCTGTTCGCGCGGAACGGGTCGAGCCCCGGGTTACCGGCATCGTATTCAAACGGAGGCCCGTTAAAGCTGTCGAGGGAACCGCCCGGTGTCAGGTTACCGAGACTCGGTCGTGTCATCACGCGGGCGGCGGCGAAGCGCAGGAGCAGGTCTTCCTGCAACTCGAACACCATGTTCAAGGACGGTAGCGTATCGTCGTAGTCTCTCTCGACCGTGACATCCGCCCCGCTCACCTGGCCGGTTGAAGTGGTAGTTGTCTCGACGTAGCGAACACCTACGTTACCGCGAACCGGTATGTTGCCCATCGTCATGTCGAAGTTGAGCTGGGCCCAGATGCCAATATCTTCTTCCTTGACGTTGCGCATGTTGCCGGCCTGTGCACCGCCGGGAACGTCGTAAATCCCGATCATCGCGGCCGCCGCCGGTACATTCGCGGAGATCCAGCTCGTATCGATTCCCGCGGGCGCGCCCAGGCCGGAACCGAAGCCCGTCACGCTCGTCACGAGGTCGCCCGTCACCGGGATGCCGGGGATATCGTTGATGCCGTCGTCATCCAGGTCACAGTCGAAGAAGCCGGCATCGCACACCCGGGAACCGGACGTGTTCTCCCTCCGGAACTCGGTCGTATCGAAGCCGAACTCTTTCCAGCTCAGGCCGCCGCTGATCGTGAACGAGTCGTTGAGGTCGAACTCGACACTGCCCATTACGGCGTCGAAGGAGTTATCGACAGTCTGGGGACGATCCCGGACCTCCGTGAACGCGAACTGGCTGGCGTCGTTAACGTCCAGTGATCCGAAATCTATGAAGGGCGTGTTGCCGTCCTGCGAGAAATCGTACACGTAGCCGGTGACCACCGGTACAGCGTCGTAAAGTATCGTCGTTTGCACGGGCACGTCATGTTCCGATTCGCTGGTGCCGGCAAAACCGTGCACGCGGAAGCGGTCGGTGAATTCGTGATCGATGTTCAGCGTGAACTGCGTGAAGTCGGTGTTCAACTCGTCGAATCGATGTTCACTCCTGACAGGATGAGTTCCGTCGCCGATGGGATTCAGCGTAAACGTCCCGGACTCGATGGTGTGCAGGTTCGGGTTCGTGGTGAAGCTCTCGACATCGATTGCGCCCTGCTGCCCCCGAAAGAACACCTCCAGGTATTCCTCATCCCGAGTCGCATCAAACTGCGAGAACAAGGCATCGAGCGAAATCTCGGTGCGGTCGGTCGGGCGGAACTGCAGGGAACCGGTCACACCCAGGCGCTCCTGCTCATGCGTCAGGCGCCCGTATCGCGGAATGCGCGGGTGATAGACGAGCGAGTTGGTATCGATCGACGAGCAGCCCGGATCAGCCGGATTGGCAGCGCAATCAACGCCGCCGACGGAACCGAACGTGCCGTCCTCCCAGCGCACGGTCGAGAAACCTTCCTCCAGTATGTTCCGGTCGGAATACGCGACCGACAGCAACCCGCCAAATGTCCCCTCGGCGTTGGTCGCAGAGATCAATCCTGAAAAACGGGGGTTGAATTCCTCGGACAGGTCGTTCCAGCCGCCTTGAATAGACGTGGCCAGCGTTAAACCTTCATCGTAATCGAACGGTCGCGCAGTACGCAGGTCGACCGTCGCGCCAATCGAGCCTTCTTCAACGTCTGCCGAACCTGTCTTGCGCACCGTGATACCGGTGAACAGATCGGAAGCGAATGTATTGAAATCGAATCCACGACCACGATTCGAACCGCCGGAGGAATCCGCGCTTCCGGTGGTGTTCATCGCTTCCATGTTGTTGATGCGGATTCGGTTGAAGTCTCCCGGGAGACCGCGAACGGTAATGCGGCGGCCTTCCCCGTTGACCCTGTCGATCGAAACTCCGGGAATTCGCTGAATCGATTCCGCCAGGTTGAGGTCCGGGAAATCCGCGATATCCTCGGCGCTGATCGCATCCACCACGCCAGCTTCGGAACGCTTGGTCGCGAGCGACTGTCGCAAACTGCTGCGATAACCCTGTACGACGATTTCTTCGAGAACGTCCTCGGGTTCCTGCGCCTGGGCGTTAGCGGGCCACGGAGCTGCCAGCGCAATTACAAGTGACAACAAACCAGATCGTGTCAGCCATGACGCGGATGCGTCGGGATGCCGGTAGGTGTTCATCGTTTTCCCCCTCAGGATTTCAGGCAGCGCCAGTTGTCGTGGCTGCCAGCCCGCTGATGAGGGTAAGCAGCCAGTGCGACACCCGGAATATTACAATTTATGACACCGGTGTCAAACATTTTGTGAGCATAAGATCTTCGTGCGGCGGCTAGCACGGATGGCCCGGAACACTACCTTTGGGACAGGACAGGTGCGGGGTCAAAAGTTATGAGGATCAACAGGTTGTGACGTTCGAGCGGCGTACATCGTGCACTGGAGGGATGCGGAGAGCGAAAGCTAATGTACCCATTCGTCCTTCAGCAGTTCGGCCTGGTTGGCTTCCCACTTCACTTCCGCTTTCATTTCCTCGGCGCCAGGCCCTGCGCCAAAGAACTCGTAGATGACGACGCCATTGTCCTGGTCGCTTTCGATGATGCGGTGCGGGACCCAGTTTTGATGCGCGTCGGTGAGCGCTTGCCGGACTTGTGCCGGGACTTGTGCCATTTCGATGTCGCGCTGAATCTCAACCACTGCCCAGCGCCCGTCGACAGTCGTCATGTCGAGCTCCACTTCCGCGCCATCGGGCATTTTTCCCGCGATATCGTAGTAATCCCGCCCTTCGCGGACCTCGTGCTCCGCTGCCAGAAGCTGCATTTCGGGCCGCACTGCCTGCGCAGCCTGGAGCACCTCTGCCGGCACTGCCTCGAGACTAGTCGCCTCCTTTCCCGAGGCATCGACGCGTTTTCCTGTTGCGTCGTCCGCAGGGCCGCACGCTGTAAGCAGGAGGCAGAACAGCAGCACGAATGCCGGACGGTATCGGCTTGTCTGGGTCATGAAGGGTCTCCTCAGGTTTTGCGACTAAGATTAGTTGGACGGAAACCGGTTACCGCTGCACGCGGCCGGATGCATCTCCGCCCATCAGGTTTCGCACCTCGGCAACCGACACCCTGTTGAAGTCGCCCGATATCGAATGCTTGAGGCAACTTGCAGCAACGGCGAATTCGAGCGCGTCCTGCCGGTTCTCGTAAGTATTCAGGCCGAAGATGAGGGCGGAGGCGAAGCTGTCGCCTCCTCCGACGCGATCGACAATGTCGGTGATCTCGAAGCGCCGTGACAGGTGAAAACCGCTCTCGTCGCGGAGGCACGCCGACCAGCCGTTGCGGTCGGCGCTCATCGACTCGCGCAACGTAATGGCCATCACGGAAAGGTTTGGATAGGTTTCCATCATCTTTGCGCTCAGCGCTTCGTACTTTGCGTGGTCGAGTTTGCCGCTGCCGACATCCACGTCGACAGTGACGCCAAGCGATTTCTGACAATCCTCTTCGTTCGCAATGCCGACATCGACAAACTTCACGAGCTCCGACATCACTTCGACGGCCGTTTTCCCGTACTTCCAGAGCTTACCGCGATAGTTGAAATCGCAGGACACGGTAAGCCCCTGTGATTTCGCCGCGTGTACGCATTCAAAACTCAAGTCGGCGGCAGACTGGCTCAGCGCCGGGGTGATACCGGTGATGTGCAGCCACTTCGCATTGGCAAGGATGCGATTCCAGTCGAAGTCGCCTGGCGTCGCCTCCGCGATCGCGGAACCGGCCCGGTCGTAGATGACCTTGGACGGACGCTGGTTGGCCCCGGTCTCGAGAAAATAGATGCCGACACGATTGCCCGCGCGAACGATCGAACTCGTATCCACGTTAAAGCCGCGCAGCTCGCGTACGGCTGCATCTCCGATGTCGTTCTCCGGCAGGGCTGTGATGAATCCCGAGTCCAGCCCGAAGTTCGCCAGCGCAACCGCGACGTTAGCTTCGCCGCCGCCGAACGTCGCCTCGAAAGACGGCGACTGGAAGAAGCGCTCGTTACCGGGCGTTTTCAGCCGCAGCATGATTTCCCCGAACGACAGGAAGTCCGCCATTTTCTCCTTCTCCCTTCTTTGAGTTAAGTGTCCCGAACGTGGTATTCGCGGCGTGCGTGCAGCGCTACCGTCCGGAGCGCGACCTTGCAATCGCCACTGCCTCTGTTGCCAGTGACCGGATACGGGCGTAGTCGCTGTCCCGGATCGCATCTTTTGGCGTAAGCCAGCTGCCGCCGCAGGCAATGACTGACGGCACTGCCAGGTAGTCGCCCAGGTTCTCCGCCGAAACTCCACCGGTCGGCATGAACTTCATCTCGCGGAATGCGGAACTCAACGCCTTGATCATGGCGACGCCGCCGCAAACGCCGGCAGGGAAGAACTTGACGATACGGAGCCCGAGATTGAAAGCGTGCTGGAGCTCCGATGCCGTCGCAATGCCCGGGAAAACGGGCAACCCGTGCGCCTGCGCCACCTCTACGACCCCGTCATCGAGTCCCGGCGAAACGATGAATGCTGCCCCGGCGGATACCGCGGCCTCCGCCTGCGCCCTCGTCAGCACCGTGCCCGCCCCCACGAACGCTTCCCGCATGTTCTTGCTCACTGCCTCCAGGCAGTTCAGGGCGTCGTCCGTTCGCAGTACGACTTCAATGATGGAGAGGCCGCCCGCCAGCAGCGCTTCACTGGTGCGTATGGCGGTTTCCGGGTCGTCGGCCTGGACGAGCGGCACCACGCCGGTGCTCGTCAGCCGCTCTTCAATCAACCTGGCTTTGGTCATGTGGTCGTCACCGTGGGTAGGAAGGTAACCGGTTTCCCTATAAGATATGCCAACAGCGTGGCCAGTTAAATATGCTTTGCGACTTTTTGCCAGCCGCCACGAGCTTCGTTAGGCTGCATAGCGATGGATACAGTCGCCAGACCAACCCCGCAGCTAAAGGTAAACATCGAGCGGCTCAAAAGTACCCTGCTCGAATTATCGCGCATAGGCTTCAACGAAGACGACAAGGGCATTTACCGCGTCGGCTTTTCGGAGGCCGACATGGCCGCGCGCAGGTGGCTTATGGGCCTGCTGGAAGCGGAAGATTTTTGCCCGCGGATGGACGGTGCCGGAAATGTCTATGGACGCTTCGGCGATCCCGATTCCCCTACCGTTACCCTGGGTTCGCATCTCGACACCGTTCCGGCCGGCGGGATGTTCGACGGCGCACTCGGTGTGGTCGCCGCTCTCGAGGTCCTGCGCACCTGCAAGGAGCAGCAGGTAACTCTCGCCTGGCCACTCGAATTGCTTGCCACCAGCGAGGAAGAGGGACGCTATGGCGGGATGCTCGGCGCCCAGGCGATCGCGGGCGACCTGACACCCGGCGTCATCCTCAACATGCACGATGCCGACGGTAACCTGCTGTCGGACGCGATGACCGCAGCCGGGATGGATCCGATCGGCGCTCTGGACGCGCGGCGACTGCCGGAGACGATGCGCGCGTTCCTGGAGCTGCACATCGAACAGGGGCCCGTGCTCGAGAAACTGGAAAAAACCATTGGCGTGGTCGATGGAATCTCGGGCGTGTTCAAGTGGATCGTCCGGCTGATCGGCAAGGCCGACCACGCGGGCACTGCCCCGATGAACATGCGCAGCGATGCCTTCATGGGTCTTGCGGACTTCGCCCATGAGATACCCCGAATCATCGACGAGAACGGTACCGATCGCAGCCGCCTCACGGTTGGCAAGGTCGAGCTGAAGCCCGGCAGCCCGCATACGATTCCCGGTGAGGCGCTGTTCACGCTGGTCGGCCGCGACAGCGATGAAGATGCGATGCATGAACTGGGCAACGCCTGCCGCAAGAGCTTAAGAGCGATCGCGCGACGCCACAACCTTCGCTTCGAACACGAGCAGATCAGCTGGCTCGCGCCAATGAGTTGTAATTTCGAGCTCGTTGAAATGCTGGAACGGCAGGCGGCCTCGCTTGATTTGAGCTATGTGCGAATGCCAAGCGGCGCAGGACACGACACCCAGTTCCTGGCCGAGATCACCCGCGCCGGGCTCCTGTTCGTGCCCTCGGTCGGCGGCGTCAGCCACTCGCCCGATGAATGGACTCACTGGAGCGACGTCGAAAGCGGCGCGAACCTGCTGTTGAAAGCGGCCGTCGCCCTTGCGACGGAACGGTAGCTGTCGCCCGTGGGACGGGCTCCTACAGCGTGCTGCTCACAGCAATCGTTACGCCATGACGAAACCGCTGCAGGAGCCCGCCCTGCGGGCGACAGCGCCAACTGCGCACACAAGCCGGAATCCGCTGCGTGTCCTGAAATCATCGACTCGATTCGGTAAACTGCGCTCTTCCCCTTCGCCGACTCCCCCCAGGAATCCGTTATTCCACATTTCGTTCCGTCACGAGCCGTACAGCTATGTCCCGCGAGATCCCTGCTGTTGGGATTGCTCGGGGTGGTTCTCGCGAGCCAGGTGGCTGCGCAGGAGGTACAACTCGAGGCGGACACAGCTGTTGCCAGTGCCGGGTATTTCCAGTTGCGCTGGAGCGCCACCGCAGCGGTCGAACTGGAGGAAGCGACTACTCCCGACTTCCGTGCGCCACGCCTCGTGTACTCGGGCTCCGACAGAGCGAGAGTCATTTCCGGCAAGCCCGATGGCGACTGGTACTACCGCGCCCGCCCCGTCTCCTCCGACAGCAGCTTCAGCAACATAGTGAAGGTCGAGGTGCGCCATCACCCGATCGAGCGCGCGATTCTGTTTTTCGTTGTCGGAGCGGTGGTGTTCCTGGCGACGGCGCTGCTTATCGTCAACGGGGCGCGCAAGAAAACATGACGCATTCCCGAAGAATACAAAACCTTGACGGAGATATTTTCGCACTCGCCCGCGTGGCGGGCCCCTACAGGTGCCTTTAGTACCGTTTCATCGGTCGGCGGCGCGCCTCCTCGCCATCCTGCGCAGGACACAAGCCAAAAAGATGCAGTGACATGAACATCGTCAACACCGCCATTCTCGATCCTGCCACTGGCTGGTTCATCCTGGCCGCCTTCAGCGCATTGTGGGTGACGCTCGGCTGGTATTTCGGCCGCAAGACCGATGAACTGGACGACTACGTCCTCGCCGGCAGGCGTGTCGGCCTGGCGCTCGGCACGGCCACCGTCATGGCGACCTGGGTGACCAGCAACACCACGATGGCAGCGCCTCAGCTCGCGCTGCAAATGGGCATCTGGGGCATGATCGGGTATTCCCTGGGCTCCGTCGGGCTGTTCATGTTCGCGCCGCTGGCGCGGCGCATCCGGCGTCTCATGCCGAGCGGTTACACGAGCGGTGACTTCATCAGGCTGCGCTACGGCAATACCGCCTGGCGCATCTTCCTGCTGATCTCGCTGTTCTACAGCATGGGTTGGCTCGTCAGCATGGGCATGGCCGGCGGGATACTGATTCATGCGCTCACGGGGATCCCGTATCACTACGGAATGACGGTCATCCTGGCGATCTGTGTCGGCTATACGCTGCTGGGCGGCCTGCGTGCCGTCATCGGCACCGATTTCATCCAGGCGCTCCTGATCCTGTCAGGGGCGGTCATCATCGCCATACTCGCGATCCGGCAAATCGGTCTCGACACCATTCATGCTTCGGTACTTGCCGAAAGACCCGAGCTGCTCAACCTGCTCATGCCGGCCTCGATCATGTTCCTGTTCAACAACCTCCTGTTCGGGATCGGCGAGATTTTTCATTCCAACGTGTGGTGGAGCCGTGCGTTCGCCTTTCGCGAAGGAGTCGGCATGAAAGCGTACATGCTCGGCGGCGTTCTCTGGGCACCTATTCCAATCGTTGCCGGGTTCATCGCGCTCGCAACACCTGCCCTCGGACTCAACGTGCCGGCAGCCGACATGGTCGGGCCGATGGTTGCCGCGCAGATCCTTGGCACGACCGGCGCAGTGCTCGTGCTGATCATGGTGTTCGCGGCGCTCTCGTCGAGCCTCGACTCACTACTGGCCGCCACCAGCATCCTGGTCGTGGAAGACATCTACCGGCGGCACCTGAAACCGGATGCTTCCGCAGATGAGATGCGCAGGGCCACGGCCAGGATCATCGTGGGGCTGGGTATAGCAACCTGGATCCTTTGCGCGCCGAGGCTGACCACCCTGGCGGAACTGCTTTATTTCACGGGCGCGTTCGTCGCTAGTACCATCTGGCCTATCGCGGCAGGACTTTTCTGGCGGCGGGCGAATGCCGCCGGAGCCATCGCAGGCATGGTTCTTGGCAGCGTCGCCGGGCTTTACAGCTATTTCGCAGTCGGTTTCTACGTCGCGGCGCTGGTCGGCGCAGCGGTATCCATGACTATCGTCATTACCGCCAGCCTCCTGAAGCCTGCGACGTTCGATTACGCCGATCTGCAGGAACTCCATCCACGCGAGATTACCCCCGTACCGGGAGGTTCGACATGATCATCTCAACGACGGCATTCACCTGGCTCGTCGGCATTGCACTGGTGCTTACCATGGCAGCGCCGATCATCCTGCTTACGCTCCTGGTGCGTGACTCGAAGAAGGGGCAGCTGTGGTAAACAAAGCCAGGATCAGCTTCGAGGACCAGCTCGAAGACGCGCCACTGGACCTGCGCGGCTTCGACCGGCCGCGTGCGCTCATCGAGGCAATCGACGAGGATCTGTCGCCGCTGCTCGATCTCGTCAAGCGGCCTGTCATCTCGGCGCGGCAGTTCTCCGCCGAGCAGATCCTGCAGCTCGCGCGTCTCTCCGCCCGGTTTGAAACGCAGCCGCAACTAACGACGCGGCCGCTCACCGGCAAAATCCTCATCAGCGCTTTTTACGAACCGAGCACCCGCACACGCCTGTCCTTCGAAAGCGCGTGGCACCGGCTCGGCGGCGACATCATGTCGATAACCGACACGGCGTCGACCGGCATCGCAAAGGGCGAAAGCCTGAAAGACATAGGCGAAATGCTGAACAGCTACGGCGATCTCGTGGTCCTGCGCGACAGCAACGAGAATTCCGTATACGAGATGGCCGAATCGCTGCGGATTCCCATCATCAGCGGCGGCAACGGTTGCGACGAGCATCCGACGCAGGCGCTCGCGGATATTTACGCGCTCCTCAAGTGGCGTCCCGCGATCTGCAGGAAGCCTTACGAAGACTCGCCTGTACGCCTCGGCATCATCGGCGTCCCGGGACGAATGAGAACGGTGAGGAGCCTCCTCTTGCTGCTTGCTAATTTTTCGGAGTCGCTCGACGAGATCGTCGTGATATCGGACGAGGATGAACCGTTCGTCGAGGAGCAGCTGGAAGAGTTGACCGGAAAGGGCTTGAGAATTCGGGTCACGGACCAGTTCGAGAAGGAACTGCCGACACTGGACGTGGTTTACCAGAACTCCATTCTCTGGACCGGCAACGACTACCAGGAGCTCGGAGTCAAGTTCCGGCTCGATGCCACATCGCCGCTGAAACCGAACGCCATCGTCCTGCACCCGCTCGCGCGCGGTCCGGAGCTGTCCGTCGACCTGGATGACACGGTGCACAACTGGTACTTCGCGCAGGCGCGTGGCGCGGTGTTCATCCGCATGGCCCTGCTGGCGACGATACTGAAGGTGTTCGTCTGATGTGCGGGATAGCGGGCTTCTTGCACAACGACCGGGAGCGGCCGGTCGACCGCGAGACACTCGTCGCCATGGCGGCGATCCTGCACCACCGGGGCCCTGACGGTTATGGCTGTTCCTTAAAGCCCGGTGTCGGCTTCAGTCATTCCCGCCTGTCGATCGTCGACCTTGATGAACAGCGCGGGCGGCAGCCGTTCTGCACCGCGGACGAACGCTTCATGCTGACCAAGAACGGGGAGTTGTACGACTACCAGAGCATCCGCGCGAATCTCACGGCGCAGGGTGCTCGCTTTCGCAGCAAGAGCGATTCCGAACTGGTGCTGCACCTTTACCCCCGCTTCGGCCTCGCCGGCACGCTGCCGGCGCTGCGCGGCGAGTTCGCCTTCGCACTTTATGACGAACAGGAAGACACCCTGTTCCTGGTACGCGACCGCTTCGGCATCAAGCCGCTCTACTGGACGCAAACGAGCCAGGGCGTCGTATTCGGGTCCGAGTTGAAAGCGCTGTTCGCAAACCCGGATGTCCCGCGGGAGTTCGATGCGCAGGGGCTGTTTCACCAGTTGATGCAGACGATCGTGCCGGGTTCCACCGCCTTCCGCGGCATACACCAGGTGAAGCCCGGCCACTTCGTCGAGATCAGGCGGCGCAATGGACGTCTCGAGATCGACGACCAGCGCTACTGGGATATCGACTTCCCGGCCGGGCGCGCACCCGCAGCGGTGGCGGACGAGGCACCGTTCATCGATGCCGTTCGCGAGAAACTCACCGACGCGGTACTTCTGCGGCTGGAAGCCGACGTGCCGGTGGGCTGCTACCTCTCCGGCGGCATCGACTCCTGTTCCATCATGGGGCTTGCCGCTGCCGCATCGCAGAATCCTGTCAAAGCCTTCACGATCGGCTTCGACTCGGATGTGTATGACGAAACGGCGATCGCAACGGAGATGGCCGAGGCGACCGGGGCCGAGCAGGAAATCCTGCGCGTCGAGTCCGACCATCTCTACGACTATTTCGAAGAAACGCTCTGGCACACCGAGCGCACGATCTACAACACGCTGGGTGTCGCCAAGATGCTGATGAGCCGGCGCGTGCGGGAAGTGGACTACAAGGTAGTGCTCACCGGTGAAGGGTCGGACGAACTCTTCGGCGGGTATCCGGCATTTCGCCGCGACCTTTTCCTGCATGGCCTCGACGAGCTGCCAGCCAAGGATCGTGCCGAATGGCAGGCCATGCTCTCGCAGAGCAACGAGCAGTTCCGCGGCGCAATGCTTGCCGAAGATGCCCTCCAGGATCCCGCCTTCGACGCCCTCATCGGCTTCACGCCCTCTTGCCTCCAGCCCTGGCTGTCGGCGGCGAAGCGCGTTCCCACTCTGCTGCATCCGGACCTCCGGCAGGAGCTTACCGGCTACGAACCCGGCCGGGCCATCGCGGAGGCGCTCGACGCCGACGCGCTCGAGGGTCGTCACGTACTGGACCAGGCGCAATACGTCTGGATCAAGACCATGCTCGAGGGCCAGATCCTGACCTGGGGCGGCGATCGGGTCGACATGGCCAATTCCATGGAGTCGCGCCCGGCCTTCCTCGATCACAATGTCGCCGAGTTCGCCCGCATGATCCCGCCGGAGTACCGGGTTCGGGGCGGGACCGAGAAATGGGTCCTGCGCGAAGCGATGCGCGGGATCTTACCCAAGGTCCTCTATGAGCGGG
>DATGQI010000022.1:0-7567 GCA_035304285.1 Woeseiaceae bacterium
CACTCCTCCGGCATCAGAAGCGCTCTTCGTCGCGCCAGTATGACGAGAATGTCACTGGTTTTGCTGTCGTGGCACGGTGTTTGCAACGATTCTGCCGCAAGTATCTCACCTTACTGCCATTCGCGTTGCTGCCACGCAACAGGACTGCAGCTTCCCGAACCTTCCCAATCCTGCAGGAGACACTCCATGCCCAAACACCAGCTTCAACCAGTCCTGTTCCTCTGCCTGGCACTTCTTTCGCTGCCGTTCCAGGCCAGTGCCCAGGAAATCCAGCCGACGACTGCGTACGGGGAAATAGCTGTAAGCGATGAATCCGTGCAGTTGCGTTACATACGACCCCGCTATCAGCCGGCGGACAACATCGAGGTCGGGCAGCTAGGCTTCGGCCTCTTCCTGAGTGAGGAACGGGACATCGTGGCCAGCGCCAACTTCTACGTCGAGGCCACGCGCCTGCGGATAAACCGCCTGTCCTTCATGGTCGGTCCGGTGGCATACGCGGCATTGCTGGGCGACGAGAACGAGGATGTGTTCGCGCTCGCGCTGGGCGCCGAGGCGCGCTTCCGGCTGTTGCGGAACCCTCGCGTCGACATCGTCGGCCAGGCCGTCTACGCGCCGGATATCCTGACCTTCGGCTCGGCAGACAACGTGTGGGATATCGTCGGCCGTGCCGAAATCCCGATTACCGACCGCGTGACCGGTTTCGGAGGGTTTCGCCTGTTCGAGATCGACCTGCTGCAAGGCACGAAGGAACTTGAAGAGACGATTCATCTTGGCTTGCGCTACAGGTTCTGAGACCTTGGGTTGACCTCGGGCGCGCACCTGCGAATGTAAGATTTGCAGAGGGTTGTAACAAATTGCCAAAGCGCGTACAGCACATCTGTCTGTGGCTGGCATGAAACAGACAGCGAGGGCCATGGAATGCGACGACTTGTCATAGTGTTCGGCGCAGCGGCTTGTGCCGTTTCAGCGTGCGCCACAGAAGACTTCGCCGGCGCCGCGCCCGCTGTCGTCGAGGACTGTCGACGCGAGGTGATGCTCCTGACCGAGCGGGATCAGTTGACGGGCCAGGATGACCCGCTGCAGGGTCCCGCGCTCGAGTCTGCGCCGGAGCCGATCGAAGACGCGCGTGCCGCCAGGGAGGTGGCGGGCGGAGTCGGCTTCGCGGACTGGCCAGAAGAGGCACTGATGTACCGCTGCCTGCGAAGTCGCGGTGTCGAACTCTCGCCGGACCAGTCCGAGGTGCTGGCCGAATGGGAACAGCAGGCAGAGCCCGACGGCAGCGGTCAATGAGCGCCGCCAATTTCAAACATGAGGCAGCCAAGAGAATCGGTACACTAAGCGCATGATGCTTCGCATTCTGCCGCTGGTGACCGGGCTGCTTCCCATCTTCGCCGTCTTTACCAGCTACTGGATAGCCGCGAGTACCGGCAATGTTCCCGCCTGTAATCCTTTTATCGATGGCTGCACGTCGGTCAGTGCAACCGGGCGCTACCCACCTGCGAGCTACCTCTTCAAGGGAGCAATGCTCCCGCAGTCGATAATCCTTTCCTGCTACTGGTTGTTCAACGTTGCATGGTTGCGCGCACTGACCGTGTCCGCAGGGCAGGTCCCGCGAAACACCTACCTGGTGGGTACATTCGGCGTCACTGGTTCGCTCTTCCTGATCCTCTACGTCACGTTCCTCGGCAGCCAGGAACCGTTTTACGAGTTCATGCGGCGCTACGGCGTATACATGTATTTCCTGCTCAATGTCATTGCGCAGATCGTGCTCGCTGGCAAGGTTCTTCCTGTCGCCAGGGCGCTGGGCATGTCGCGGCTGGCAACGCTGACGAAGGTGCAGCTGGTGCTGGCATGGTTTCCATTCGCACTCGGCGCTCTCAACCTGGTTCTCAAGGCAACGCTCGAGGATGCGGGTCCCGCCGAAAGCCGCATCGAGTGGATTTTTGCCATGCAAATGCAGCTTTACTTCCTTGTCACCTATTTCTCCTGGAAAGAGACGGGCTTTCGCGCGACGTTCAATGCAGGCAGCGGTGCCGACGAATCGCTCGCGTCCCCGCAGCGGCCGTGACTGCTTCCGCGTCAGTCAGTCGCCGGGTCTGACCAGGCCGCATTGCTCAGCACGCTCTGGTCCGTGAGCGATTCCAGGAAAGCCAGCAGGTCAGCCCGTTCCTCAGTAGTCAGTTCGAAACCGCGGACAAATTCGGAGCGGTACGGGTTGCGGCTACCGTCGCCCGCGTAGGGACCGTCAGTGATTACTCGCCCTCCCCGTGCGTAGTGCTCGAGCACTTCAGGCAGGGTTTCGATGCTGCCATCGTGCATGTAGGGGGCGGTCACCGCGATGTTTCTCAAGCTCGGTGCCTTGAAACGACCCATGTCCCGGCGTTCGCCGGTCAGTTCGTAAAGACCCGTGTTGTCCGACGGGTAACCACCCGACGCGTCGATGTTGTACAGCCCGTTGTTGTGAAAGCCGACGCTCTGGACCAGCGAGTTCGCGTGCGTGCTGCTGTCGGTAAAGTTGAATCCACCATGGCAATGGAAGCATTCCAGCCGCTCGGAAAAGAATAGCTCCATCCCGCGGACCTGTTCGGGCCCCAGTGCTCCGTTGTCCCCGCGAAGATAGCGATCATAGGGAGAATCGAAGGATACGATCGTGCGCACGAAGCTTGCGAGAGCCCGGACGACATTGAGTATCGACAGGGGATCCTGGTCACCGGGAAAGGCGGCACGAAAGGCCTTGGCATAATACTCATCGTCACGCAAAGCCTGGATGATGTCCTCTTCGCGTCCGGCCATGCCCATTTCGATCGGCTGCTCCCCGAAAATCGGCGTCAGCGCCTGAACTTCGAGGGTGTCGAGAAGATGATTTGCCCAGGTCAGCCTGCCGGCATACGCGACGTTGACCAGCGTCATGGCCCCCCGCGGGTGTGTTTCTCCGGTGGCGCCTGTCGAGCGTCCCCGTCCGTCCGTGAACGCGAGCAACTGGATGTGACAGGTCGCGCAGGAAGTTCTGCCGGTGACGGACAGCCCGCGTTCGTAAAACAGGTGTCGTCCGAGTTCGACCTTGGTATTGCTCATCGGGTTGTCGGCCGGCACCACGGGAAGCGGTACGCCCTCCGGCAGCGTCCACTGGTAATCGCGACTGCTTAGAACTGAAACTGCTGCCACCGCTACCGCGGCGGCGATCGCCAGGCTCCAGGCAACCTTCAGGCCCGTCATTCGCGCGGACCTTCGCGAAAAACCGAAGCCGGACCCTCGGCTTCGCCTGTCTCGAAATCCAGGCCGAGCGCCCGGAATGGCATCTCACACTCGGACTCCGCCGGCCCGGAGGAGCAGTCGGTGGGGTTGCCGTCCGTAAGGTCAATCTCCCGCACGAGTTGCTGAAGGTCCACTGCCACTACGTCCACTCCCGGTACGAAAGCGGAAAGTTCTGCCAGTGGCCGGTTGGACCCGCGGCAACTGCTGACATTGCTTGAAGTGCCTTCGCAACGGGAGCTGCCGAGGTGCATCCAGAAACTGTCGCTGTCGCTCGCGATACCCGCTCTAAGAAACTTGTAACCCGTACGCCAGTGCCAGTGCATGACGGAATAGCCGAGCGGCGCCTCCGCCCGGAGCGGGTCGGCATGGTTCAGGTCTTCCGGCACGCCGATGCGAAACCGGATGCCTGAATAGTCACCCTCCGGCACATGGCCGCGAACCACGGTGTTCGTCTGCCCGGTGCCGTTGATGCACGCGCCCGAGCCATCCTCGAAGTCCAGCAGCGCCACTTCATCGCTCTGCCACAGCGGATCCTCAAGCAGCGTTACCGCGACTTCGCTACCGCCGATAGTCACCAGCCGCAGGTCGTGGACGTAAAACCTGAGGTCCGTCAGCGCAATTTCGGCCGTGGTGCTGCAGGAGATCGGTCGATCGCCGAACCGTGGCACGAAAGGGATCTCGATTGCTTCTTGTGGTGCGGAGCAGGCGGAAATGAGTAACAGCAGGAAAAGATGTCGGGCAGGCATGACGGCAAAAGTTGAGTCTTGGAAAGGGAGTTTCTGCGCAATTGTAGTATGGACGCAAGCTCCTGCCGTTCTAGCCGCCGGCTTTGAAAACCTGGACGTCTTCCTCGTCACCTTCGGGGGTGACGTAATCCAGCATGCCGGTGGCGATCATGTCGGTCGAGGCATGCACCAGCGATAGCTCGGTCTCCACCTCCCGCAACTTTACTTCGGACCGTACGTTCTCTGTGGCCCTATGTGTCAGCTCCTCGCGCAGCTCGCGGGTTTTCTTGACGGAGTCCTTGAGGTCGGTACGAAGCACGCTGATCGTCGTTCGCTGCTTTTGGAGTTCTTCCTCTCTTTCCTTCAGCGTTTTGCGAACCTCGGAAAGCTCCGCGTCAGTTTCATCGAGGCGTGCTTTGACTTTTTCATTAGCCGTCTGAGCGACCCGTACGTCGGCCTCGAGCGAGCGAATCCGGTTGTCACGCGGATCGGGATTGCGAGCTTTCCACTTGCGGCTGACATAGCTGCCAAACTTCGCCACGATCCAGCCCGACACAAATGCCGTTACAGTCGCGAGCGTCAGTGCTTCGGGAAACTCCGCGAACATTGCGAAATCCGTCGGAAATCGGTGCAATGCCTAGATTATGCGCTTTCACACTATAGAACAGGACGGGGTTCTCACTCCTGTGCTCGACGGCGTTCCCGCCGCTACCTGCGACGTTCGCTTATAGCGCTATTTCGGTAACGAACAAATGTATTGTAATCAATATGCTATATAGCATATTTAGTGTATTTTATAGTTTTTGAGTGGTGGTCGACCCCGTGTCAATGCAGTGCGTCCCGGACCAGATCCGGGAAATCCGTGAACAGGCCGTCGATGCGCAGGGTACCTGCGAACCAGTCCACCAGTTCGGCGAAGTCGTCAAAGCCAGGGGGCAGCTGGTCGGCGCGGAAGGTGTACGGATGAACGACGAGTCCCGCTGCGTGTGCCGCGCTGGCTAACCCGGAGGAGACGGGATGACCGTCTATCGCGGCAAGGGTGTAAAGCTGGGCCAGCCCGGGCCCGATGCCATCCGCGTATTCCGCGGCCTCCCGCAGCCCTTCCTCCGTCTGCAGGTGCCGGTAATCGGTTCTCGCGTCGCTCTCATGCGGCGCGCCAATCAATTGCACAAGTTTCAGGTCCGAGTCCAGCTCCAGCCGTATACGGCGCAGTTCCTGCGCGTCAAAGCACTGCAGGTAGCAAGGATCGCCGCGCTTGTCATAGCCCCACCGCTTGAGCGAGCCGAGTACCAGTGCCGTAATGTCCACTCCCTCGCTGCGGTGCCAGTGCGGCACCTTGATTTCCGGGTATATCCCGACGCTTCTGTTACTGGACCGGGCGAGGCCTTCGACCAGTGACAGTTCCTCGTCAAGTGTTGGTATGCGGAATTCGCCCAGTCCCACTGGAAAGCGCCGCGGAAAGACCGCAGAGCCGCCCGCGTCGGTCCGCTCGTGTACCACCAGCGTTCTCAGCTCCTCCAGGGTAAAATCCCGCACGTAGAAACGCCCGTCCGCCCGGTGACGGGACGGAAAGCGGGTGGCAACGTCGGTAACCCGGTCCAGCTGGATGTCGTGCAGTACAACAAGCTCGTCGTCGGCGGTGGCAACCACGTCCTGCTCGAGAAAATCGGCTCCGAGCCCAAAAGCCAATGCCTTGGCCTCCAGCGTGTGTTCCGGCAAATAGCCGGACGCGCCGCGATGGGCGATGATCAAGGGGTTCTTTTGCCGGTTACGCAAGATGCGTCATGTGAGCATGGGTGGCGCGCCGGTACATTCGGTCGTGATGCGCTCAGGGAAAATCGATGACGTCCCAGCGCGCAGTATCTTCGAGCCTTGCCTGGCGCCGCAACGCGTCAGCCATCTCGCGCGAGTTCCATTCGATGTGTTCGCTTACCCGATCGACGAGTTCCTGCGGCGTCTCCGCCATTCCTCCAAATGGCCGAACGGCGATGATGGGGATGTCGTTGGCCTTCGCCACGTCCATCTGGAAACGGATGATGTCGCGCTTCTGTATGTACTGGCTTGCCAGCACCACGAGCGCTTCCGCCTCCTTGATCTGCGCGATCAATTCTTCCTTGATCGCTTCCATCCCGCCGGAGGCCGGGACGTTCTGCGGTTTGCTGCAGTTTATGTAGAAGAAGCGGTCGACGCCTTCGAGAAACTCGAAAAACCGGAGGTAATCCTCGTCCTCTGCGAAGCTGTGAGTGACGAAGACCCGGATCGGATTGTTCTCATACACCGTTTTATCCCCAAACCTGGTTATTCCGCGTAGTTTAGCGAATTGCCGGCTGCGGTGACCAGCCGCGTCCGCCGGGCCGGTACGACGCCGCTTTCCCTCGCCGTGTATCATCGGGTCCTGCGCAAGAAAACCAACCAACAGGCTGTAGTCGCCTTGAAAGACACATGAGACTTCTTCTCTATAACATCCGCTACGCCGTCGGCGCGGGAGCGTCGATGCATATGCCTTTGCCGGGCGCCGGCTATATCCTCGGGAACCAGAGCGTATTGCCGGAGATTACTACCTTCATCCGCGGCGCCAAGCCGGACATAGTCGGGCTCGTGGAAGTCGACACAGGATCTATCCGAAGTCGTCGCGTCAACCAGGCCGTCAAAATCGCCGCCGATCTCGGGCTCAACACATCCTACGAAATCAAGTATGGCGCCCGGTCGATCAACCAGCTCCTGCCGATCATCCGCAAGCAGGGGAATGCATTTCTCGCCTCGCCGAATATCCATGGCGAGACCTTTCACTACTTCGACACCGGCATAAAGCGGCTGATCATCGAGCTCGAACTCGAACGCTTTGCGGTTTTCCTGGTGCACCTGTCGCTGAAGTACCGCCACCGGCACCTGCAGCTTCGCAAACTTTACGATCTGATATCGGTGACCAAGAAGCCCGTGATCGTTGCTGGCGATTTCAATACATTCTGGGGAGAGAACGAAATCTATCTCTTCATGCGCGCAGCCGGACTGAAGAGTGCAAATGTCGATCACCTTCCCTCTTACCCCAGCCGGGCACCGCGGAAGGAGCTGGACTTCATCCTGTACCAGGAGGGAATTACCGTGACCGGCTTCGAGGTGCCGAACGTCCGTCTCTCGGATCACCTGCCGCTCATATGTGATTTCGAAGTCGACTAACCGGGAACCAGAAAATGACCGAACTCTCGAGCAACGATACTGAAGCCGAAGAACTGACCCACTGGCGCGTTGAGAAGGACAGCGCTGGCATCGCATGGCTTTGCCTGGACAAGGCCGATGGCAGCGCCAACGTTTTGTCCGGGCCTGTGCTGCGCCAGTTGAATGACATCATCGAACCGTACCGTGGCGCCCCACCGCGCGGCATCGTCATCTATTCAGGCAAGCCGAACGGCTTCATCATGGGCGCGGATATCAACGAGTTCACCCGGATCAAGGACCCCGACGAAGCCTATGAACTCATCCGCCTTGGCCAACAGGTCCTGGCCTCACTGGAAGCGTTACGTTGCACGACGGTCGCGGCAATAAACGGGTTTGCCCTCGGTGGAGGGTTCGAACTTGCGCTCGCTTGT
>DATGQI010000023.1:0-13375 GCA_035304285.1 Woeseiaceae bacterium
CGGGCCTGCCCGAGGACCTGCTGGGCGTGGATTTTTCGGTGAACCTCGTTGCACTCTATATGCAGGACGGCAGGCCAATTCTGCTGACCCGCAATACGGTGTCGGGCCTGAACTACGCCTTCGCAAAGTTAGGCCAGGCGACGACGGCTGGTGTGCCGATGACACAGCAGGGCAGCACTCCGGGAACAGCAGCGCCATCCAGTGGCTTCGGCCATCCCCAACCCCCAGCCGCTGAACCTCAGGTGGCAGCGACACTGGAAGGCGTGTGGCAGCGGCATGATGGGGTGATACTCATCGTGCAGGGCAACCAGTTCCAGGTAAACCAGTTCGGTATGGCCGTTGATGCGGGTTTTTTCGCCGCACAGGCCAATGTCCTGACGACGCAGAGCAGCTATACCGGTGCGCAGGAGCAGTACCAGTTCGCACTTGAGGGCGATGTTCTGAAACTGAAGGATGCGTGGGGTGGGTTGTACAATTACCAACGGATCCAATGATCTGGCTCCCTCGCTCTGGGCCGGTTTAGGATCCGGACTGGCGCTTGCCCAGAGTGTCGTCGCCGCTGCGATCTCCGCCGTTCGCGAAGTCGCGGGCAATTAATCTTCCTCCCCGGCTTACTCCTGGCCGTGACGTCTACCCCGAAGTTGTGTATGAGGGTGTGTATGCCCTACAATCGATGGCAGTAGACTATCTGGAGCAAACGCCGTGGCCACATCGGAAAAAATGGTCAGAAAGCAGTTTCTGGTGCCACCGTCCACGGTCCGGCGCCTGGAGCAGCTCGCGGCCAAGCGGGGTACGTCTGCTTCCGAGATTGTGCGGCAGGCCATCAACTCATACGAGGTCGAAGATGCCGAGGCAATGCAGTCGGCTGAGCTGATGGAACTCGTATCGGTTCGCCTCAAGGAAGCAATTAAATCGACCCGCCATGCGCAGCGATCCGTTGCCCGGTCCCTGAAGGCACTTAGTTCAGGAGAGCGATAAATGGCCGGGTGGAAAGATATCCTGCTGGACGTTCTCAAGCTGACTGACGAAGTAAAGCGGCTAAACAGCACCACCGAGAAGTTGTCCGAGAGAACGATCGATATGGATAAAAGACTTGTACGGCTGGAGACGATGGTTGAGGTCGTTCAACAACAACGTCTGCCGAAGACATAACAGCTTACAAATTGGTCAACGATACCCGACATCTGGTGTATCTGCGGTGACGAGCGTGGTCCCGCGCGGCTTCAGCGGCGAATGGAAAGTGGTGGCAACAACCAGGAAGATCTACGTGATCTACCAGCCCTGAAGCCCGCCCTTACTTCGTATCCCGCTTGGACCCGATCACACATACCTTCACCGGCGCGGCGCTCGCCGCAGCGGGTCTGCGCCGGGCGACCCCCTTGGCAACGGCCGCGTTGATCCTGGGTGCGAACTCGCCCGACGTCGACGCGCTGTCCTATTTCGGGGATGGCTTCTGGTCTCTTGCGTTCCGGCGCGGCTGGACGCATGGCGTGCTCGCCCTGTCGCTCTGGCCATTTGCACTAACCGGGCTGCTGCTGCTCTGGGATCGCGTGGTGCGGCGACGGCAAAATCCGCACGCTGCCGCGGCCCGCGCGGGACCGCTGCTCGCAGTGGCGGCGCTTGCGGTGCTCACGCATCCGTTCCTGGACTGGCTCAACAATTACGGCATGCGCTGGCTGATGCCATTCGACGGTACATGGTTCTATGGCGACGCGCTGTATATCGTCGATCCATGGGTATGGCTCACGCTCGGAGGCATCCTGTTCGTCAGGTATTCGAACCACCGGTCGTCGCTCGTGACATGGGCACTCTTCTGGGCCCTGGCTTCAATCCTGGTACTCACCGATCCCGATCGAGTGACGTGGCTTGCGCGTGTTCTTTGGGTCGCAGCGCTCGCGGCAATTGTCACGATGCGGTTGCGGCGAGACAGGATCGTCAGGAACGATGCCACGCTCGATCACGCGGCGGCGGCCGCGGCCGGGATGGTCGCGGTGTATATCGCTGCGATGGCCGGCGCGAGCGCAACCGCGCGCGTGCAAGTACACGCGATGCTCGCAGACCGCGGCATCGCTGACATCGAGCACGTGATGGTCGCGCCTACTCCGGCAAACCCGTTCGTTGGAAAGGTTGTCGCGGCGACGCCCGACTCCTACTACATCGGCCGCTGGCAATGGCTCGCGAAGCCTCGCCTCGACCTCGCGACCCAGGTACTACCGCGCCCTTCCGGGGAAGAGTACGAGGCAGCGGCACGGGCGCAGGACGCGCAGCACTACCTGTCGTGGTCGAGATTCCCGGTCGCCGAGGTGGAGCGCGTTCAAGCAGGAGGCAATGGAGAGGACAGCGGCTACGTCGTCCGCTTTTCGGATGCGCGCTACCACGGGGAGGGCGGCATCCGCGGCCCGACCGTGCGGCTCGATCGCAACCTGGAACTCCGCTAAACGTCCCAACCGGCACTTGTTGAACCGCGGCCAACAGCGGCAATTCACGCTGCAGCTATGGCTTGGACAAGCAGGCTTCCCGCGCGTCGACGACTGCTCGGAACAATTGCCGGATCTCTTCGGGAACCTGGCGGTTACCCCCCGACAAGAGCCATCGGGTTTCGAAGACGCGCTTCCGGCCGGCCTCATCACGCTCGAGTTGCAAGGACGCGCCGATCCGGTCGCAGCAAGCCTCACCGTCGGCGTCGTAGGTCTTGCGCCACTCGTCCGGCCGGGAACGCTCGATCATCGTCTCGATCATGCGTACCTGGTCGGGTCCCAGCTCTTCGATGCATGGTGCATCGGTGGGTGAATGACTCGCCTCGAGCCTTCGATTGCCATCGATGGTGACCCTGACGATGCGGCCGCTGATTCCACCACTGATCCACGCCCGGACGACCCACTGGCCATCGGCCGCAGACGATTCCGGGTTCGTCCGGCTGCTATCACCACCACCAGCGGAATCCCCGGGGGGTGGCAGATCCTGGGCCGCTGATGGCGAGCATGGAGTTGCGACAACCAGCGCCACGGCCTGAAGCAGTGCCAGCACCATGCGGCGCGGAGTGGTGCCTGCTGCCACGCGGCGCAAGGGCATCCGATGAGAAACGAGGAACATGAGTCATCCCGGTTTAAACCGCCACTTTCACCAGCAAACAGCAGGACGGCGGCAATGCGGCCACGGTCGACGCCGGAGTCAGCGGTGCTGGCCGGTTCGGGCGCAATATCCTGTTGGATCATCAGTATCCCGTGCCAGGCGAGCCTTGGCAGCCTGGATCCTCTGACCGAGGGCGGGCCCGCCCCGACGCAGCGACGAACGGCTCGCTACTCCGGTTGGCTCATCCCGAATTATATTAAGCCGGGTATGTGACCCGGGGGAGCTGCCATGGAAACACCCCGTTGGCGCCGGATCGAAGAGCACTTCGACGCGGCACTTGCGCGTCCGGTGGACGAACGCGCCGCCTTCATTGCGGGCATCGACGACCCGGAGATTGGGGCCGAGGTCGCAAGCCTGCTGCGCGCCAGCGAGTCAGCTGCCGGATTTCTCGAAGTCGGGGAGGCACAGGTCCTGACCCTGCCGCCGGGCGAGCGCATCGGCCCATGGCAGGTCGTCCGCTCCCTCGGCACCGGGGGCATGGGCGAGGTCCTCGAGGTCGAGCGTGCCGACGGCGCGTTCGAGCAACGGGCCGCGTTGAAGCTCGTGCGCATCGAGGCGGCGCACCTGCTCGAGCGCTTCGACGCCGAACGCCGAATCCAGGCGCAGCTCGAGCACCCCGGGATCGCGCGCCTGCTCGACGGCGGTATCGCGCCGGACGGCCGTCCGTACGCTGTCATGGAGTACGTCGACGGTCTTGCGATCACCGACTGGTGCAGGAAGCACGGCGCCGGCTTGCGCGAACGCATCGAGCTGTTCCTCCAGGTGTGCGACGCGGTCGCGTACGCGCACGGTCACCTGATCGTGCACCGGGACATCAAGCCCGCGAACGTGCTGGTGGACGCGGGTGGTCGCGCGAGACTGCTCGATTTCGGCATCGCAAAGCCATTGGACGCCGCGGTGCCGGCGCGCGGGAACGATCCGGGCACCGCGATGCTCCTGACGCCGGACTACGCCGCGCCGGAGCAGTTGCGAGGCGAGGCCGTGGGTATCGCCACGGATATCTACGCCCTCGGCGTGCTGCTGTTCGAGCTGCTGACCGGCAGCCGCCCATGGTCACGGCGCACCGGCTCCCTCGCGGAGCTCGTAACCAGCGTGCTGGACTCGCCCGCGCTCCTCGCGAGCGAAGCCGCGCTCGCAAACGCCGATGGCCGCGTTTCCGCTCGCAGCCTCCGCGGCGACCTCGACGCCATCATCGCCGAGTGCCTCCGCCGCGAGCCGGCGCGGCGTTATGCAACGGTGCATGAGCTCGCCAAGGATCTTAATCGCCACCTGCGTGGTGAGGCGGTCCTCGCGCGCGGCCGCGCCCGGCTGTACCGGTTCGGCCGCTTCGTGCGCCGTTATCGCTGGCCAGTTGCAGCGGTGGCCGCGCTCATCGCAATTCTCGTTGCCGGCATCATGGCCACGGCATGGCAAGCGCAGCGCGCGCAACGGGAAGCAGCGCGTGCCACCGCGACCCGGGATTTCCTGGTCGGCGTGTTCAAGGCCAGTGACCCGCGCATCGCGCAGAACAAGCCACGCGGCGGGGTCACGGCACGCGAACTGCTCGATGCCAGCATCGGCCGGATCGATCAACAGTTCGCAACGGACCCGGAGACGCAGGTCGAGCTGCTCGGCGTGGCGACGGAGATCTACCGGGAACTCGGCGAGGAGGAGCGGTACCATGAGCTCCGTGCACGCCATCTCGCCATCGCGCGCGAGCATTACGGCGAAGCGCACCCGGTCGTCATACGTGCGCTCCTGAACGAGGCGAGCTACGCCAACGACCGACTCTTCGACCGGCGAAGAGCGCTGGAGCTTCTCGCTTCACTTGATCCCCGCATTAGCCAGGCGGGGCTCGATCGCACGACGCTCCGCGCCCTGTGGTGGCTGCAGCAAGGCCAGGCGATGTTCGGGGATTCGTCCAGGAAGGATGAGCAACTCGCTGCTTTTCGGAAAGCCGCGGACATGTTCGCGGAGCTGGCGCCGTCTGATCCTTCGCGCGTCACCGTGCTGGCGGAGATCGGGACGGTTTACAGCAATCACCTGGAATACGCGGAGGCGCGACCCTACTACGAGGAGTCCATTGCCCTCGCAGAGACGGTGACCGACCGTAACGACGCCGAGCTCGCAACGATCTACGGCAACCTCGGGTTGCTGTCGTTCAACCTCGGGGACTTCGAGGCGGCGGATCGCGCTTATGCCCGCTCCGACGAGATCATCCGCCGCACTTACGGGGAGCAGCATCCCGACCACTGGGTGCGGGCATCGAACCGCGCTCGTGCCGCACACTTGGGCGGGGATCGGGAGCGTGCCGAGGTGCTGTTCGCAGAACTCCTGAACAACATCCCGCCCGATTCGACACACCACAACGCGTTCGAAGCCTGGGAGTGGTACGCGGGATGCCTCGCGGCGGAAGGCCGCCCGCTCGAAGCACTGCCTTTCCTCGAGCGGGCGGAGCAGTTCCAGCAGCACAGCCCTGCCCATGATTATGCTCTGCCGCGCGTGCGCATGACGCTGGGCGACGCGTACGAGCGCGCGGGCAGGACGAACGAAGCGCGCCAGATGCTCGAAGCGGCGCTCGAGCAGAGAGCCGCGATGCTTCTGCCCGATCACCAGGCGCTGCTCGCAGTGCGTGAGCGCCTGGGAAGATTTTTACTATCCGAGGGCGATGCCGAAGGTGCCGAGGCGCAGTTCCGCGAGGTCGTCCACCGGACAAACGGCCGCAGGCTCTCGCACATCGCGCTCGCTCATGGAGGACTGGCCCGCCTCGCGATGGTGCGAGCGGATCTCGCCGCAGCGCACGCTTCCAGCAGTGCAGCGATCGGGATGTACGAAAATGTCACGGGGTTTCGCGACGTGCGCATGGGCCCATACCTGTGGCTCATCCACAGCGAAGTCCTGCACCGTTCCGGCGACGGCGAAGGAGCGTATGCCTGGGCCAGGCGGGCGTTGGAGGCGCGCCGGCGCTACGATCATCCTTCGTCCGTTTCCATCGCCGAGGCAGAGGCCGCGTTGCGCAGGGTTACCGCCGAGGGTAGCGACTAGCCGGACTGAGGCTGGTGCCGTCATGGGGACAGGCCAGCTGGACACGATGCCGTTGCCGAGAGATCGACGGCCATCGTGCAGACCTCTTTGGCTTCCGAGTAACCCGCGAGCACGAACTCGTACTTGTCGACTTTGGTCACGCAGATGGGCTTGCCCTTGACCGTCACGGAACCCAGGTGCGGGGGACCCGGCCGGTCCCAGCCTTCGAGCGCGTCGATGCTACCCGAACGCGATATGGCGCTCACCCCTTCGAGGGCGCACAAAGGCGAGACGGCCACGCTGGCCGCAAGCGATAGCGGTGCGAGCTGCCCGTAGTACACCCCCGGAGCACCACCGATATCAACTCCGGAAAAATCGACGCTTTCCGTATGCTCAAGGCTCGCTGTCGGTGTCCACTTCTCCGCCGGAACCTGGACCAGGTGGCGCTCCGCGACGAAGGGCATGACACGCGCGATCGAGCGCTTGCCGTCCGCACGCACAACCGAAACAGTCACCGCCTGGTCGTGCACCCCCGACAGCTGGGGGAAAAGGAAGTCGATCCGGGCCGCCGTCCAGTTCGTCGGCGCGAGTTCCAGTGTGTCGCGACGGCCGAAATCACCTTGCACTTCGATAACGCCCCGGCCACCAAAGCACGTGCCCTCAAGCTTGAACGAAGAACCCGGAGTGAGACGCTCCCGCGGCTGCACGAGGTGTGGCTGCTGGCTGACGCAATCTACTTCTAGAGACGCCGCGGTGCGGGCGGGCGGCTGCGTACTCGTTCCGGCAATGGTTGTGCCCGCCCGGCTCGCTGCCGCGACCGCATGCGACTGTGTGGCACGTGCAACCTGCGGAGACATCGTCGCTGATCCCTGGATCGTGGTGGAGGCCGGTACAGGGGCAACGGTCGTAGCAGGCGGTGGCGGCCTCACGGACGTCAGCTGCACCGGCGTACCGGACGCTTTTCTCAGCGCAGCGCGCACGTCTTTCTTCACTGCACCGGCGCGTTGCTCCTTGCCCCCAACGATGATGATCGCGCGATCGTCCATGGAAAACAGTTCAGCCGGAACACTGATGGGCGGCTGCGTACCGGTCACCCGGCGGGACGGCGTCCACGGTCCATGGCTCGTCGCCCGAAAGGTGCCGTACTTCGTGTCATACACGGTGAACGTCCAGAAATGATTGGCGTCAGCGAGGTAATTCCGGATGGAACCGATTCCCGGTGCAGTCGAGGAAGCATCGAAAACGACCCCCACCGGGTACGCGAGCGTGAAAGGACGGTCGGCGAATGCGCACGTCGATGGCTTGAGACCGCCGCCGTCAGCCCCCGCCGGCGGGGAATTGCCCCTGGCATTCCGGTTGGAGGGAAGGAAGGAAAGTTGCTGGAGGCTCCGCTGCCGGCGGTCCGTCTTCGCAGCTGACGCGGTATCGATGCTCGAACGAACGTCGCTGATCGCAAGTTCGCCACCGCCCCGACAGCGCAGTTCGAACTGTTCGCGTCCTTCAGCGTCGATCGGAGTACTGGCGCGCTTGGCCGATGGCGACTGCCGCAACGATGTGGGCCGGTTGTCCTGCGCGCCGTGGATTTCACCGTCGTTCGGCAAGACGGCGGTGTCACGCGGCCGCATCATTTCTGTGGCTTTGGGAGGTAGAGGCTGCGGATTCAATGTCACGCGCTCTACCGGGGTTACTCCTGACGTCTTCTTTTCGGCGGATTTCGGCGGGAGCGGCTGCGGATTCAACGTCACCGGGGCGGAATTGATGCGATTGCGTGGCGGCCGCCCATCGTCAATCAGGTCCGGCGCTGTCTCGGGTTGCGCCGCTTCGAGCGCCTGAACAACCTTCGCCTCACCACTTTGCCCCTCGTGCACACCGATCAAGACGGCATTCTCTGCGCAGAGCGCCACCCCGCAAATCATCAATGACAACGTCGAGTGGACGGCAACCAGCGCCAACATTTTGTAGAACATGGTTCAGCTCCTCATTTGACGGATCGGGCGACCACGCCGAACCGCGCACGCCGCAGCGAAAGTCGAATCGTGTCTTCATGCAACAGGACACAGCATCCGTATGGCAATCCGGCCAAACGGAAGTCCTGGCGAGGGTGCGTTACCTGGTTCGTGATGCCGGTCCGTGACAGGATCGCAGGGGTTACGCTGTCTTTTTCAGGTCACTCGCAAGGAGAGGCTGGTATGCAACCTGGGCGCGCATCGACGGCGCAGCACTTCCAGCATGGGTTTTCGATGGGCGACAGCCCTGGACGCCGCGTTCTCGAAGCAGGTGCCGGCTTGCTGCCGGACATCGAAGATCAGGACGGTGCGGCGCCTTCGACGGTTGCCAGCTCGCGATACAGCCACGCTTTCGCGAACGTCCACTCGCGCCGTACGGTACGTTCCGAGATGCCCAGCACCCGTGCCGTCTCGGGTTCCGTATATCCCGCGAAATAGCGGCACTCCACCACACGGGCGGGCCGCGGTGCTTCCGCGGTCAACTTTTCGAGTGCATCGTTCAGCGCCAGCAGGCCCTCGTCGGTATCGATGCCGAGCTCGCCTGCCTGCGTGAGTGACAGGTGCAACCCGCCCCCTCCCCGCTTCTGCGCAACCTGCGCCTTGGCATGGTTCACCAGTGCATGGCGCATGGCGAGCGCCGCCGCGCACAGGAAGTGTCGGTCATCGTGCCAACCCTTCATTCGACGGAGCTTGAGGTAAGCCTCGTTGACCAGCGCCGTAGTTTGCATCGTCTCACCGGCACCGATCCGTCGCCGCTCCCGTCGGCCAATGCGCCGCAGCTCTTCGTAGAAGAGCGGCAGGAGCTCGTCCGCGAGAGAATGGAACTCCCGGGCCGGGAAACCGGTGCCCGTCTCGCCGCCGTCAAATTTCGCATCTGCCGTTGTCACGCAGCGATCATATCAGGGCCTACGGCGACTCGGTCGGCTCCAGTTCGCATAGCCAATGCGCTGGGCCGCGGGCTCCGGGAAATTGAGCCCGATCGACACCAACGAGACCCTCGAAGGTCGCTCGTGAAACCGCAGTGTCGAGCCGGTGCGCCTGCGATGATCCCCGGGGCAGATGGCGAGTTGACGAGCGAAGATCGGAAGGATGACTGTCTCCGGCTCGATCGTCGTCAGCTCAGCTGCCAGATCCTGCCAATAAGCACCAGCACGATGGAGGCAACTGCTACGAGCATCGCCAGGAACGCAGCGGTTGAAAGACCCTTGCGACCGGCGGACGCGGTGTCGTCCCAGCGCAGACTCCATGGAGCGGCCGGACGCCATGGCCACCCTGCGCTCCAGCGCACCCAGCCCGTGCGAGGACGGCCGCCCCCGTCCGCGGCCGCAACATGGTAGAGGTACTGGCCACGACTGCCCCGCAGGCCCGGCAGGCGGAGATCGGGAAAGGAACCGCGCGTCAGCCACCTGAGCTCGAGCTTCCGAACGGCGAATCCCTGCCGCTCCAGCGACTCGCGGATGTCGGCTCGCACGCGTATCAGCCGACAGAAGTTCCAGCCGTGCACGCCCCAAGCTCCGAGCACTATCAGCGCGAGGATTCCGAGTGCCGGAGAAGGCAGGTTCACAACCTGTCGCCAGATTTCCATTTCGTAATACTAGCTCGCCTAAAAGCGCAGTGGCTGGCCGCCGACCGGCCACGTCGTCTCAGAGAGTCGCGCGGTCCTCGCATCAGAGACCCTCACCCGCGTCAGGAGCCCCTGTTTGGTGCGCTGCGACCGCAGCACCGACCGCTTCGGCTGCTCGCTCCACAAGCGGAGTCAGCAGGTCCTCGCCGTCGGATTTCGCCCGCCGCTTCACTTTTTCGGTGAGAACCGGCTGCGGGTCGCCGGCGGCCCCTAGCCGGAAGTCGAGCTGCATCTCGTCGCGCGCCCGGATGGACGCTGCAAAATCCGCTGCCGAATAGATCGCACCGGTGACGACGGCCGACGAGATGTCGCCGCTGTGGATCGGCGCATAGACTGTGAGATTGCCGAGAGTCCTGCCGAGCATCTGGTTCATCCGGCCGCGCTCGTGCGCGAGCGACACACTAAGTACGAAATCGCAATCCGCCTGCGCCGCCTCGATGGCGTATTGCGAGGCAAGCCGCGAGCCGAGCAGCACCACCTCGATTGTCGGACCCTGCAGGTAGTCGGCCAGAATCAGGCGCACGCTGTCGGCCGCATTTGACCCATCATCGCTGCCCATCGTGACCTGGGGTTTGACGATGCCGATTCGCACCACGCCGGCCGATTTCGCCGCCACTGCCAGCGGTTCCTGCGCGGTCGCCGCGCCAGCAGCGGCGATTGCCAGCCAGGCAACGAACCCCGCGATGAAGCATCGAATCATGTCACTTCGTCGTGCATGCCGGGTTCTCACCGTTCTTTCAGGCGCTGATAAAGAGAGACAGTGAGGATGCAACGCGGTCGCAACTACGCAGCATCTCGCGACAGGTGGCTCCGACGGCGTCGGCCATGGCGTTGTTGTATATATCGTGGTCATGGGAGTCATTCCTTTAGGTGCCGGGCGTCTTCCGCTTACCAGGCACGATAGAGTAAGAAAGGTGTCATTACGCGAACTCGCTCTTCACAGCCGGGGAACGCAGGCGCCTGATGAACCAGTAGGAGAGCCCCGCGAACCCGAGTGCCACGATCAGGATCACCACGATCAGCGGCCCGAAGCCAAGGCCGGTTTGTGCCAGCATCGATCCGAACAGCATTGCGAATACGACCCAGATCAGGTTCGCGGCTATGCCGAGCGCGAACAGGACGATGAACGTTCTGCGTGCCCAGTTGCGGCGCTTCCAGAGCGCGTATCCCGCGTACATCAGGAAGGCGCCGAGAGCCACGTTCAACGCCGTGACCACGGACACCAACCGGGACAGCCCCTCCTGCATCGCCGGTTCCACGTCACCGATGGGCGCTTCTCCAATCATTCCGTAGAGCTCGCCCTGGTTGAAGACAGCGAGCAGGGTGAGCGCGCCACTGGCGATGGCGAGCCAGCCGAGCACCGATACGAGGACCGACCGTCCTGCCGCGGCGGGTACATCCACTATGGAACCGGGAACGTTCATTCTTTACCTCCGCACTTCCCTTTCCCGCACAAACAGCGCATGAGGAAGAAAACGGCCAACGGCCGGCTGACTCGTCCGGCCATGGCCGGGTTGCGGTTCGGACGCTGTTTCTTCGTTCTGGGAGAGACGGCTTTTTCAGCGGCGCCTAACTTGCAGGGCGCGATGAAGGAGGATTCGTGATCAGGAATACGAACGTAGTGTTGATGCTGGCGGTGGTTGCTTGTTTCACGGCCGCCTGTACCGGCGGCGACTTCGATCAGGACGAGGAGACGGTGCTCTCTCTCGAATGCCTGGAACCGCGCGGTAACGCACGCGGTGCGCTGCTCGAGTTCGAGTGGATGGTCGAGGGTCGGCAGCCGGTCGACACCGGGACGCTGGGAGGAGTCAGGACGTTCGGGCGTCAGCTCGCCGATGAGGTATCGGCCCCGGCTGCGATCCGGCAGGACCTCGACCGCTGGGAGTCCGCGCTCGCCGCATGGAGAGATAGCTTGTCCGCCATAGAGCCGCAGATCAGGGACGGGTACTTTGTCGAGCCGGACACCACGGAACTCGACCGCCGCCTGCTGGCGGAACTCACCCCGCTCGCGAAGCGGCTCGGCGTTTGGATAGAAGGCGCGTGCGAGGGGACGGTACTATAAAGCCTTGGCGGAAAGGGCGGGATAGACTCGGGCCATTGTGGCCCTCGCCCTTCGGGCGTACTGCGTGCGTCCAAATCTGCTTCGCAGATTTGTCGAACCCGCGGTACGGCGTTACCGTACACTTGCTTTCCAAGCAAGCGCCTTCGACCGCTCGGCCACCTCTCCAGAAGCTCGGAGCCCATGGCCGGGGCTCTAAGGCGGGCAAATCAGGCGGTAAGTCTGCCACACCTATTTTTAAAGACGCCGAGTCAGTTTGTGCAGCTCCTCTGCGGCCTCGTCTACTATGTGACGATGGCTTGTATCGCCGGCGACTATTCGGCCCCGTCGCTCAGCTTCGATTTGAACCAGCCGGCAACCTCGAGAGTAACGGCATCCTGGTGGGTTCTGTGTAACCCGTGCCCGCCATTCTCGAACATCACGAGCCGGTAGGGGCGACCCAGTTCCTGCAGCTTCAGAGCCATTTCCAGCGCACTGTTGGCTCTGACTCTTTCGTCGGCAGTGCCGTGCAGTATCAGAATCGCGGTGGTTTCTGGAAGCCTCTCTGCCCAGGCAAGCACGGAGCGCTCACGTAATGCCTCCTCCCGGTTCTGCGGATACCCGGGGATCCACTCCGAAAGAACGCCCTCCATCTCCGGCCTGAATTCGATCTCCAACTTCAGATCAGTCGGTGTTGCCTCTGCCACCAGGGCGCGAAAGCGATCCGATCGAGCCACTGCAAGATAGGTCATTATGCCGCCCCGGCTGACACCCCACATGCCGATCTTTTCGGCATCGGCGAAGGGCATGGTCTCGATGATTGGCAGCAGCGCCAGAATATCGTTGACGTCCTTCCCGCCGAACTCATCGGCCAATCGATCGGGGTGTGGTTCGCTTCCCAGCCTGGCGCCGCGATACATGCTGCCAACGACGACGAAACCTTTTTTTACCACCGGGAAAAGCTTGCCAAAAATGTATGGCGGGGGAATGGCTCCACTATCCGCGTTTCCGCCGCGGTTGAAGATGATCACCGGAAGCTTATCGGCCGCGATTCGACGTGGCTTCGCATAGAAGCCTCTTACAATGAACCCGTCTACTTCGTAGTCAAACCACTTGCACTCATAGTTCATCAGGTCTGTGTAGTATTCGGTCCCCTCAGCGACAGCAGCCTCGTCCTGCGGCAGTGACGGCTTTCTCTTCAGCGAGTGTTCGACGTAACTTTCGACGGATGACCAAGGGCCAGTGAAGCAGGATGTTGCATTTTTTGAAATGGATGCGAATGGGGTTTCCGCGGGTTCGGATTGAGCGGACGAAGCCGCAGCGACTGTGAGGCACAGCAAGATGCACACCCGTATCCAGCCGAGAACCCTTCGAGTCATAGTCGGGCGCTTATTTGTCGATGTCGTATTGGCGGAGAGGGCGGGATTCGAGCCCGCGGTACGGCGTTACCGTACACTTGCTTTCCAAGCAAGCGCCTTCGACCGCTCGGCCACCTCTCCGTTTTGCTTCTATTCTATTCGACTTGTCGCTCGCTGACAGGCCGGGGGATAGACTCGGCCATCCTGCAACCAT
>DATGQI010000024.1:0-3245 GCA_035304285.1 Woeseiaceae bacterium
CGCAGCGTGAAGGGAAGCTTGCCGCGAAAGATATTCTGGTCGATAAACGTGAACGCCGCGCCGCCGAAAGTTCCCAGCTTGTCCAGCGCGGGACCGAAGTTGCGTCCGCCGTGGAGTTCCTCGCGCAGCCATGAGTTGTCGACTGCTGCCTGGTAGGAAGTGAGTTCGGAGCCGCCTTCGTCACCTGCGGCGAGCGCTTCGAAGATGCTTTCCGCCGCGAGCATGCCGCTTTTGATGGCCGTATGCGATCCCTTGATCTTCACCCCGTTCAGGAAACCCGCATCGCAGCCCACGAGCATGCCGCCAGGGAATGCCAGCTTCGGCAACGATTGCCAGCCACCCTTGTTCACGGCACGCGCGCCGTAGGCGATGCGCTTGCCGCCCTCCAGGTAATGCCGGATGCGCGGATGGAGTTTCCAGCGCTGGAACTCCTCGAACGGTGCCAAGTGCGGGTTGCGGTAGTTAAGTGCCACGATGAGCCCGAGGAACAGCTGGTTGTCCGCTGCGTGATAGACGAATCCGCCGCCTTCCGTGTGGTTGTCGAGCGGCCAGCCCAGCGTGTGAACGACGAGTCCTTCCTCGTGCCGGGCCGGGTCTATCTCCCATATCTCCTTTAGCCCGAGGCCGTAATGCTGGGGATCCGAGTTCTTGCGCAGGTCGAATTTCTTCACGAGCTTCTTGCCGAGATTGCCGTGACACCCTTCCGCGAATACGGTGTACCTGGCCAGCAGTTCGTATCCCGGCTGGTAACCGGGCTTGTGCCCGCCTTCGCGGTCCACTCCCATGTCGCTCGTCAAAACGCCGCGCACCCCGCGCTCGCCGTCGTACAGCACATCCGCGGCGGCGAAACCCGGAAATACGTTGACACCGAGCGCCTCGGCTTCGCCGGCAAGCCACTGGCACAGTCGTCCCAGGCTTAAAATGAAGTTTCCCCGGTTGTGCATGGGTCGCGGCACAAAAGCGTTGGGAACCGTTACTGATTTTGTCGCGCCGGTCAGGTAGTGAACCAGGTCTCCCTTGACCGCGGTACGCACCGGGGCGCCCCGCTCCCGCCAGTCCGGGAAAAGCTCGTCCAGCGCGCGAGGCTCGAAAACGTTGCCGGACAGGATATGAGCGCCGATTTCGGCGCCTTTCTCCACCACGGCAACGTTGAGTTCGCGCCCCTGCTCATTCGCAAGCTGGGACAGCCGGCACGCCGTCGCCAGGCCGGCCGGGCCGGCGCCGACGATGACGACGTCGAATTCCATGGATTCGCGTTCGATTACCTGGTTCATCTTTTCCGTGAAGCTCCTGTCGTGCGGGCCATTCTAGCAGCCCATCGACATGGGACAATTTTGGGAATGCAGCCGTAGCTGACAGCTGAGCGCAGCTCCACTATATTTGCGCACGCATGCGCACCCTTTCCCATTCTCCATGATCGATGCGCAGTCGACTTGCACTGCCAGCCGGGGCATCCGCGCTTGCTGATCGAGGACGCGTACCGGCAAAGGGCCGCGGAGTCGGGACTGGTACCGGACGCCGGGCAGGCACGTGTCGTCGCTGCCCTGCAAGACCTGCAGGAGCGGCTCGTATCGTATCACTCGCCGCTGCATCGCCTGCTGCACTTCCTCCGTTTTCGCAGCGCAATTGCGCCCGTCCGCGGCATCTACCTCTGGGGCGGCGTCGGGCGCGGCAAGACCTTCCTGATGGACCTCTTCTTCAATACGCTGCCCGTTGCACGCAAGCGCAGGGTGCATTTCCATCGCGTGATGAGCGAAGTCCATGCCCGTCTTCGCGAACTCAATCATGTAGAGGATCCCCTGGACCAGGTCGCGGCCGATATCGCGAGGGAAACGGACGCGCTCTGTTTCGATGAGTTCTTTGTCTCCGACATCGGCGATGCAATGATCCTCGGCAGGCTGATGCAGGGACTGTTCCGGCGCGGGGTCACCCTTGTCGCAACGTCGAACCTTCCACCCTCGGAGCTGTACGCCGGCGGCCTGCAGCGGGAGCGGTTCCTGCCGGCAATACGCAGCCTCGAGGAGAACACGCAGGTCCTCGAACTCGGCGGAGAGATGGATTACCGCCTGCGTTACTTGCACCGGGCCGGCACCTTCCTTTGCCCTGCGGACGAGGCGGCCGACGAAACGCTCGCCCGTTACTTCGGGGAGGCCGCATCCGGAATCGTGGAAGAAGACACTGTGGTCGAGGTGCTGGGCCGGGCGATACCTGCGCGGAAATCCGCCAAAGGCATCGCGTGGTTCGAGTTCCAGGCGCTCTGCGAAGGCCCTCGAAGTCAGCAGGATTACATAGAGATCGCCCGCTGGTACCCGACCGTCATCCTTTCCGGAGTTCCGGTGCTCGATGCCGGGAACGAGAATGCCGCGCGGCGCCTTATCGCGCTCGTCGATGAATTTTACGACCGGCGGGTGAAGCTGGTGGTTTCAGCCGCGGCACCGATACCGTCGCTCTATGAAGGCAAACTGCTCCGCTTCGAGTTTGAACGCACCGTCAGCCGCCTGACCGAGATGCAGACGGACAAGTACCTGCACTCCCCGCATCTTTCCTGACTGCGCTACTTTCGGTACTGTTGCCGTGGGATCAACGGGACCATCCCGCGGAATGTCAGCCAGGACAAGATCATGACCGAAGAAGCGGAAGAACCAACTGCGAGTGAACGCCCCAGGGAACTCATCCTGGAGGATTTCCTGCCGTATCGCCTGTCGATTCTCTCCAACACCGTGAGCAGCACGATCGCGAGTACCTACGACAAGCGGTTCGACCTGACCATTCCGGAGTGGCGGGTAATCGCGATCCTCGGGCGCTTCCCGGGCCTGTCCGCGGTCGAAGTCGCCGAGCGCACGCTGATGGACAAGGTGGCCGTCAGCAGGGCCGTCTCAAAGCTGATCAAGAGTGGTCGTATCGACCGCCAGTTCGCGGATGCCGATCGCCGCCGTTCAATCCTGAACCTGTCCGAGGAAGGCCGGAAGGTGCACGACCAGATCGCGCCCCTGGCGCTCAAGTTCGAAGACGACCTGCTGCACGGACTGAATGAGGACGAAGTTCACACGCTGACCGTGCTCATCGAGCGCCTGCTGGCGCGTGCGCGCCTTATCGGTTCACCGCAGCACTAAAAAGGGGACAGATTTATTTTTAAAAAGGGGACAGATTTATTTTTTTCAGCCTTCGCTGCAGTTCAAGATCATCCCGGCAAAAAAATAAATCTGTCCCCTTTTTAAAAATAAATCTGTCCCCTTTTCAGTGCT
>DATGQI010000025.1:0-3967 GCA_035304285.1 Woeseiaceae bacterium
CGACCCCGGCCTCGGCAAGTCGATCACCACTCTTACGGCTTTCCATGATCTGATTAGCCATTACTTTACTAGCCGGATGATCGTGTTTGCGCCGAAGCGCGTGGCGACTGAGACCTGGCCTGACGAGATTAAAACCTGGGCGCATGTCCGCCACTTGACTTGCGTCGTCGTGGATGGCAGCGAGAAGCGCCGTCTGAAGCAACTTGCCAAGCCGGCGGACATCCACCTGATCTCTTGCGACCTGACGGAATGGTTCGTCGAGGCGTGCGAGCAGGGCTTTGTCGATCTGCGGCGATGGGATATGTGCGTCATTGACGAGTCCTCGAAATACAAGAGCCCGTCGTCGCGCCGATTCAAGGCAATGAGGCGGATCGCGTTCAAGATCGAGCGGTTTGTCCTACTTACCGGCACCCCGGCAGCCAACGGCCTGCACGACCTGTGGGCGCAAATCTACCTGCTCGACGGCGGCGCCCGCCTGGGCCGCACGCTTAAAGACTTTCGTGAGCGATGGTTCACGCCATCTTGGGACGGCAGCGGCTATCACGCGAAGAAACACGCTCTCGACGAAATCCAGAGCCGAATCTCCGATATCACGTTCACGCTGCGTGCCGACGATTACCTCGAATTGCCGGAGTGCGTCTACAACGTGGTCAAGGTGCCTTTGCCTGAAAAGATCAGGCAGACCTACGACAAGTTCCAACGCGAGTACGTCCTGGAGATTAGCGATGTCGAGCAGCTTCAGGCAGCTTCTGCGGTCGGCCTGACGACGAAGCTGCTCCAGTTGTCGAACGGCGTGGTCTACGACTCAGAGAAGAACGGTCGCTACTTCCACAACGAGAAGATCAAGGCGCTCAAGGACATCGTAGACGAGGCGCAAGGAAACCCGGTATTGGTCGCCTACAACTTCAAGTCGGACCTCGTGGCGCTGAAGAAAGCGTTCCCTGAACTGGTCGTCTTTGTTGACCACAAGGACGCCAAGGACCGCTGGAACCGTGGCGAAATCCCGATCATGGCGATCCACCCGAAGAGCGCAGGCCACGGGCTCAACCTCCAGCACGGCGGCAGCATCTTCGTCTGGTACGGTCTCACCTGGTCGCTGGAGGAATACCAGCAGACCAACAAGCGCCTTCATCGTCAGGGGCAGACGCGAGCCGTCGTTATCCACCACCTCGTTTCAAAGGGCACCATCGACGAGAACGTCATGGCGTCGCTCAGATCGAAGGACGTGACACAAAACAAGCTACTGGACGCCCTTAAACAGCACATCGTCGAATTGCTTGCGGCGCCCGCGTAACTCACAACATGTTGATTTCTCTGACGGAGGTACCGTAGCGTAGGCCCCGGAATCCGACGGGTACAAATCCGGTAACAGTGAAAAAACAGCCGAAATCGCTAACCGATGAACTCGAAACGCACCTGTGCCGGTGCGGCTCCGAGTGCGCGACGATCCTCGGCGTGGCGATGTCCACCTACGCCGAGTACAAGGCCGGCAACATTCCCCGCGCCGCCCGAAACCACATCGACGTGATCCTGCGCTTGCCTCTCGACCGGCTGCACCAGCTTATCAAGGATAGACTGACCAATGGCTAAGGGAACGCCACGCAGCGCCGACCTCAACCGGCTTATCCACCACGGAGCCACCCAAGCTGAACTCGCCGACCTTTTCAAGCTGACCAACAAGGCGGTGCAGAAGCGCATCTCCGGCAAGGTCGGTTCCGTCGGCGAGGATCGAGGCAGTCCTCTCTTCCCGGTCTGCGAGGCGGCGAAGTTCCTCGTGGACCCGGACAGCGCCAAGATCGAGGAAGCCCTGGCGACGATCACGCCTGCCAAGTTGCCGCCGCAGTTGCAGGACGTATTCTGGAAGGCCCAGCTTGCCCGGCAGAAGTTCCTCGAACAGCGCGGAGACCTGTGGAGTACCGCGCACGTCTTCGAGGCCATCACCGAAATCCTAAAGGAACTGCGCCAAGGCATTCTGGCGTTTGAGGACACCATCGAGTCGGAGACTGCGCTCACCGAGCAGCAGCGACTCATCATCCGCCGGATGTCGGACTCCCTGCTCAACAGCCTGAACCAGCGACTCGAAGACAACTTCTCTCTCTACGCACCGGACCCAGATGAGCACGGCCCAGACCCAAGCATCTCCGAATAGTCGCTACGAACATCTCGGCGCGCTGATCTGCGATGCCGCCGAGATGCTTCGTCCGCCGGAGCGCCTGACCGTCTCCGGTGCGGCGGCGAAGTACCGCTGGCTCAACAACGCGCCTGCCTACGTCGGCCCCTGGCTCAACGAGAAGGTGCCGTACATGGTCGAGCCGATGGACGCGCTGACCTCTCGCGAGTTCAACTCGGTCATTTTCGTCGGCAGCGCGCAGTCCGCGAAGACGGACTCGCTGTTGCTGAACTGGTTGCTGTACTCGGTTATCTGCGACCCCGCCGACATGATGATCGTGCAGACCACGGCGCACGAAGCGCGCGACTTCTCGCGTCGCCGAATCGACCGTATGCACCGGCACTCCCGCGAAGTCGGTCGTCGCCTGATGCCCGGTGGTCACAACGACAACGTGCTCGACAAGATGTACCGCAGCGGCATGATGCTGTCGCTGGCTTGGCCGTCGATCAGCCAGCTATCCGGCAAGCCGATCCCGCGCGTCGCGATCACCGACTACGACCGAATGCCGATGGACGTGGACGGCGAAGGCTCGCCGTTCGACTTGGGCCGTAAGCGCACCACGACGTTCAAGTCGTTCGGCATGACCTTGGTTGAGTCGTCGCCCGGCAAGGAAGTCATCGACCCGAAGTGGATTCGCCGCACGCCGCACGAGGCCCCTCCGTGCGAAGGCATCCTGGCGCTGTACAATCGAGGCGACCGCCGCCGTTGGTACTGGCCTTGCCCGCATTGCGGCGAGTTCTTCGAGCCTAGCTTCGATCTGCTACGCTGGCCGGACACCGAGGACATCCTCGAAGCCGGCGAGGCGGCGATGATGGCGTGTCCACATTGCCACCCGTCGAGCGGTGCGCTGATCGAGTTCTTCCGCCGTAAGGAGATGAACGAGCAAGGCGTGTGGCTGCGCGAGGGGGAGAGGATCGACCGGAACAGGAAGCGCAGCGGCACGCCGGTACGCAGTGACATCGCCTCGTTCTGGGCGAAGGGCGTCATCGCGTCGTTTATGAGCTGGCAGACGCTTGTCGTCAACTACCTCAAGGCGAAGCAAGAGTTCGAGCGCACCGGCTCGCAAGAGGCGCTGAAGTCCACGGTCAACACCGACCAGGGCGAGCCGTTCTTCCCGATGGGAACGGGTTCGCTGCGGCTACCCGAGGAACTGAAGGCCCGCGCCAAGGACTTCGACAAGGGCAAGGTGCCGGCAGACGTGCGCTTCCTCATGGCGCACATCGACGTGCAGAAGAACCGCTTCGAGGTGCAGGTCCACGGCATCTCTCCTGGCAACCCGTACAACATCGTCGTCATCGACCGCTTCCCGATCATCAAGTCCAACCGCGTCGATGAGGACGGCGAGAAGCTGTGGGTGAAGCCTTCTGCGTACCCCGAAGACTGGGAACTCATCATCACGGAGGTCATCGAGAAGGAGTACCCGCTCGAAGACGGCAGCGGCTTCATGCCGGTGATGATGACGTTCTGCGACTCGGGCGGTCGCGAAGGTGTGACGACGAACGCCTACAACTTCTGGCGCAAGCTGAGGAAGGAAGGCAACGGACTGGAGAAGCGGTTCCTGCTCGTCAAGGGCGACTCGTCTCCCAACGCGCCGCGTGCTCACCTGACCTATCCGGACAGCGCCCGCAAGGACCGCGTGGCGGGAGCGCGCGGCGAGATTCCGGTGCTGCTGCTTAACGCCAACGTGCTGAAGGACCAACTCGACAATATGCTGGAGCGTCGAGATGCCGGCAGCACGGTGCTGTGGCCCGAGTGGCTTCCGGACGAGTGGTTCCAGGAGTTGACCGTCGAGCAGCG